>NZ_CP036348.1:4010335-4318822 GCF_007753095.1 Rosistilla carotiformis
TGAGCCGCATTGCCATTAAACAAGCCGCGCCCGAAATTTAGCCAACAAGCGACAGGTGTTGCTTAGGTCAGATCGTTGAACCGCTGACCGTCTTGGGCAAGCGCAGCGGACCAGCTCTGGAATTCGCTGCTGTTGACCAGCAGTTGCGCTCCCTGGTCCTTCCGCTTTTGCATCTCAGCGGTCGGCAGCGTCGGACCGCCAAACGCCTTGCCATGTTTGCGGCAGGCAGCTGCAACAATTTCCCACGCCTGGTCAAGCGTCATCTCTCCGCTCTGACGCAATCGCAGTCCGAGATCACCGGGGCCCACGAAGATCATGTCGACCCCTTCGATCGCAGCGATCTCTTCCACATTGCGAACCCCTTCGGGCGTTTCAACTTGCACGCACAAGAACGTTTCGCGATTCGCCCAGGCGACATATTCATCGGCATCGTGGATATAGAAGTCGGCATCCAGGCCAGCGTTGTCGATTCCGCGATCACCGATCGGCGGGAACTTGACCGCATCGACCAGCATCTTCGCCTTTTCCGCTGTCGAGACGTGAGGGATCAGCAACCCAGCGGCGCCATCTTCGAGATACCGACACAGCCCGGTTTTCTCCAGTGTCGGAGGGCGGATCATCAAGTCGATGTCGTATAGATGGGAAAAGGCGAGGAGCGCTTCGACCTCGCGTGTCGTCATCGCCCGATGTTCCAAGTCGATCCAAATGCAATCGTACCCCGCCCGCGCCGCGTGGCAGACATAAGCCGGCACATAGTGGCCGATAACACATGTCTTGATCACTTCGCCTTGGCGTATTTTTGCGAGCGTTTTACTTTTTCTCATCGTCCGTGTCGCTTCTATTGGTTGTTATAAAAAGAGGTGCCGATTCTGCGTTGCCGAAGACTAACTGTCGTTGCTTTTTGAGGGATACAGAGGTGCACAAAGTAGGCAGGCCGTCGTGCCCACTGTTAAGCCTGCCAGTAGAGACGCTGGCGCGATCCACTGGAAGCTGATCGGATCCAATCCCGTGTCGGGATCGGTTCCGAAGATCACTCCTGAAAATGCAATGGTCACTGCAACGCCGACGCTTGCCACCGTGCCGATCCAAACGCCAAGTGCGTTTGAGAAAGGTACAAATAGGGCAAAGAAGAACAGTAACGCAATCGGGACTGACAGTAAGTTGACGGTTTTGTTCGTCACCGCCATGAAGTTTCCGGGAATGTATTCCATGAAGGTGCTGATCAACACGACGGTGGTTCCAATGGCGACCGCCAACGATCGGGCATACAGAAGATGTTTCTTCTCCGTCGCGGGTTTCCGGCCGAAGCGATCCAAATAATCAGTCATCACGACGGCGGTGATCGAATTGACACCCGAATCGATACTGGACATCGCTGCGGCAAACAGTCCCGACACGACCAAACCGGTGACGACCGGCGGCAGATGCGAGGCGATGAAGTGTGGAAACAAACCGTCCGCTTGTGCTTTGAGCGACACGTCTTTGGGCATGAACTCAGGGTGCGCCTGGAAATATCCAAGCAACGCGATTCCCACGAGTCCCAGTGTGGCTCCGACCACCATGGCAACAATCAATTGGATCGCGATGGCTCGCCGCGCGGCCTTCACATCTTTGGTCGCCATAAACCGTTGCACAGAAACTTGATCGCCGGCCGATGTGCAGACCGTCCAAAGAAAGACCGAAAGGGCCGATCCGAACACGGTCACTCGGGTCGCTGGATCGAGACTGAAGATCGGTTGGGAATCCCAAGCATCACCGGGCCATTCCGATGGGAACCATCCGAGTCCGCCCATCTGGTAGGTGACCACGCCAAGTACCAATAGCGACCCGCCGTAAAGCAACAGCGTTTGCATCGTGTCGGTGATCACCACCGCTTGCAGTCCGCCCAACGAAGTGTAGGTGACCGCAAAGATTCCGGTGACCAAAACGATCCAAGGGACCATGTCGTCGCCGCCCCCGATCATGATCGCGATCGCTTTGGCGGTTAAAAAGACAAGTAACGACATCCATACAAGTCGCAGCAACACAAACATCGTTGCGCCAAGCAATCGGATGCTGAGCCCCAGTTGGTTCTCAAGCAATTCGTACGCACTGGTCACCCGTTGCCGCATGTAGACGGGCAGCAGAACCAACGCCACAAACAGATAGACAAACGGGTAGGCGAGATAGTTGGTCAGATAGATCGGCCCTTTGCCGAGCACTTCGCCCGGTATCGCCAGATAGCTGATCGTGCTCAACAGCGTCGCAAACAACGAGATCCCGATCAGGATGGGGTTCATTTGCCCGGAGCCGACGAAATATTCGCTGGTATCCTCCTGCTTGCGACCGTAATACCAGCCGAGCCCGATCGTGGACGTGGCATAGAGAAACAAAATAATCCAGTCGATGATGGCCATTGTCTGTGGTGGGTTGAGAGAGGCGTGAAGAGATAGGTGGGGTGAGAGGGGGCGAGGGCCCCGATTCTAGTCGATGCGACACCGATCGTGAAATCGGGCGGATTGATCGCGACGACGCGTTGGCACTGCCGCTATGAAATTTTACGTTGGGCGTTGATACCTAAAGCGCACAGGGCAGCGACCAGATAGCCCGCTGAAAAGAGATAAAACGCTTCGTGCCAGTCGCCGTTGTGATCCCACTTCTTTAACACGATGGGGACCAGTAGCGGCGTGACTGCGGCACCAAAGTTGCCCCACATGTTTCCCCAACCGAAGACGGCCGCCGTGTTTTTGCCTCCGACATCTTGCATGTAAGCCCAGACGGCGGGAACGCTCATGTCGGTCATAAACGCCACGATTGAAGCGGCGATGACAAACGACCAAGCCGATTCCAAGTGCAGGCAAGAAAGGTAGGCGCACAGCGCGACCGTAGAACAACCGGCGATGGGGAGCGAGCGTCCCCATCGCGTCCCAAGCCGTTGCGTACAGATATCGGTCAGCGGACCGCCTAACAGCATGCCGCCGATTCCAGCAAACAAAACGATCGTTGACATCAAGCCGCCAATCGTCGCGTCGACCTGCTTCACATCCTGCAAATAGGTCGGCAGCCAAGTGACCAGGAAAACCCATCCGATGTTGACCCCAAACTGCAAGGCGCACATCATCCACATCGTTCCGCTGCTGACGAGTGTCAGGATCGGCGGAAACGCAGCGCTGGAGCCGCCGTCGTCCGGACTGTCGAAGCGGGTGATCAATTCCCGTTCTTCGGCGTTGCAAGCGGGATGGTCCATCGGCGTTTCGCGAAAGATCCGCCAGAAATAGCCCGCCACAAATAGCCCAGCCAATCCGTAAAGCGCCAGCACGATTTGCCAGCTCAAATAATCTTTCAACAGCCAGGCGGTCAGCAGCGGTGCGATCGCGCCACCGAGCCGGCCACCAAACGACACGATGCTACTGGCGGTCCCGCGACGTGGAAGTTCGATCCAACGTTTCACCAAACTGCCAGCGGTCGGATAACATCCCGCCTGGGAAAGTCCAAACAGCAGCCGCACCACCAACAGCATCACAAACCCATTGGCAAACCCGGTCAACAGCGTACAGATCGACCAGACTGCGATGTAGATCGGCATCATGCGGCGGGCGCCAAAGCGGTCCGACAGCCAACCGGCGGGGACCTGTGCGAGCGCGTAGGAGAAGAAGAAGGCGGACATCACCATGCCAACCTGCTCGTCCGACAACTGGAGCGCCTGGCGAAAGTCTTGCAGTTTTGCAATCTCTGCGATGCAGATCCGGTCCAGATACAACATCACCGCAGCAAGCGTCGTCGCTCCGATCACGTGATAGCGAATGCGTGTGGGGGACTCGCGCTCGGATTCCATCGTCATAGATTCGCGCTCGTGGGAAAGGTCGCTGCGACGGTTGTGAATGGAGCCTGGTTGGAAAAGGAGGGGAGCCAGGTGGCGGTTCCCAAACCAGGAAGCGGCAGGAGGAAACCGACCAATGCGATTGGTCGGCCGAAGGTCGATCCAATGGACCGACCGAGCATTTTTCATTTTTTCATTTGTTGCGGCATCGTCTGCCGGCAGCAAACATTCGTTAGAGGATTTCGAAAACCGCTTCGACTTCGACCGCGACACCGGTTGGCAAGGCGGCAAAACCGAGGGCGCTGCGGGCGTGATACCCATCGCCATCCTTGCCGTACAGTTCGTGGAACAGATCCGACGCACCATTGATTACCAAGTGTTGATCGGTGAAATCAGGAGCCGAATAAACGCAGCCCAGCAGCTTGACGACCTTCAAACCGTCCAGTGTTCCATGCGTGTTGCGGACCGAACGAAGGATCTTTTCGGCGCACTCACGGGCAGCTTTGTAACCCTCTTCGACCGACAGACCGCCGCCGAGAATTCCCTTGATGTCGCTGACGTGCCCCGAAGTGATCAACTGGTTGCCACTTTTGATGCAGAGATTCAGATAGCCGTTGGGCTGATCGCTGAGGTCGATTCCGAGGTCGGTTGCTTTCTGCTGGGCTGACATAAAGAGACTTCTTTCATGAAGTAGGATGGAGGGATTGGAACTACGAGGCCGCATTTCCGCGGAGGACTTGTCCGAAGAGGATACCGCCCCAGCTATCATTTGCCAATCCAAGCACTGCGTCCGCCCTGCTTCGAAACCCATGACAATAGGCCCGCGGAACAAGCCGCACGAACGGCGGCGTGATGGGAAACGCCATTGCGGCACGCCAGGTGTTGGATGATCTTCCCTACGTTTGCCCTTCGCGCTGGCCGCACCCTCTAAATACCTGATGCGAGTCGGAGTTGTCGTTCCGGTAAACCGATCGCGCGCCGCCTCGGACAACTCCTTCCAGCAGATCTTGCCTCATAATCGAAGGCAACGCCAAGCGACAACTCGGGCGTTTCGCGCTCGAGGGCTGGTGACAGATCGAAGCATGCGTTCCCGCGCTGCGGCACCACCATGCTTTCCAAGTTCCCAAATTCAAACCGTCGACCGGCCACCGAGTTCGTCGTCGGATACTGCTGCCCGCAAGTCGCCGCCGCAATTACCCGAGTGCGCGTTGTAGAATCCGCGCTACCGTGCCGAAGCGGCCGTGTCGAGCGCCGCCAAGAGAGTTTCGGTTTGCGCGTCCGGCGGTGCAGACTGCATCGCTTGTTGCAAATGCGCCCTGGCGGAGTCGACGTTTCCGGCGTCGATCTCTAAGACCGCGAGGTTGTGATGGGCTGCCGATTCACCGAGTGCCTCGGAAAAATGTCGCAGCGCCGCCGCGGAGTCCCCCTTGCGATAATGGATCATCGCAAGCGTTGATTGAAGGCGGCGGTTACCGGTGTCGTTTTGCAGTCCGCGTGTCGCTTCGGCGATCGCTTGATCGAAACGCCCCGATTCCATCAGCGTCCAGGCAAAGTTGTTGGACAGCTCGCTGTCGTCGGGCGAGCGCTGGACGATCCGATTATAGCGCTGAATCGCTGCATCGTGGTTGCCAAGATCGGCGTACAGCGGAGCCAATTCGGCATCGAGCGGTTCGCCGATCGGATCGAGCTGCTCGACGTGTTCGTACAGTTTGACCGCTTCTGCGGCGTGTCCTTTGGAGGCGACCGTTTTCGCGGTCTGCATGCAGAGCGAGCGTTCGCCGCTGATGCTTCATCCCATCGGCCATCGCTCTGCAACCGGTAAGCCGCTTCGATTTTGCTTTCCATTGCCCAGCATACCATCCTTGGAGCAACGTTTTCTGACGCCGCGTCAGAATTGTATTGGAGGCAATAAGAACGCACTATGAGATGGCGGAAAGCTCGCGCATTACCCCGCCTGCCCGCGACGAGTGTTTAATCAACCACTGGGCCGTTTCTGGTCGATTGGGCAGCGTAACGTCTTGCCCTCGCGAGCAAGTCAGCCATAACTGATCTCGCCCACTTCTGACGGAAACGAGTCACTATCGTTTTCTGACCCAAATTTCACCGACTGCGACATCCGATTTAGATCGTCAAAATCAAGACAGCTTTCTGGATGATCCTACATGCTGCGGCCGAAGAATCTGCTCAACGACTCTAATCTCTCTCTGGCTGCTCCGGTGTCGCGCACTGGAGCAAGCTATTGGCGCGCCGCTCAGGAACAGCTCCCTTCAACGACAGGGAGTCAAATCTGTGCCGCTTTTCTTTAATCAATTACATAGTCATGCGATAGGCGAAGCGGATTGCGAAGCAATATTGGCAAATCTTCACATACGCAAATTGAAATGCGGCAAGTTCGCCGTGGACGGTCCAATCAAAAATACATATCTGGCGTCATCCAGCATCAGTTCAGTAGCGGTCTGTGGCCGGCAATCGCTACAATCCCCTGTATCGCTAAGGTTACAACCTCACGTTGTGGCTTGCAGTATCGTGCCTTGGAAAGGAATTGCCGGAATGTCGAACGTAGGCGGATCAGCGAACATCAACGGAATCCTATACCAAGTCCTTGGAACACTTGACAGGGCTGTGAATCCTTCAATCACATATGCGAAATGTACTGGCGACGATATTACCCAAGCTCAACTGATCATCGAGCCTGCTGGTGGCGGTGGCGATCTGGAAATAGTCGATGAGTCTTGCCGAGTCGTGCAACAGTGGAAAGCGAAGGCTCGTGGAGGAACTTGGGCTCTAAAGAAAATCATCGAAGACGTGCTGACTGATTTATATATGGCCGTTCGAGTGGACGATCTCGAATCAAACACCAAATACCAGTTTGTCACGGAAGGCAAGATCGGTGACTGGCGTGACACGATGGAATTCTTTAAGTCACTGCCGTTGCATCCCTCGGAAGGAATCGCTGCTAGCCTTACGGACATTACGAAACGTCACAAAATCGGGAAATACACGTACAACGACGATGAACTCTTCAACTACATAGTTGCCAAAGTTTCGAAACGCGAACCCGCAACGAGTGAGCCTGAAGGCGTCGTAAAAAGCAAGCTGTTTCATTTGCTGGCACGTTTTGAGATCGTAGAATCGCAGAACCATGAACTTTTGGCGGTTCGGATAAATGCATTCCTAGGTCATCACGTCGATTACTCTGAAGATGTGGATGCGAAACGTCGTCAGCTCTGTGGGCTCCTTCTCGAAATCGCATCCCAGGGCATGCAATCTGTTTCGGCCGAGTCACTCTTGCGGCGGTGTAGTATTCCAGTGCACTCGTTCCTAAACTGGCATCGACTGCTTGCGAGGATGAAGCAGCGACTAGTCGAGCAACTAAGCAAGGAACAGTATGACAAAACTTACGATCCTCGGGACAAGCTTAATTTGGAGCGAACGATAACAGCTATCCGAGGCGAGAGCGGGCAAGGGAAAACTTGGCGTCTAGCAGGGCTGGCGACCGATGTGGCCGCCTCTAACTGCCTCGTCATATGGGTCCCAAGCGCTCGCGAACCTGCGGATGTCTCCGCGTATGTTGCGAAGGAAATCTGGAACTATGGTCTCGAACGAGACGCTGTGCTAACACTCGAAAGTGTTGCAAGCCGACGCGCGCAGTCAACTCCTGACATTGAGACTCCTTGGGCACTCATTTGCGTTGACGATGTCAGATCGAATGAAGATGTAAAGAAGCTTCTTCAGCTTGATTGGGCCCGCTGGGGCGTCAGGCTAGCCTTCAACACAAGCCCGATCATTGGTCGGCAAATTGCAATCGAGAACAACCAACTGTGTGTTTCAGCCAACGACTTCGACCACAGTGAACTACGCGAATACCTTAAACGAAGAGGTGTGTCATGGGGCACAATTCCGAATGACGTGCGTCAACTCATTCGTCGGCCGATCTTTGCAAAGATTTATGCTGACGTCGTTGACGAACAGTCGACATTCAGGCCTCGTAATGAATATGACTTGATGGAGGCAGCCTGGCGTCGGCTAATCAACAACGTCGAAGTCGGGTTGATTCGCAAGATTGCAGGGACGATCAAAGATGATTCAAACGCATATCCCTGGCTAGCGGAAACGCTACTGGACACAGGCTTTAGCCCTGAAATGATTGAGAGACTCGTAAACCGTGGCTTTTTACACGATCTCGGTAATGGCCGCATCGCAATCTGGCATCAACGTTTCCTGTGTTGGGCATTAGCTAAACACCTTGTAGCGCTGTTTGAATCGGGCGTCCTAACGCTCGACGGCTTAATCGAGGCTACGGTGAAATGTCATAGAGTGCCTGATTCCCGACGCATACAACTGGGCTACGTTCCGATGGACGTGCTTTGGTTACTACTCGATCCAGAGGTTCCGAACAAGGAACGAAAGTTTCTCTGGAAACTGGTTTCTGCATTAGAAGCATCTAATGGCTTCGGACACGACGACATGTCGTTGTATTCGCATCTACTGGCAAGCCTTGGGACTCGCGTAATTCCACTTCTGTTGGATCGAGTTCGTTCGATTGAGGACGCAGAACGTAGTGGAATTATTAACAGGGTAGCACACGCGCTAAGGATAATCGGTCGTGACGACGGCGAACGCATGTCAGTCGTGGCGCGGGAATGTGTTGCGGATGGAAATGAAGCGTTGAAGGAACTCGGATTGCAGCTGGCCGTTTTTTTCCCAAAATTAGTGGATATTGATCGAGTCTGGGAGGAGTATCGGCGTTGCATCGTGGACGATAAGGAAAGTCGTAGGCATTTTATTCGTCGAGACAGGGCGTCAACGGCATTTGCTTCCGTTGCCGCGAGAAATCTAGCTTGGGTTGAACAGCAACTGCAAGTTGGTGATGCAAGCGACCCTTGCTTTACGTCGCTGGTCTTCACATTGTCGAACATGCCGGGTAGCGCTCCCAAAAAAATTTGGGAAGAGGCAAAGGACCATCTTATTGCCGCAATTGCGTCCGAGAATCGTCGGTGCTTGGTGTCCTGTATCGTCTGCTTTGGTGACGTTGACGAATATGGACGGCTCGAGGAGTGGGCTTCATCGGAACACGAATTTGTTGGAGCGGTATCCGCACGGGGACTTGCATATCGTGATCCGCCCCGAGCAATCCAGCTCTTACCAAATATTTCGGCGAAGCGACTCTGGGGCGTGGCCGGTGCAATTGGTACCGCATTGTTTGTGTCGCACCCGCTCGCGACGTGTTCTGCCGTTGAATCGCTGGTTCGGAATGGAGACAATCCAGAGCATTATTTTGACTTGGTTGCAAATAACGGCGACCGCCTCACTCCGACTCTGGTTGAGGAACTGCTTGATTGGCTAAACAATGTCTTGGAACGACATCTATCTACGGACGATGATTCCACACAGCCACACCCAAGGTATCCACTGGGTTTGATCGAAGGACTGCACGGCGAAACGGTCCTAGCCGGATTAAGGTCTAGGCAAGGCAGCAAGTTGGAAGGCAATCTAGTAACGTTCGCTACATCTCGGATCAAAAAGATTTCAACTTACGTTGATCACGAATTTGGGCACGCGATAGAATTATTGAAGCGTATTGCGGGCGATGGATTTACTTCACTAACAAACGAACTCATACGAGCGGAACATCAGCAACTGAGGATGGAAGGCTGCGAACTTGCGGTAATGCGTCCGAGCGCAGAAACGCGACGCCTGCTTGCAGATGCTGCGGTCAGCGATGAGTTATGGGAGCCCGATTCTTCTAGACTCAATTTGGCCCAGATGCGAGCGATCGATAGCCTTTCTGCCCTGGGGGAAAACGCGGGAGTCGTCAACGGAATTCTCAAGTGGGGATTAAGCGTTTCACCTGATATCGGTGCTCTACGTGCAGACCTGCCCCAAATGAATGATGATGAACTTGCGCCAGCAATCGCGTTGCTAAAATCCCCAGACAACAAAGAATTCCCGCACGCAATCCTAGCTATCGGACTGAGCGGCAGGCAAGACCTTCGTCGCGAGGTGGAAAATGTGCTGTTGGCGTGTGCTTACGATTCCGAGTTAGCGAATTATTGCCTGATCGCGCTTCAAGACCTGCCAAGTAACTGCATCCGAATTTTCGATCGTCTTGTGGCACAGTACCAGTCAGGTCACCACAAATTTGCTGTACTCAAGGCTTTGTCGGGATGCGAAACGGCCAAGGAAAACTACCTAAGGCTACTGCCGACGGAAGGACAACTAGACGACATGGACCAACGTGTCGTTGAGTTCCTAGCTGCTGACGAAGCAACGCGACCGCTAGTGCGATCACACGTTGAACAACTTTTGGAAACTGGTGGCCGTCACATGTGCAACACAGTCGCTCTTCTTGATCCGGAGCTAGAGCCCGATCGGAAATTATTGTGGGAAACGACGCTACAGAGTGATAATGGAATGCACTTTGGTGGATCGCGAGCGAGAGCCTTGCGATCACTTGGAAAAATTTCTCCAGATGCCGCATTTGAAATTGGTTTGGAAACACTAACGAGTGATCGACGTGATCGCGATACTGTTCCCCAGGTACTGCTGGAACTCGATCCAGAGAGAGCCTTGGCTAACCTTTTGCGTGTCGCATGCGAATCAAACGACAAGTTCGTATGCTGTTCGGTTGCACGTGCGTTAAGAGGTTCAGGAGAAGTTTCCGGCCTCAGGCGGGCAACTGATGATTTTCTGAATCATGATAGCTGGAGTGTTAGGCGTGCCGCAGCGTTCATGGCTGGGTATTTTCCTAGCGGTGTCGCTGACACTGAACTGCGTCGAGTCGCTTTCAATGACCCCAAGTGGGGAGTTTGTGCAGTAGCACAGTCTGCGTTGCGAATGCGTCAGCGTGAAGCCGAAGCGTGCAAACTCGTTACGACACTAAGCTCCTTGAAATTATTTCAAGTTTGGGGAACGCTTGATTGTGTTGTTCGCTTAGTTGATCCAGGTGTCGCTACCGCGAAGGGTGATCCCATCGGGTTGGTGAAAGCGGTAGGTGCGCTGCCGCCTATAGTGGGAGAATACGTTTCAAAAGCTTTGAAGAAGAGAACGAAGCAGCACGAAGACGATCTGAACTCGCTTCACGGAAAATGGAAAGATCAAGACTGAAATGCATTGAAGCCGACTGCGGATGTCGAGACGAAACCGGTCTCCGTACCCTTGATCCTGGCTCGGTTGATGACTGCTACGGCGGGCACTGAAACTGCCCCGGTGGTCGAGACGCCGTGGCTGTTTTCGGGGTTTCCTGGCCTGGCACTGATTTCATCGATTGGAGCATCTCACGGTATCTCCAAAGTGCCAGTGGAAGGGCGGGCCGGGCGCGATAACCCTGTTGCGTGGCCACTCGCTATTACGAGAGCCGGCATACGGCAGGCCTCATTCAGGTTTGACATCGTGTCATAACGGTTCGCCCGGCAACAACGCACTATGGGACGGCTCCGTGCAGGTTTGCTATCACACTGTGCACGAAGGACACTGCATCGAGCAACAGGCTACGCTGGAAGTTAGGTGGACGCCCCGCTCTCATCGGCGTTGTCATTTCGCTTGCGTTGCAGGCTGCGTCCCACCGTGAGTAGGACTTCTCTAATCAGCGGAGGGCAGGTTGTTCTAAATTGTTGTTAATTCGGCTGTGTCGGGATCACTTTCTGCAAGCCTGTTCCCATAGGTGTTCCCACCACTACCGGTTTCGTTAGCATTTCCTAGCGAATCCGAACCGAGTTCGACTCCCCTACGGAGTCCTCTTCCAATCAGGTCTTGGGGCCGCGCGATCCAGGCGTCTTGAATATCAGCTGGTTCAAAATAGAATTGCCTCAGTTCCCCAGTCGTTGGTTCGGCGAGGTCGCTCGCTCGAATCGATTGGAACGCTTCGACATGTTTGTTTCTCCCTTTGTTGGAAAAACGAGTTGAGAAATTGTAGGTGCCGCGTGACCAGTTCTTCACGCAGCAGCGACCGGAAAAACTGCGTGGAGCCGAATCTCGCTGGACAACCTTGCACCGCAACCGACCGCAGTCGGCTGGCGAGGCTCGATCATCGACGAACTCTCGGGAGTGTCTCGAGTTGATGAGGAATCAATGCCCTCCTGCAAATGCCCAATCACGCTCTGCGTAAGCATTGCGATATCGGGCTCGCAGCAAATTTCAAAAGCGCCCCACCGCGCAGACGAGACCGATCGGGTTTGGTCGGACCGTATGACCGAACACGCCGCGCGCGGCGGGACATAGTGTCATGGCACCCATGCAAAGTCGTGGTGCGCGCAAGGCGAGCCCAGTTAATCCAATTGGGATAGAATCATCGTGGGATCGGCTTCCAAGCAGACACGCTCGCGCGAACCGAGGTAGACACCTCAAGTCGCCCGAAGACGATGGGAGCGATCAGGCCGCAGCAGGCGGTCCACGGGGTTGGGCAATTGCGATCGAAGCGTCGATCGGCAATGGGGTCGCAAGTTCGTAGGCTGGCTCGCATGCATATTCAGGTGCAAGCAGCTGCAGATCGAGCGAAACAGGACCACAGGAGTTGGCTAGCGACTGGCAGATCACGCAGGTATCGGAATCGTGATCTTGAGCCGGTGCCGATGAAGGAGAGTCGGCGGAGTTGTCCGTCGATTCGTGGGCGACAACGTGATGATCGCAGCCGTGCGAACAAACCGAACGGGCTTGAACAATCGCCGCGTCCACGACCTTGCAATCGCCGTCGCATGTGGCCACGTGCATCCATGCCGGTGTGTGCCCAAAGGCAATCACGCAGCAGAGCATGCTCGATAAGAAAGGCCGGACCGACGAATACATCGTGGACGTTTCGTTTTCTAGAGTGAGGTGAGTTGCAAAATGGTCCGACCAAAGACTGTTGCGTTTCCTACGATGAACCAACAATACGGGTTCGTCAAGTCGACGAAAAAGTTTTTGGGACGATAGCGGTGGCAAGCAACCGACGTGAACGCTTCGGATCCGCGACTCGCCACCGCAGGCTCGCCGGAAAACATCAAGGTCAAATTGGATGTCGACGGCTTCACCTGCGCACGTTGGAAGACTTCACCAAGTGTGGGGACGGAGACTCGTATTGCGATGCAAAAATTTCGATGAAGCTGTCATGAAACCGTCGCGGATCCGAACCGTGTTGCCTGACAAGCCGTATGTTTGATAAACAATCACAACATCCTTGGTCGGACCGTTGAACAACATTTGCGCGACGTCGTGTCTGGCGTCCGCTGTTTCTTAATCATCGATGGTTTACCCACCTTGGCTTCTCGGCGGATCCTGACGACTTACGCTCTGCTCGCGGCGCTGCTGCTGAGCAATGTCGCCGGTTGGTTGCACGTCGGCTGCTGTCATCCATCGGATCTTGCCTCCGCAGATCCCGCCGCCGCGGCAACGCATGCTTGCGGTTGCCAGCATCATTGCCATTCCGGTCCAACCGACGAAGAATCCGATCCAGATTCCGATGCGACCCCCGAACACGATTCGGATCGCTGCAGTGTCTGCCAAAGCTTCTTCGCATCGCGTTTTGCCGCGATCGCAAACGCCGATACGATCGTTTGGACGCCGCTGGCAACCGAACGTCTTCGTTTTCGCCGCGACGTGGTGTCGATCGAATCGCTTTCTTTGAACGGACTTTCTGTCCGAGGACCTCCGAGCGCGTGAACGTGCGCAGCCATTGTTTTGGCTGATGTGCGAATGCTCGTGTCGGCTTATTCCAAGCTGACAATCCGCTCTGAATGATCCTCGTACCGAAGGTGCGTACGTCATGTCGTTTGACCTTGTTGTGTCCCAAGAACCCAGTCGGCTGTCGCGATTGCTGACGACCGACTTCTGTCCTTGGGCGAATCGATATCTGTATTGGTTGAAGGAACCGGTGGGCTGGTTTGCGCTCGCCACCGCGATCAGCGTGATCGTTGGAATCTACCTCGCTCCCATCGGATGGACTCTCGCCGCGGCGCTCGCTGCAGTGATTGTTGTCGGGATGGCCTGGCCAGCGGTTGCCGTCCGCGCGGTCGAAAGCTCGCTGAAGCCGAGCCAATCGCAAGTCCATGAAGGGGATCCCTGCGAACTGCAACTGGCCGTACGGAACCGGTTGCCGATTCCTGTCTGGGGCTTAGCGGTCGAAGGCTTCTTGGATCGGCGATGCGACAGCGACGCCGAAGCGGCAGTTCCCACCGTCGCCCTCGCGTTTGTTCGCGGCCTGGCGATCTCGACCTATCGGTTTTCGATCCGCCCAGAACTGCGAGGCCGCTATCCCAACGAAGACGCCCTGCTGACATGTTCCTTTCCCTTCGGGATTTGGACCGCCAAGCGGAAGCTGAAAAACGTATCGCCCGTCACCGTCTGGCCCAAGGTCTATCCGGTTGCCGGAAGCACGGCGATGACGGGACGCCGCGCTGCCGAATCGGGGGACGGCAACCGCAGTGGTCGCAGCGGTGATTTCCTGGGTGTTCGCGAATACCGTCACGGCGATAGCGCACGACAGGTCAATTGGGTCGCGACGGCGCGGTCGGGAGATCTTGTTGTCACCGAACGCAGCGGTCCGCAGTGCCCAAGTGTCGACGTGATCGTCGACGTCGGGCGATCGGCACGCGAGCCATTGGCCGATCGGATTCGCGTCGCTGCCAGTCTACTTGCGAACCTGCACCAATCGGCCGTCCCGTTGCGCGTTCACATCGGCAAGAATTCGGTTCAGGTGCGGCGCGGCTGGGATGGGTTCGTGCAAATTATGGACGCGTTGGCGGAGGTCCCCGCCGAAGGAGAGCGCGACGCTCCCATGCATTATCCATCGCGGAACCGAGCGACGATTGCGATCGCTTCGAGTCGCGATGCGGAGATTACCGTTTGTGTTTCCGATCCGGCGGTCAATCCCCGTTCCGCCGACGGTCACTCGCACCGCATGATTCATCGCGATCGCGGCTTGGCGAAGCAGTTGCTTTCGTTCTGGACGGAGGTGCGCGATGTCAACTTGGTCGCGTAGACGCACCGAGACGATCGCTTTGGCGGTGTTAGCAATCAGTTCGGTCGTTCCTCTGCGCTGCTACGTGGAATCGGCGGCGTGGTTCCCAGCGGAGATGGCAGCGCTAGCGATCGCCTTTCTGGTCGCTGAAGGCGTGCGCGCTTTCGGTGGCAACGGGATAAGAGCGCGACGATCGATCGATACCGCCACCGTCGCGTTGGGCGTCCTACCGGTGGTCTTCGCAATCGTCGGCCGCATGATCGGTTCGCCGATCGCGTTTGAGATGTCCGCCTTAACAACATTTGGCGCGGTTTCGCTCGCAATGGCGATTGCGGCCCGCACGAATCAAACGCGTTCGCTGTCGCTGATCCTCAGTGGATTCCTGGTCTTGTTCAGCGCATCGATCTCGGATTCCGATTATGCCGTCGCCTTGCCGTTGCTGTGGATGCTCGCCTGTGTTTGGCACTTGATCGCCAACCATTGGGAACGACTCGACCTGGCGATGCCCGATTCGGTTCAGCGGACCTGGTCGCTGCGTCCAAAGATCATGATCGTCACGTTGTTGGTGTTGGCTGTCGGAGCGTATCTGGTCAAGGACAGTAGCGCGGGACTGCAGCGGCTGACGCTCGGTCTGATGCCGACAAGTGGCGGCAGCGAATGGTCCGACCCCGCAGCACGTGGCGGCGTGGGAACAGGCGATGCGGCGATCGCTGCCAAAGATCATGCCGAATCGTTTGGTGCCGTCGACAGCGACATCATGCTCGAATCGACCGAATCGTCGCTGTTCGACATGTTCAACGACATGATCGGCGAGCCAAAGAAGAAAAACAAAAAGCAGGAACGGGCCCAGGCGATGGGGCCCGACAACTTCATCCAGTCGCATGAACGCAATGCTAAGAGCGAGCAGGGTGGCGGGACCTTCTCGACTGATCGGCTGCCCCCAAAAAAGCATCATCATTTCAAAGATGCCAAAGACGCCAGCGTGGTCCAATGGGACGGTCCCACTGGCATCCGATTGGCGATGCATCGCTATGACACCTTCGACGGCCGCGATTGGTCTCAGACGGCCGATTTGAAAAACGAAAAGTTGACGCCTGTCGTAATCGACGAGGCGACCTGGTTCTTCGATCCGGTGTTGCGAGGCGTGCTGTCGCGCGATCCCGACGCCGCTTCGGTTGGCTTGCTGAAGGTGATTCGTCTCGATTCGCTGCGTCTCCCCGTTCCCATGCTGACTGCCGGAATCCACATCAAGGAGATCGATCGACAGGACTTCTTGGGACTCTCCGAGGATGGCTGTTTCTTCATGCCTGGCCGCGAGCGCGTTCCGCCACTGACGGTTGTCCACGTGGCGAGCCTCGGATTGGTGGAGGATGAAATCCGAGACGGCCTTGAAGTGCGAGAACCGCCAGCCGCCGTGGTCCCCGAGATCGATCGGCTGGTTAAAAATATTGTCGGCGACGAAACCGACACGTACGAAAAGTTGCAGTTGATCGTATCGCACCTTCGCAGCGAATTCACCTACGCCCGCGATGGGGAATCGAGCGCAACATCGTTGTCGAATTTCCTCCAGTCGCGTCGCGGCGGCGATCACCTTTTTGCCACCACTGCGGCACTGCTGGCGCGACAGATCGGTATGCAGACTCGCCTGGTCACCGGTTTCTACGTGCGTCCCGATGCGTTTGACATCTCTGCGGGTCATTCCTCCGTTCTGCCGCAAGATGTCCATGTTTGGGCGGAAGTGCAATTGGAGGACGGTCGGTGGTTTGAGATCGAACCGACCCCCGGTTTCCAACAACCTCACTATCGCCCTTCGTGGCGGCTAGTTGCCCAACGGTTTGCCGCGACCTATTGGACCACCTTCGTCGGCGGGGCGTTGGCGCTGGTGATCGGGTACCTTTCGCGATCCTATTGGGGCGACTGCCTGTTGACCGTGATCTGGACGTTTGGTCGTTGGCTTCGTCCGCGCCATCGAACTCGTTTGGCGATTGGAATCATCGAAGCGCGGGCCCGGTTGGCCGGTAAGCGTCGACCGGTTGGAAGGTCTCAGCGAGCCTGGCTGGAGCAACTGACACGCACCGACGCAACGATCGCCCACGCGACAGAAAAGTTTTTTGATGCCGCCGACCGCTTGTTCTTCGGTCACGGCAACGAACCGACGGACCACGATGCGACCGGGTTGGTCGATCTTCTTCACGTCCGCACTATCACCGCATTATCCAAGGAGGCGACGTCATGAACGCGTCCGCCGATACGATTCCGTCCACGCAACCGTCCGATCCCGATTCGCCCCCCGACGTTGCGCCGCTACGCGATTACCTTCGCAGCGTTCTCTTAGGCAAAGAAGACCGGATCGATCTAGTCATTGCATGCCTGCTGTCGCGCGGGCACCTGCTGTTGGATGATCTTCCAGGAACGGGCAAAACCACGCTTGCCAAAGCGATCGCTGATGGGATTCACGGCCGTTTATCCCGTGTGCAATGCACACCCGACTTGATGCCCGCCGATATCACCGGCTTCAGTATGTTCAACCAGAAGTCGCGCGAGTTCGAATTCCATCCCGGCCCGGTGTTCGCCGACGTGATGTTGGCCGATGAGTTGAATCGGACGACTCCGCGTACGCAGAGTGCGCTGCTGGAAGCGATGGCGGAGCGGCAAGTCACGATCGACGGGAATCCGCATCCGCTGTCCCCCACCTTTATTGTGATCGCCACTCAGAATCCGATCGATTCCCACGGTGCCTATCCATTGCCCGAAGCTCAGCTGGATCGGTTTGCGATCAAGCTGCGGATCGGATACCCCGACCGCGAGGCCCAGCGACAGATCCTGCAACGCGAGGTCCGCGATTCCAATGGAGCGAACAACGGCGAGGATCGCAAAGCAAGCTCGCCGCTTTCGCTGAACGATCTGCAACGGTTGCAGCAGAAGGCCCAATCGGTCGCCGTACATCCCCGCGTCGCCGACTACCTGATCGACCTGGTCGAAGCGAGTCGCGCGGACGAATCGGTCGAATTGGGCGTTAGCCCGCGTGGCATGATGTGCTGGCAAGCGATCGCTCAAGCGTGGGCGATGTTAAAAGGACGCGACTTTGTCACCCCGACCGATGTCGCCGATGTCGCTCAGCCCGTTCTTTCGGTCCGTTTGCTCACCCGCGGCGAAACCGTCGACAACGCGATCGATCGGATCATGAATTCCGTCCCCGCTCCGGAGTATAAGTGATGCGTTTCCAAACAATTTGCAACGGCATCGTCTTAACGGGACTCCTGTTGTTGGCGGGATGTGGCGACGAACAAACCGCCAAGACGTCGCTCTTTGAACACGACCACGAAGTGGCCGAACATTGGCCCGACGATTTTGCCGACGCTGCGGTCAAGCTGCGCCAGCGGCTCGACGCGTCCGCCGACGAAACGGCCGATGCGAAACAGGCGGAGGCTGAAATTGCGGATATCGTCAGCTGGGTTCCTGAGATTGCCGCCGATACGGATCTGCCGGAAAAGGACTGGATTCCGTTGGACAATGCAGCGGAATCGCTGATGGCGAATCTTCGATCCAGCGGCAACGAATTGACCGACGCCAATCGCAAGCAAACCGTTGCCTTTTGCGAACTCATCGAAGAAGCGATCGCAAAACTTCCCGCCCCCATCCCGTCGCCGCAAGGAGCCTCGCTATGAATTCTCCCTCAGCAATGTTTGTCGGCGGACTGGTTCGTATCGCGCAAGGCTTCATCGCGGTCGCACCGACCTTATTGGTTGGGTTGTTGATCGCGGGGATCCTTCGCTACTACCTAGGCCGCGATGGCACGCGGCGGCTGTTTGGCGGCGATTCGCTGCGCTCGCTTCCCCAATCGTGGTTGATCGGCATGTTGCTGCCGGTCTGTTCGATCGGCGTGTTGCCGATCCTGATCCAGATGCGTCGATCGGGAGTCAAACCGGGAGCGTTGTCCGCATTCGCTTTGTCCGCTCCGCTCTTTAATCCGTTGTCGTTGTTATACGGTCTGACGCTCAGTCGCCCGCTGGTGATTATCCTGTTTGCCGTCGGATCGTTGATCATCGTAACCGCGTTGGGGTTGTTGTGGGATGCCTTGGATCGACGCAAACATGCGGAGGAGGCAACGCCGGCCTCCGACAGCGGCGACCTCAGTTTGATTGGCCCGCGCCGTCTGGCGGCGATGGTCGTTCAGATGTCGCACGATGCCACCGGAATACCGATGGCATTGACGCTGTTGGCACTCTTGGGCCTTGGCCTGTTGGCCGTGGTGTTGCCCTACGGTGCGATGCAACACAGTGTCGAACGCGATGATCCCTTCGCACCGTTGACGATGTTGTTTGTCGCCGTTCCTGTTTACGCGACACCGATGCTGGCGATGAGCCAATTGGGGATGATGTTCCAACACGCCAACAGTCCCGGCGCCGCCTTTACGTTGCTGATACTCGGAACCGGGATGAATCTGGCCACACCGTATTGGTTTGGCAAACATTACGGATGGAAGGCGGCCGCCACGTGGATGACCGGCTTGCTATTGATCGTTCTATGTATCTCTTACGGAATCAACAAACCGCTCGTGCCGCCGGGAGTCGAACCGGCGGGGCATACCCATGCGTTTGATATTTACGCCAATCCCATTGCTCCCAATCAGGCCAACCTTTGGGCGAAGGCGAAGGAAGCGGTCGACAAACACTTGGATATCGCTGGCAGCATCGCCGTTGGCTTTGTCGCCCTGCTGGCGATGGTCGGATTGATATTGCGGGGATTGGGGATCGATGAGGCACGTTTGGTGACGACCGCGCCCGAACCAACCGAAGCAGCTCCGCCGCGAGGATTCGACATCCTGGTGCCGCGAGGCGTCATCGGAGCGACGATGCTTGCCGGTTTGGTCGCTCTGAGCGTCGTCGCCTGTTACGCCTATTATCCCTCGCCCGAAGAATGTTTGGAGGAAATCGCGTTGGCTCGCAGCGAGTGTTTGTCGGCAGCCAACAGCGGCGACAAAGATCATGCGTTGTTCTGGTTGCCGGTTTGGGAAGAATGGAGCCGGCGGCTCGAGGTGGGAGCGTTCCTGCGTCGCGGTGAACTTCGGCGATACCAGAGTATGCAGGGATACCTGATCCGCAAGAAGTTGGAGCTGCTGGAACACGAATTGGAGCATGATCCCTACGAGCCGGAAGAGGTGAAGGCGGTGGTGCGGGGAATTTTTGCGACCAATTCGCGTTGGGTGCAAAGCTTTCGCGATCCATCGTAGGTTTTGCGAGGCGAGAAAGGTTTAGTGTTCCGGATGATTTCGTCGGATTATGCAGATCGTATTGGCTATGCTCCGTTTCACAAAGCGTAGTAGACGAGGTTACGAGTCCTCTTGCATCAGACCCAATCGCTGGGACTCGTAACCTCGTCCACTACGTCCCGATGCTAATTCTTTCCACGGTCCGAGGCTCCGTTCTACAAAGCGTAGTGGACGAGGCTACGAGTCCTTTTGCATCAGACCAAATCGCTGGGACTCGTAACCTCGTCCACTACGTCCCGACGCTAATTCTTTCCACGGTCCGAGGCTCCGTTCATTGAAGCGTAGTGGACGAGGTTACGAGTCCTTTTGCAACAACCCTAATCGCTGGGACTCGTAACCTCGTCCACCACGTCCCAACGCTAATTCTAGCCACGGTCCGAGGCTCCGTTCTACAAAGCGTAGTGGACGAGGCTACGAGTCCTTTTGCATCAGCCCCAATCGCTGGGACTCGTAACCTCGTCCACTACGTCCCAACGCTAATTCTTTCCATGGTCCGAGGCTCCTTCTTTGAACGGTACTGCGGTTAAACTAGAAATCCACTTATTCGCTGCTTAAAACGCCGATATCTGCCGGTTTTGCCCACCGCCGCGATCGGTGAACAATATTGTTCTGCGGTCGGACCGGAATCCTTCTGCAAACGAAGCTCTGGACCAAATCTATGAAAACGCCTCATACGCGCCTCGGCTTTACCCTCATCGAGCTGCTGGTTGTGATTTCGATCATCGGTATCTTGGTTGCCTTGCTGTTGCCAGCGGTGCAGGCTGCGCGGGAAGCGGCGCGGCGTACCGATTGTGCGAACCGCGTGCGGCAATTGGCCGTTGCGACGCACATGCACCACGATGTGTTCCGCTACTTTCCGCCGGCGCGTTATGAATCGCGTCCCGATGCCGCCCCATCGAATCAATGCGGTTTGGAAACGCCAACTTGGTTGGCCCGCGTGATGCCATTCATCGAACAAGTCTCGCTCGGCGATCAATGGGAGTTTTCCAAACCGTGGCACGAACACGACGAAAGTGTACGGACGGTTGTCCCCGACATTTTCTTATGTCCTTCGCGACGCTCCGGCACGCAACCGATCGGGACGCGGAACTTGCGGACGACGGTCGATGGAGGCGGCGGACGGTTGCCCTGCGGTTGCCCGATTCCGCCACGCACCAATGATGTCGCCGTCGATGTTCCCGGAGCGCTCTGCGATTATGCAGGAAACCATGGCGACCTGACTCCCGGAGCCACCGGTGCTCCAACCGACTTCTATTACGGCGGCAATGGGACGGGAGTCATCATTAGCGTCCATCCGACTTGCAAAGATGGAAAAGCAATAGGTCCGTCGGATCGTATCCGCATGGCCTCGGTCAGCGATGGAACCTCAAGCACTTTCCTGTTTGGTGAGAAGTTTGTCCCACTCGACGGTCTCGCTCAGTTCCCCGAAGACTCTCCCGCTTACGATGGCGATCACCTGCCAGCTTCTTGCCGATTGGCGGGGCCGGGTCTGCGACTGGCCAGCGGTCCCCGCGACGTGCTGGCCGACATGTTTTCGTTTGGCAGCTGGCATCCCGCCGGCGTCCACTTCGCCCTCGTCGATGGCAGCGTGCGGATGTTCAGTCCAACGACCGACACGAAGACTCTCGGATCGTTGGCCAACCGCGGGGACGCACGCGTCGTGGAGTTGATGCAGTGAAGGCTTCCACGTCAGCAGCGTTCCTGGTCGCGATTGGCTGCATCCTGTTGCTCACGTCGATAGGATGCGGGCCCCCGATCGGTCCAACCTCGGGCATCGTGCGATTCGACGACGGCGAGCCTGTTAGGTCGGGGAGTATCGAATTTCGCAGGCTAAGCGACAAGGAACGATTTGCAAGTCGCATCTCATCCGGTGGCGAATTCCAGCCCGTCAACCAAGCTGGCGAGATCGGTCTACCACCGGGATCGTACGAAGTCGTCGTCGTCCAAATCGTGCTGACCGAAGACCTCGCAAAATCGGCCCATGCCCACGGAAACACGGTTCCCCGTCGCTACGCCGACTACTACACCAGCGGACTTTCTGTCGAGGTTGCCGAAGCGCAAACCGAACCGATCGAACTGATTCTGGAAACCGACGACGAATCGTAGACGCGTTGAGATCGTTATTGCAACGACGTGCTGGAGCAAAAAGCTCAAGCACGGAGATTCAGAACACTGCGGTTAGCGGATTGCCGACAGTGGCAACGGCAACTAATTCGTCGCTGGAAGATCCTCAGGCTTGTCGCCCGGCTTGGTGCGAATCGGTTCGATCGATACGCCATCTTTCGAATCGGGAATCGCGGGCATCGCACCGGGAGTCGGGAACGCAGACTCGGGAATCGCTTTCAAGTCTTTCTTGCGGTCGGCTTCGGCCAGCAACGAATACTCGGCTCCTTTCTTGCCTTCCAAATCGTAGCGGCCCCAATACACTTGGCTTGTTGGGTTGTAGTAGTAGACATACCGAGGTTGGCTTGGATACGAAATGCAGTAGTGATAGCTGTAGGAATTCGACGTAACCGTGGGGCGGTAATAGTAACGCGTGTAGCTGTACGATTGCGTTGGCTGGTACGACCAACTGCTGTAATACTGCCGTTGGCCATAGCCGTAGTCCGCGTCCGCTTCGGAGCCGCCCGCGGTGATCATCATGCCCACGGCCAATGCGATCAGCCCTAAGTTGCGTGTGTGCGAAAACATCGTTTCTCTCCCAAGTTGTTTTTTTGTTGCAAGCGTTTCAACAGCCTGTCTGAAACATGGATACCGATCGCCACCGCAGGCCGGACAGAGATTTGATGATTTTTCAGAAAAAGGTTCTACACACTTCCCGGCCCCCGTTTCGCAGCGGTTCCACTCGACCAGAAAAGCAGAGCAACCAAGCGTTCACGCGAGACCGATGCCGCTGGATCGGTGATGATCGGCGACGCAAGTGCCGCAATTTGCCCGGCTTCACTTTACTTCGCTTGCCGGATGTAATAGATCATGCGAAAAAGATCAGAAAGGAAGTTGTGCCCGTGACCGAGTCCCATGCCCCCTCTGAAAACAAGCGTCCCCTGCCATCGGCAGGCTGGTCGGCCTACCGCTGGCTGCTGACCGGAGCTGTCGGCCTGATGGCGTTGGGATGTGTGGCGATTCTTTTGTCCGCTAATCAAACGACCGCGACACCGATCTCCAGTTTTGAAGTGGTCGCGACGTACCCGCACGATGCGGCAGCGTTTACCCAAGGTCTGGCGATTGCCGATGGCCGGATGTACGAAGGGACGGGGCAATATGGCAGCAGTTCGTTGCGTCGTGTCGATCTACCGACGGGGAACGTGTTGCAAAGCATCTCCCTGAACCGCGATCTGTTCGGTGAAGGGATTACCGTCTGGAAAGACTCGATCATCCAATTGACGTGGAAGAAGCGTCGGGCGTTTGTCTTCGACCGCGAAACCTTCCAACATCGCAAGACGCTCCGCTACGCAGGCGAAGGCTGGGGGCTGACCCACGATGGCACCCATCTGATCATGAGCGACGGATCATCGCGGCTGCGATTCCTCGATCCGGAAACGTTTAAGGAAATCCGGCAAGTGATCGTGCACGATGGCCGACGCCGAATCGACGACCTCAACGAATTGGAGTTCGTCGAAGGAGAGATCTTTGCCAACGTCTGGTACAACGATTCCGTCGCCCGAATCTCTCCGGTCGACGGTCGCGTTTTGGGTTGGATCGATTTGCACAGCCTCTGGCCGGCAAACCAACGGCCAACTCGCGAGCATGTGCTCAATGGGATCGCATACGATCGCGACGCCAAACGGTTGTTTGTGACCGGAAAAAACTGGCCCAAGCTGTACGAAGTGCGGATCGTCGAGAGCAATTGAGCCCCGGGCGGCCTGCGTTCCTACGGGCCGACGCGCGGGAGCACGCGTCGGCGACACTGGCGAACCGGCTCGCTTACGCTTCGTGCTTCAGCACCACGATGCCCAACGGCGGCAGATCGATCTTAATCGAATCGGTACGGCCGTGGTGCGGGATGCCCAACGATTGCGTCATGCCGGGGTTGACGATGTTGCTGCCGCCGTAAGCCTCCGCATCCGAATTAAACACCTCCGTCCAACGACCACTCTGCGTGATCCCCACGTGGTAGCCCTTACGGACAACGGGGGTGAAGTTGGCACAGACCATCAGCGCGGGGCCATACCCATCGGCTTTGCGAACGTAGGCCAAGACGCTGTCGTTGGCGTTCATGCAGTCGACCCATTCAAAGCCGGCGGCGGTGAAATCATCGTGATGCATGGCGGGATTCTCGATCACCAGCTTATTCAGATCGCGAACCAAATTTTGGATGCCGCGATGGGTGTCGAAATCAAGCAGTTCCCACTGGATCGGACCATCTTCGTTCCATTCGTTCCATTGCCCAAACTCGCCCCCCATGAATAGCAACTTCTTGCCGGGGTGCGTCCACATGTAGGAGTACAGCAGCCGCAAGTTGGCGAACTTCTGCCATAGATCGCCGGGCATTTGCGACAACAACGCTCCCTTGCCATGCACCACTTCGTCGTGCGACAGCGGCAGGGTGAAGTTTTCGGTGAAGGCATAGATCAGACTGAACGTCAGTTCATTGTGGTGATGGCTGCGGTGGATCGGATCGTTGTGAAAATAATCCAACGTATCGTTCATCCAGCCCATGTTCCACTTAAACGTGAAACCTAAACCGCCGTCATAGGTCGGCCGCGAAACGCCGCCCCACGCTGTCGATTCTTCCGCAATCGTGACCGCTCCGGGGAACTTCTCGTGGACCACGACATTAAATTCACGCAGGAAGTCGATCGCAGCGATGTTCTCGCGTCCGCCATGTTGGTTGGGAATCCATTGGCCCGCTTCGCGGCTGTAATCCAGGTACAGCATCGACGCCACTGCGTCGACGCGAAGCCCGTCGATGTGGTATTTGTCGAGCCAGAACAGGGCGTTGGAGATCAGGAAATTGCGGACTTCATTACGTCCGTAATTGAAGATATTTGTGCCCCAGTCGGGATGTTCGCCCTGCCGTGGATCGGCATGTTCGTACAGCGCCGATCCATCGAAATGGGCCAACCCGTGGCCATCTTTGGGATAGTGGGCGGGAACCCAGTCCAAGATCACGCCGATCCCGTTTTGGTGGCAATGGTCGACGAAGTACATGAAATCTTCCGGCGTACCGTAACGGCTGGTGGCGGCGAAATAACCGACCGTTTGGTAGCCCCAGCTGCCGGTGAACGGATGCTCGCTGATCGGCATCAGTTCCAAGTGGGTGAAGTTCATTTCCTTGCAATAGTCGACCAACCGATGAGCCAGGTCGCGGTAGTTCAACCAACCGTGCTCCTGATCGCCCCCTTGCTGCCAGCTGCCAAGATGGACTTCATAGATATTAAACGGCTTTTCCAGCTGGTTGGATTCGCGGCGGCTTTCCATCCACGTATCATCTTGCCAGCTGTGGGTGTCCAACCGAGTCACAATCGACGCGGTTCGCGGCGGTAGTTCGGCGGCAAACCCCAACGGATCGCTCTTGTCGTTCCATACGCCATCCTGCTGGAGGATGCGGAATTTATAGATATCCCCTTCCTTCACCTCAGGAATAAACAATTCCCAAACGCCCAGATTGGGATGGACCTTCATGGCATGCTTGCCGCCGTCCCAATTGTTGAAATCGCCAACCACCTGAACCGTCTTGGCATTGGGCGCCCAAACGCTGAAGTTCACACCCGAGGTGCCGCCGACGGTCCGAATCTGAGCTCCCAAACGCTTGTATAGCTCGTAATGCCGACCTTCACCCAACAGGTAGCGATCGAGTTCTTGCAACAACGGTTCAACGGCGTATGGATCAGGCATGATGGTCACTTCGCCCGAATTATGGGCGACTTTCAAGCGGTAGTTTGGGGAAACGGCTTCGTTGTCGAGCGGGCAAATGGCTTCGTAAAAACCGGCTGGATGCAACCGACGCATCAACCGTGGCGATTCTTCGGGCTGATCGACCAACCAGACCTGGGAGCTGTCGGGGACAAACGCCCGCACGGCGATCGCTTTGCGACCCTGGTATTCTACCGGATGCGGACCGAGCAGTTCAGCAGGGTTTTCATGACGCCCGGCGACCAGGCGTCCGATTCCATCAAGCGGGACCTGAGTGTGCATCGAAGGTGACTCGCGTTAAACGAAAGGGGGGTAGAGGCATCCAATGCTATTCGACGCGTTCACGTCAAATTTGCAAGGGGTTTGGTTAAGGTTGCAACCCAGATTCCGCGGATTAAATGCCCTTAGCAGCGCAGCCTTGCGATGCGATTGATAGCGGGCGGACCGTCGTCTTGCGTTGCAAATACAGTAAATTCTCAGCGTGATCTTTCGACGTCCGGTTCTCGGAGTGCGGCGATCGAGCGCCGCACTCCAAGTCTCAATGGCTGCCGATGCGACATTAGGATCAGGCGACGGCAAACGTTGGCGTGTCGGCAACCGCTTGGCCTGCGAGCCATTTGCGGATCCGATCCAACGGTGCAGGACGCGATTCGGGCATCCGCGCTGAATTTCGTCCTTGCGACAAAAACGCGGCACTTAACCAACACGTACTGACCTGATGGATATCCAACGCTCGGTCGATTCGCCGCCACAAATCGGCATTGGGAATCGAAACCATGCGGCCAAAATGATCCCAGTTGAAACGCGTTTCTCGCCAACCCGACAGACCGTTGCGGAGTCCATGAATCACGTAGCGGTTGCTGCACATCATCGTTACGCAACTGGGCCCATCAAGGGCCTCCAGTCCGCGAACGACAGACCACAACGCCAATCGATTGAGATCACACGGTTCATGATCACTCGCTTCAACGACACTCTGTCCCAAAATCGTCTCCAAACTGAACCGCCAATGATGGCGGTCCTCTTCATCCAAACGCGTCTCGCACACCAACAGAAACTCCGGTAATGCAGCGACCATACCATCTCTCCTATCTGGAGGTTGATTCACAGTGGAAACACAGGTTCCAACTGCGATGAAATCGAATCCTTTCGCTGCCTAAGTCCGTCGCGAGCGACCGCCGTTCGCACTCCAACGCAACCGCGTTGGCATCGCACGACGAGACGGTCTCCCGAAGGATTTGATCGGCGGGGCATCGCCCCCGGATACAACCGATTTGTTCGGAAACGTTTGCCAGATCGCAAAACGCAACCTAACAAGCGCATATCCCGCAAAACCCGCACCCCATCGGTTCGCAAAAGGAATTCGCTTGCATCCAGCGGTAGATTCGTAACAATCGATAACACCATGACCATTCCGAAACAGCGATCCGATTCCACGACACGCCGGTACCAACGTTACCTGCCCGTGATTGAAAGGGTTTCCGCACACGATGCGTTTCCAATCGCTGCGGTGCACCGCGCCTGCGATCCGGAAAAACGAGGCTTTGTGACGCGAGTCGTTAACGAACTGGTGGGGCAAGGCTGGTTGCTGCGCGAAGCGACCGCGACCGATCAGACGCTGTATCGATGGAACACGGGGCTGGGCGAGTTTTCGGCAGCCAAATGGCTGGACGAAAAACTGTTTGGCAATCAAATCAAACTGGCCCCCCAGCAAGATCGACCGCGAGAGCGGTTGTTGGCACAGGGCGCTGAAAACTTGCGGACCGCCGAACTCTTCGCGATTCTCGTGCGCAGCGGTCGGCCAGGAGAATCGGCGATGATGGCGGGAGAGCGTCTAGCCAACGAGTTCGCGGAAAAACTGGATCGATTGCCTACGGCCGGTCGCGGGGAACTGAAATCGATCAGTCCGGCTGTCGAAAAGACTGCCTACTGCCAGATCATGGCGGGGATCGAATTGGGACGGCGGATAGCCGCGATGTCCGAAGCACCGGCGACGACGAAGATCTGCAGCACCGCCGAAGCGGCTGCCTTCTGCCGCCGACATTTCGCGCGTTTGGTCAGCGACATGCGACGCGAAGAATTCCATATCGTCACGCTGGATACCAAGAACCAAGTGATCGATACGCACTGCATCACCGTCGGCACGTTGGATGCCAGTCTGGTCCATCCCCGCGAAGTCTTTCGCGCCGCGATCAAAGACGCGGCGCAATCGATCGTCTTGGTCCACAATCACCCTTCGGGCGACCCGAGCCCTAGTCCCGAAGACTTTGCCGTGACGCGGCGGTTGGAATCCGCCGGCGAGACGATCGGGATTAGCGTACTGGATCACATCGTGCTGGGACGCCAAGGGCACGTCAGCATCCGACAGGGGGCCGGATGAACTCGTTGGAAACGCGACACCGCCCGAGACGCAAGCGCTCCGGCGGTGTCGGCGGGATCGATTCGATCGAGCTTATTGGCGAACCAACTTGTGAAACGCTTCCAACAGCCGCTTGGTGATCGGTCCAGGCTTGCCGTCGCCGATCGTACGGTTGTCCAACTGAACCACGGGAACCACTTCGGCGGCGCTTCCGGTCAGGAAACACTCGTCGGCGACAAACAGATCGTGCCGGGTCAGCGTCGCCTGGCGGGTGGGAATTCCCAATTGGTCGGCGATTTCTAGCACGGCATTCCGAGTGATCCCTTCCAGGATTCCCGAATCGGTCGACGGCGTTGAGAGAACGCCCTTGTTGACGATAAAGACGTTATCGCCAGTGCATTCGGCAACGTCCCCTTTGTGATTGAGCATCAGCGCTTCGACGCAGCCGGCCTGTAGCCCTTCCATCTTGGCGATGATGTTATTCAGATAGTTCAGCGACTTGATGCGTGGGTTCAGCGCCGCCGGATGGTTGCGAATCGTCGATGCGGTCACCAAATGCAAGCCGTGTTCATAATACTCGGCCGGGTACAGCGAGATTTTGTCGGCGATGATGATGACTTGCGGATTGCTGCAGCGGTTCGGGTCCAGTCCCAGCGATCCGGCACCGCGGGTCACGATCAAGCGGATGTAGCCATCGATGATGTTGTTGGCTGCCAGCGTGGCTTTGCAATGCTCGGCCATTTCCTCGCGCGGCATCGGGATTTCCAAACAGATCGCTTGCGCCGAATCCCACAGCCGATCCAGGTGATCGTCCAACTTGAAGATCTTTCCGGCGTAGCTTCGCATCCCTTCAAACACGCCATCGCCATAGAGCAACCCGTGGTCGAAAACGCTGATCTTGGCGTCTTCCTTAGGAACCAATTGTCCGTTGATTGAAATTTGCAGCGACATGAGCGACGTATTGAATGAAGTTTAAATAGGGAGGGGTCTGCGGCGATTGGACCACCAGCGCCGGGCTGGGGATTGTATTTCCAAACGCTTGCAAAGTATAGGTTCTTCCCTGCTTTTGGACTACAACGGGAAGTCCCCTTCCTCCCACAACGGCAAGTACCGGTAATAGGTTTCCAGCACCAGAGCGCACATCGCGGTGCTGTAAAGCCGTCCACCGACGCTGCCAAAGCGGTCGGTGAAGTGCCAGCTGCCCCGTTCATGGCCGCGCTGCGATTGCGTTTTGACAAGGAAATCGCGGAGCTTGGCGTTCCATTCGGGGAACCCGTAGTACCGCGCATGGTGCAGCGTCATCGTGGCGTAATAGTTGAAGTAGACGTTCGTTTTCGAAGGCCCCAGTTCGAACAGATAATGACAACCTTCCATGATCGCCGCGTCGCCGGGCGGTTTGTTCAAATACATTTGCAGCAACAATCCAACCGCTGTCGGCGTCGCTTCGGCCGCCGGTTCGAGGTATCCAAACCGCGTCCCCTGCTGGCTGCCCAAGCTGGTGACAAAATCCTCCGCCCGCGCGTGGACGTTGGTTGGAAACGGTAGCCCGCCGATCTGACAGCTCTTCAGCGCCATGATTTGCCAGCCGGTAACCGTCATGTCGCCGGGTTGGCCCGGTTGGTAACGCCAGCCCCCTTTTTCATGTTGCGCCATCACGATGTACTGCTGCAGATCGCGAAGCATGTCGTAAAGGTCCGCATCTTTGGTCATCGCATACGCCTCGGCGATCGCCAATGTGGCGATTCCGTGGCCGTACATGCTGCCATGCATCAGCTCACGTCCCTGCGCGGCATCCCGCATCTGACCGCGCAGGTAATAGATCGCTCTGGATATCGTTTCGGCGTGTTTGCCGCTTTGATGCGTGTAACCGGCGCCTAGGAAAGGGAGCAGCGCCAATCCGGTGGCGGCTGTCTTCGGTGTCGCTTGGCCGTCTGGATTCGTTCGTGGATTGCGACACTGCCCGTTGCACGGCGCTTTGGAAAGATCGAAATCCCACGAGCCGTTGTTCTGTTGATGGGCGACCAGCCAATCCAATGCCGCTTCGACGGCCAGCTCGCTCGCTTCGCTCGCACCATACTGCTTCGCCAGTTCTTGCCGCTTCCCTTCGACACGCCCTTCGACTCCCGCGTTCCCGCGCATCCTCAGCGGTGGCATGCCAGAAGAGGGCTGCTGCAAACCGTCGATCATTTGACGGATGGCGTCCAGCGGCTGTGTCGGAGCGGTCGCAGTGAGCGCTTCGGGTTGCTCGAATTCCACCGCTTCGAGTGCCGCGACGATCGCATGATCGGGCATCGCTTCGGTTTCGCGAATCTCCACCACGGCCCGATCCATAGGGGGCGTGATTTCGATCGGCGTCGGATCCTCTCGTTCCAATTTCCCCTGGAGCGTGAACAGGTCGTGTTTCGTTTCGACAATCGTCCAAAGGGCCAGGAACAACAGCACGCCGCCGTGCAACAAACCACTGACCAACCAACTGGGCATGCGGGCGTCGCGTAGGAACCGCTTCAGCAGAGGCAGCGTGGATTCGTGCGGATCGTCCGATGCGCTCGTTTCGATCGCCGCCGCTGCGATCCCGCTGCCCCCCGCCACCGGAGGCGCTAGCGGCATGGAGGTGCGCGCAGCATCCGAGCCAGCAATGGGGGGCGGGATCGGATGGGAAGAGGGAAGGCTCATCGGACTTGGGCACGCGCGGGTTGAAACACGATTCGGAACCCTGCAGTATAAACCGCCTGTGGCGCGTGCGGCATCTTTGCGAGGGAACGACGCGTTGGGGAATTCCCCAAACATGCGAAGCATAGCTCGCCCTCAGCCGAGTGCACGCGATTCTTCCGAACCGGAAGAACCGTTAGAATCGATCACCGCACCAACGGACGCAGCGCGCCGTTGGCGATCTTCTCGGGCGATTGGTGCAACGTCAGGTGCCGGTAATAGACTTCCAAGCACAGGCAGCCCATCGCGGTAGTATAGACCTCACCACCGTATCCACCCCAAACGCTGGTGGTAGGCCAGCTGCCGTCGCTTCGCTGGGTTGCCAGCAACCGCTGCTTCATCGCCTCGTTCCAGCGCGTCCATGCGGGCGACTGCAATTGATGCAGTGCCAGCGACGCGTAGTACCAATAATAGAAGTTGTCCTCGCCCATCCCCGGCAGCTCTTGCAAGAGGTACGCTTCGGCTTCGGCAACCTCCGCCGGCGGAACGTAATGCCCCAACAGCAAACGCGACGCCAACGCTTCGGCGGTCATCGTGCGCGATGGCGGTCGCTTGGGACGGTACGACGCAAGCCCTCCGCGACCGGCACGGACGGTCGAAAGGAAGGTTCGCAGCCGTTGGTCGATTTGCGGATCGAGGTTCATCCCCCCCTGCTTGCCACTTTCCATTGCCATTGCCTGCCAACCGAACTGGCTCGTGTCGCCAGTGTCGCCCGGCTGGTAACGCCATCCTCCGGTCGACGGATGTTGGATCCGAGCGGAATAGCTGAGAGCGTCGGCTGTCGACTGAGCCAATCGAGGATCGCGAGTCAACGCAAACGCTTCGCCCAACGAAAGTGTGGCGATGCTGTGGCAATACATGCGTGCATACGTTCCCGCTGGCCCCCCCAAGGATCCATCGGCCGCCTGGCGGTTCAGCAACGCTTGCAGCCCCCGGGCGACATTGTCGGTGTAGGGGCCGTCCAAGTGAGTGTGACCGCTGCCCATCAAAGACAGTAGTGCCAGCCCAGTGAGTCCCGTCTCGGCACGCTTGCCCGCGCCTTCACGATTGTGCCCCAGTGTGACCCGCTCTTGGCCCGCGCCGGTGGTCGTCGGATCCCAAATTCCGTCAGCGCGCTGACGCGATGCGATGAAGCGAAGTCCCGCCGCCACGGCGGCTTCGGTTCGGTCGTCACCACCGGTTGCGATCAAGGCACTGCGTCGCGCCGGACCGCGGCGATTGGCAAAGTCGTCGGGGCGTGGCGATGCAACCGGTGTGGCGACAGTTTGGGTCGGCACCGGAACGCCCGAAGCGGCGGGCGAAGGGGGCGTCGGTTGCGGCATGGATGGTTGCGGCATCGAAGCGGTCGCCGCGGGTTGCGGCGGTGTCGGCAGCGGATCCGGCTGGGGCGTCTCCACTTGGCTGAGCGTAGCATCGGCCAACAAGAGGTCGGTCATCAATTGATCGATCTGCGCATGGGATTCGGAGAGATCGATCGGTTCGGCGGAAAAGTCGGGTGGCTGAACGCTCGTCTCCATCGGAAGATCCACCGCCGCCGTGGCGGTCACCACCGCTGGCAGAGGTTCCGATTCGGGAACCGGCAGTTCAAGCGGCGGAATGAATGTCTCGGGCGATTCATCCGGCGACGCCGACTGATCGGGATCAAACGTCTCCACGTCGGTCATCGTGACCATCACAGGTGCCGAACCATCGACCGAACCGGGCGCGTCGCCGGTCCCTTTTCCGGGTTGATCTTTCGTGGGAATGAACAGAAACAGCGAACTGTGCAGCCCGACCGAAAGGATCGCACAAGCGATCGCTGTCTTGGGGCGACGACGTCCGCCGCGACGTCGCCACAGGAACCATGTGACGGCGATCAAGATCATCGCCGAAACCGCGACAACGGCCAACCAGGGCGTTTGCGCGAGCGACGATTCGGTCATGGAATGGAAGCGATGCACGACGAGAGCTGATGCTATCGCTGCATTCGAACAGCGATTCCCATATCGGTGATTCCGGCTTGGCGTACGACCTGCAGGACTTCGGCAATTGCCTGGAAATTACCTTGCCCATCGCCCCGCACAACAACACTAGTATCGGCATATTGCGATGCCGCACTCGCTAGGGTTTGCTGCAATTGACTGATAGCAATCGGATTCTTGTCCAACAGCACCGACCCATCGGCCAGCACATCAACCACCCGTTTGTCGGGGCCACGTGTGATCGACTGTAGATTCCCAACTCCTGGCACGTTGACTTTGATGTTCCCTTCCTGATCGGTGAATTTTGCACCGACCATAAAAAAGATCACCAACAGGAACACGACATCGATCATCGGGGTCAGATTGATCGTCGCCTCTTCGCCGCTGCGTCGCTGATATGCCATTACGCCGCCTTCCTTCGTCGCGTCTTGGCCCCTCCGCCAGCGCTTTCGGCGGAGACGGCATCGATCACGCCCAAGGACAAGCGTTCGATCTCGGCCAGGTAACCGTCGGCACGTGAGCTGAAATACATGTACGCCAGATAAGCAGGGATCGCAACGCAAAGGCCACCCGCGGTCGTCACCAGGGCTTTACTGATCCCGATCGCTAGCAGTTCCGGATGCCCCATCCCTGCTTCGGATGCCATCGTTTCGAACGCTTCGATCATTCCCAACACGGTCCCCAACAGACCGATTAACGGTGCGACGTTGCTGACCGCATGGAAAACGCGAAGATAGCGTCGCAGGCCATCGGCGGTCCGCTCCAAAGCGTCGAACACGGCCGCTTCGATTTCGACCATCGGGCGACCGGTACGTTTGACCGCAGCGATAAACACGTCGGCAACGGCGCAATCAAAGTCGTTGCAAACTTCGGTCGCTTCTTCGATGTCCAATTGGCCATCTTCCACTTTTTCACGGAAGCGGCGGACAAACGGCCGAGGGATCACGCGACTGCGGCGCAACGAAACCAAACGCTCGCAAATCAATCCGATCACGATAAAGCTGCAAATCCCAAGCGGCAGCATCAGCAAGCCGCCCGCAGAAATCTGGTCCTTCAAACTCGAAGCCCAACCTGGAACCCAAGAAGAGTCAGCTTCGACCGCTTCTTCCGGAGCCGCTTCGGTCACACCCTGCGGTTGCGCGGCAGCGGGAATCGACGGGATCGCCGACGGTTGCTGTGCAAAGCCGCCCTGCTGCCCAAAGCCTTGCTGTTGGAACGACTGACCCGGCTGACGGAACTGTTGCGCCATCGCGACAGGCGTTGCTCCCAACAGGAATGCCAGCGTTAAGCCGATTGCGGCGTGCGAGGGCGCCGTAGTGCGCGGTGGTATACAGCTTCGGTTCCGCAGCCGACCATGGGGCGACGAGACGATCGCCCGGACGATCGACTTAGCGAGTTTTTTCATTGCCGATCCAACCGAGGCGGCGACTGGCCAATTGTGCGTAGGGTGAGTTGGCATGTTTGTTCAAGAGACTGGTGTAGCAAACGGCGGCGTCGCGAAAGTTGCCCATCTTCTCAAAGGCTTTACCTGCTTGCAGCAACGACGCGGCAGCCCACCCCGATTCGGGGAACAACGTTTCGCAGCGGCGATAGGCGTCGATGGCGGCACTGTAATCTCGTTGCATGAAATAGGTTTCGCCCAACAACCATTGGGCTCGCCCCCGCAGGCGTTGATCGGCCGCGGGGGATCGCACCACGGAATCGAGCAGCTTGCGTGAGCTATCAAAGTCGGCGCGGCGTATCGCCAACTGAGCCGCAACGATTTGGACGAACTGACGATCGCGCGACGATTCGGCGGCCGTTGTCGCTGCAGCGATCGCCTGATTAGCTTCATCGACCGATCCGACCTGTACCGCCAGTTCCGATCGTCGCAACAATACAACAAATGTCGGTTCGGGCCCCTCTGCTAGTCGCGTAAAAAGATCGTAGGCTCCTTTCGAACTACCCAGTCTCTGCAAACTCTCTGCAATCACAGTTCCTTGATGCGCGTCGTGCGTGAGAACCTCCACCGGCATCTTGGATGTCGCTTCGGTGATCACCGACCACTGTCGATGTTCAAACAACCAATCGATGATCGCAGCGGTCACGCGATGCTGATCCGGGTCGATCATCCGCTGCAACCCGGCATCGGCGAACCGCAGAACGACTTCATGCCCGGCCGTTTCACTCAAACGATCCAAGGTCTGTTGAACCAGTTGAGGATCGCCCGAATTGAAGACAACCGCCGACACCGATGCGAACGTCCCCTCGTCCTTTGATTTTGCGGCGTCGGCAATCGCCAGATGGATCACACCGCGCGCCGCAGGGGATTGGGTGTGTTCGCGGGCAAGTTGGGCACGGGTGTCTTGCAGGAGTGTTTCGTCGCCGTTTTTCTGAGCGATCTGAATCAGTAGCGTCAGTCCATCGACGGTTTCGCTAGCATCCGGGTAATTGGCGGCCAAGCGTTGCAGCAGAATGATCGCCTCGGCCGATCGATCGGCTTCGATTTGCTTGCGTGCCGCCGCCAACAGGGCTCTCGCCGCTCCCGGAGCCTTTGGGTAGGTATCGACATATTCCAACAACGCCACCGCCGCTTCGGTCGGTTGGCTCGCCAAGGCAGCTTGCGCCCAGGCGTAACCGAGTGCGGCTTCCTGTTTCCCCTGCAGGTCGTGGTCGTTTTCCATCTGCCAGCTGAACGCTTCGCGGGCGGTATTGGCTTCGCCCTGCTTTAGCGCATCGGTCGCCACCTGACGCGCCAGGGCGACGGTGACGGCAGGTTTCAGTTCGCCGGTATCCGCGGCCTTCTTCAGTTCCAGCCAAGCTTCTTTGGAGCGCGAATCCTGGCAAAGCGCGGAGATTAGCATCGGATAGGCGACCTCCCGTTCGGCGGGCGAACTGGAGACCTTGATCGCTTCCTGGGCATGCTGCGCCGCGTCGGAGTAGCGACCGACGCCCAGTTGGCATTTGGCACAGCTGAGCCGGATCGGCGTTTCTCGTAGTCGGGGACTTTTTCGCTTCAATGCGGCTTCGAAAAAATCGAGTGCTTCGGCATGCCGCCCCATCGCAGACAGGGCCTGCCCGGATCCACACATCGCTTGCGCCGCAGACGGATGCTCGGGATTCTTTTTGACAAACTCCGCCAGCGTCGCGGCCGCTTTTTCAAACGAACCGGCGGCTAATTCGGCCAGGCCCGTTTTAAACGAATCCTCGCCATAAGCCGAAACGGACGCGGACAACATCGCCGCTGCAAATACTGATCGTAGATTCAAGAAAAACGCTTGTTTGCGCATCTCTCCCCCCGAGAAAGGGTGTTGGACTGCCGAGAGATTGTGATCCATCACAACGGTAAAGCGGGGGGAGTGTACGCAAGAAAATGCCAGCACGGCAAGCCAGATGTCCCGCCTTCTTAAGCCGCGTTGCCGTACTTGCACACCGGATGCCACCGAATCCATCCGTCATTTTCCGTGAGGCCCCCGCAAGAAGTATCGGGGCACATCGCGGCGGGAACTCTTCGAATCCCAACGGCCCCACCACTTCTGATAAACTCACCCCGAATCAAACCGCCCCCAAGGAGCGTCGTGACGGAAGATATGAGTTGGTTTCAACAATTGACGGGCATCGAAGAATCGACACCGGATCAGGTGCGAACCGAACTGAGTGTCGACGGCGACTGCCTCGTTTGCCCCGACGCGCGGCGAATCGCTTTCGGACGGCTGGAGACGCCGACGCTTGCCGAACTACGGTCGAAGGCCGAAGCGACCAAGCCGTCATCCGGTCGATTGACGATTTGCGAACGCGTCGCCGACGTCCGCCAACTGCACGCCGACCCAAGGAATGCGGGAGCGTTGTTCCAAGTCGCTTCGCAATTCAACCTGCTGGAGATGGCCTCCCCCTCGGTGACTCCCGAGCGGGGCGTCGGAATTTACGAGCACGACCATACTCAGGGCCCCGCTTGCGCCGTCGCTTGCGGGGCGGGAACGATCTATCGCAACTACTTCGCTTCCGTCGGAGACCGCATCGGCCAATCGCACGACCATCAAATCGATTGCAGTGCCGATCTGGGCACACAGTTGGGGAATGTCGAAGGGCGGCTTTGGAAACTACAGAACGGCTACCTGTTCCCAAGCGATTCGGGATTGAAAACGATCGGCCAGAAGCTCCGTGCGGCCGATCCCGAAACGGTCGATCGCTACCGCGCGAGTCTAAGAATTGGGCTGCAATGGGATACGGCAGTGACGTTGGCTGGAGCCGAGCACCGTGTTTCGCAAGCCTACTGTTCAGCGTTGCCGGTCGCTTATGGACGACAACCTGCAGCGGAGTGGACCGATTTTGCGAAGCTTGTGCTCGACGCGGCCTACGAAGCGACTCTGGCTGCGGCGACGATCAACTGGGCCAAAACCGGCTCCAACAAACTCTACCTGACGTTGTTGGGGGGCGGCGTGTTTGGGAACCGCAATGCATGGATCCTCGACGCGATTCAGCGTGCGGCACTCCTCTACCGTGAATCGCCGCTGGAGGTCGCCATCGTTTCTTACGGAACGTCCAAACCCGAGGTCGCGCGGCTCGTTCGACAGTTCAACGAAACATAACAAGAAGTCGTCCGCTACCGCGCAGCGGACTTTTCATTCCAACCGGAAAGACCTTGCATCGATGGCAAGGTCGCATCGAAGCTTGCCCAATCAATCGGCCAGAGGTTGCACTTCCGCTTTGCGGATCTCGACGATGCTGCCCGGATCGTGCTGTTGGAAGGCGAAGTGCCCAGGACCGTAGGTCTTGTCAAAGTCGAGGTATTCGTACAATTCGTTGCCATCGACGGTGATCTTGATGCGCGTCATCTCACGTCCACGCCAGATGTCGTCGCGCACTTCCACTTCATACGTGAACCATTTGCCCGGTGGAACATGTTGTTTATAAACGTGGCAGAACCCGTACAGCGAACCGGTGCGGATCGGGTCGGTGTGCGTGCTGTCGATCTGTGCTTCGTAGCCGTCAGAAAAACCGGGGCGTCGGGTCGTGCGGAAGTAGAGCCCCGAGTTGCCACCATCATTGATCTTCACCTCGGCGCGGTAACGGAAGTTCTTATACGGCCCGGTCGTATTGACTAGCATCGACGGGGTTCCAGTGCCCTGGATCACACCTTCTTTGACTTCCCACTTGCTACCGTCGGAGCCAACTTTTTCCCAGCCGTCCAACGTCTTGCCGTCGAACAACGAAACCCAAGCGGCTTCGCCCGACTTGGACTGCGGCTCGTCCGCCTGCAGAGACACAGCGGAACCCAAAAGCGACATCGCCGAAACCGTCGACAGCGTGGCGATTGCAAGGGAAACATGGGGGCGGAATTTCATGGAGACTCTCTTCCTGTTGAGGTTAATTTTTCTTGAAGTTTGTAGGATGCAGAGCCTAATCGGGTCGCCGATCGACTGCAAACGCATGCCATCCAATTTCGACGGCCTGACTCACCGACTGCCCGTTCAATGCGGATTCGCATTCGAAAAAACAAGGCGAACGCGGTTTGTGGAATCACACGAAACGCAAAGCGAGTCGCGTCGAATCCCCTCGCACCCAGACGGTAGCGCGCCCGATGAAGTCTAAACAAATTCAATCGCCGATCCACTCCATTGACTTCTGTTGACAAGCGACTTGTGCAGCAATATCGTCTATCGCAGATAAGCGATAGGCGAATGCAGAACGGCAATCGAAATGCTGCTTGGAATGAAATCCCGACGGCATCCAACGTCTTCTCAACCTGTCGCGGCAGTCCCTCCGGGTTGGCTTGGCAAGATCGAGTAACCGAACCGATGTCGCTGCGATGAAACTTCCCGTTTTCTGTTTGATTTAGCAACTCGTTAGAAGGATCCGATTGATGAGCGTCCGAATCCGTTTGCTGTTGGCGATCGCCACGTTGGTTCCGCTGTTCGGCTGTAGCAAGCCAACGGTCGAACCGGTGGTGGGCGAAACCTTGGGGATCCGTGGTGCCGGAGCGACGTTTCCGGCGCCGTTGTACAAAAAATGGATCGAGGAATATCAAACCGCGTTCCCCGACCGGCATGTCGCTTATGCGGCGACCGGATCTGGCGACGGAGTGCACCAATTCATCGCCGAAACCGTCGACTTTGGCGGCAGCGATGCCGGATTGTTGCCCGACGAGGAGGCAAGGGTCACGCGCGGCGCGGTGACGATTCCGGTAACCGGCGGCGTCCTGGTACTCGCGTACAATCTCCCCAATCTAACCGAACCGCTGAAGCTGAGTCGGCGCGTCTACGTCGACATCTTCTTGGGCAAGATCAAGCGTTGGAACGATCCTCGGATCGCTGCGGAGAATCCCGATCTGCCATTGCCTAAGTTGGATATCGTTGTCGTCGCGCGACAGGATAGCAGCGGGACAACCTATGCGTTCACGAACCACTTGAGCTCGATCAGCGACGATTGGAAATCGGACGGTCCTGGGACGGGCAAGTTGATCGATTGGCCCGGTTCAACGATGTTAGCCGATGGCAACGGAGGCGTTGCGGGGCAGATCCAGCGGTCCCACGGATCGATCGGGTATGTCCAGTATGGCATCGCAGCGCACGCCAAGCTGCAGATGGCGTCGCTGGAAAATCGAGCTGGCAAGTTCATCACGCCCAACGGCGACAGTGGTATGCAAACGCTCGAGAACGCCGATCTTCCAGAAAATTTGCAGGCCTTCTTTCCCGATCCGAAAGGAGAGGATTCGTATCCGATCGTGACCCTTACCTGGCTCTTGCTGTACGAAAAATATGCCGACGCGGAGAAGGCCGAAGCGGTTGAGCACTTCGTTACGTGGTGCCTTGAGGCAGGACAAAACTACAGCGACTCCCTCGGATACATCCCGCTCTCTCCAAGCGTCTTAGCCGCATCGACGAAGGCGTTACGCCGCGTGTCGAACGAATAATTTGCGAGCCGCGCGGCCGCAAGCGCCTTCTCCCCCGCGAGTTTTCGATGGATCGTTGCTGTATTGGGCACATCCTAGCGATGGTGGTGGACTTCATGCGTTGCAACCGGTAGCCTGCGTTCTTAACCACCGACGCAGGCACGGATAGCGAGCAGACCGTATGGCGACTTGGATTGCACTCTTTCGCGGCATCAATGTCGGCGGCAAAAACATCTTGCCCATGGCCCAGCTGAAATCGGACCTCGAGGCGCTGCAGCTGAAGAACATCCGCACCTCTATTCAAAGCGGAAATGTTGTCTTCGATTCCGCCGCCAAGTCAGCGGCTTCATTGACCGCCAAGATCTCCCTCGCGATCGAACAACAGCACGGTTTTCGTCCGCAGCTGTTGCTGATCAAGCCGGACGAACTACGGGAGGCGATTGTATCGAATCCATTCGCCGAAGCGATTTCCGATCCCAAAACGCTCCATTTCTTCTTCCTTGCCACGCCCCCCTCCGATCCCGATATCCAATCGCTCGAAAACGCAAAATCAGCCAGTGAACGGTACCAAATAGCCGATAACGTCTTTTACCTGCACGCTCCCGATGGAATTGGTCGTTCCAAACTCGCTACCAACGCCGAAAAACACCTTGGCGTCGTGGCGACGGCACGCAACTACCGGACCGTCGAAAAGCTTGCTTCGATGGTTGCCGGCGACGGATCCATGGGATGAGCCAATGTCTAGCTGCAGCGACGCCAAGCGTTTTTAACTATATTCACCCTGATCGCCGCCGCTCGGCTGGGGATAGGGATCCAATGCATGACAGAGTGAAGGAAGTTTGATGACAGTAGAAAACGATCAGGATGTCGCAGGGATCCTAAAGACCGGCCGCGTTGTCGCTCAAGTCCGGGACGCGATGCTCGGCGCCGTGGAGCCGGGAATGACGACGGCGGAACTGGATGCTTTGGGAGCCGAAATGTTGGCTCGCTTCGGAGCCAAGTCGGCACCGCGCGTGGTTTACGACTTTCCAGGTGCTACCTGCATCAGCATCAATGAAGAGACCGCCCATGGAATCCCGGGCCCCCGAGTGATCCAGGCAGGCGACATCGTGAATGTCGATGTCTCCGCAGAACTCGACGGCTACTTTGCCGATACCGCCGGTACGATCGTTGTTCCACCGATCGCCAAACGCAAGTCACGATTGTGCGACGCGACGGGAGAGGCCTTGCATCGCGCGATCGCCGAAGCTCGAGCCGGGGCGCCGATCAATCGAATCGGAACGGCAATTCAAAAAACCGCGAAGCGACACGGATTTAAGGTCATCAAAAATCTCGCCGGCCACGGAATCGGACGCAGCCTCCACGAAGAGCCCGATGGGATCGTCAGTTATTACGATCATCGAGATACCCGCAAGCTGACAGCTGGCCAAGTCATTGCCATCGAGCCGTTTCTTTCGACCCACAGCAGCTTTGTCTCCGAAGCCCAAGACGGCTGGACTCTCGTCGGACATCCCCAAAACCTCTCCGCGCAATTTGAGCATACGATCATTGTCACTCGTGGTGCGCCCATCATTGCGACGCTTTCTCGGTCGTAAATCGAGAGGCCAAAAACAATGCCCGCCTCCTTGCCTTAGCGCGCTCGCCCGGGCGCCGCCTCTTTGCATTCGCAAACCAATGCCTGAACCCGATCCTCAACGCATCCGATCCTTCGAAACGCCAGCTGCCTACGGCGCATGGTTGCAGGCGAACCACGATTCAGAACCCGAACTGTGGTTGAAGCTATTTAAGAAAGCGACCGGCATACCGTCGATCGATTGGACCGAAGCCGTGATCGAATCGCTTTGTTGGGGCTGGATCGACGGCATCAAAAAGTCGCTCGACGACAAAGCCTACCTGCAACGCGTAACGCCCCGCCGACCGCGCAGCCATTGGTCGAAGCGGAACTGCGAACATGTCGAACGTTTGATCGCCGAGGGGAGGATGCAAGAACCTGGCTTGGCACACGTCCACGCCGCGCAAGCCGATGGTCGTTGGGAAGCGGCTTATTCCCCCGCCAGCGAGATGGTGATGCACGACGATTTCTTGGCAGCGCTCCGCGGCAACCCCAAAGCGAACCAAGCGTTTGAGAAACTCAGCAAGTCCAGCCTCTATCTAATCGGATTCCATTTGCAAACCGCCAAACGCCCCGAGACGCTGCAAAAACGAATCGTCAAATATGTCGGGATGCTAGAAGAGGGCAAACCGATTCGATAGCGCAAATCGTTTCACCACGTCGGCAACGCACCGCGCGCCCTGCCGTTCCCCAACATGCCGCCCACGGTTAAACGAATTTTATTGGAAGCAATACCAGCACGAAGCGTAGTGGACGAGGTTACGAGTCCTCTTGCATGCATCAGACCAAATCGCTGGGACTCGTAACCTCGTCCACTACATCCCACCGCGAATTCACTCGCTAGCACTGCGTGCTAGTAATTCGTGCTGGCAGCCGACACCTCGCCGAACAGGCGACTTGTTGTACCATGGGCTTGTCGAAGCTGCCGTCAACGATAATTCGCATTCCAAACGACAACCCTCTGCGAAAGGAGATCGATGGACACCAACATACAAGCCGCCCGGGAATTTGCACTGCGGGCACATGGAAGTCAGCAATACGGCGAGCATCCGTATTCGTACCATTTAGACGCGGTTGCGGCTTTGCTCGAGCCGTTCGGTGAGCGAGCGCAAGTCGCTGCCTACCTGCACGATACCGTCGAAGATACGTCGGCGACGATTGAAGAGATCGAGGCGAGTTTCGGCCAGCCGATGGCCGAAACCGTTGCGCTCCTGACCGACGAAGAGGGGGACACACGCAGCGCACGCAAAGCGAAGACCAACGCAAAGCTCGCGGCGACAAACAACACGCTGGCGTTGACCGTCAAAGCTGCCGACCGGCTGGCCAATCTGCTGGAGTGTCAACGCGGTTCTTGCGGCAAATTGGAAATGTACCGTCGAGAACACGAGGCCTTCCGCAAGGCGGCCTACCGCGACGGGCTGTGTGAGGATCTGTGGCAACGGATCGATGCGATCATTGCTGGCGAATAACCGTCGCCAGCGGGCAACGGCCCACTAAGCCACCAATCGCATCGCTTGGTCGGCAACTTGTTGGAGTGCCGGTTTATCGAAACTGCCGCGGGCCATGACCCGCATTCCGACCAAGAGAGCGAAGAGCGTGCGGGCGGTTGGTTCGGGATCGACCGATTTTGGGATCTGCTTTCGCTGCTGCCCCAACTTGATCTGTTGCTCGAAGAATTCAGTGAACTCGCGCAGCGAGGTGCCGACGATTTTCTGAGCGGCCGCGTCGTGATCCCCCAGCGTCAACGACGTGTTGATCAGAAAGCAGCCCTTCTTCTTCGGATCGTCGAGCGACTGCTGGACGATCGCATCGAAAAGGAACGCAAACGCTTTCACCGGCTCGTCCATTCGTTCCAATTTCTGGATCAACGTTCGCCGTTGCTCGGTGTCGTATTTCAACAGCGATCGGACGAAGAGTTCCTGTTTGCCGGAAAAGGCGTTGTAGAGACTGCCCCGTTGGATACCGGTCGCCGTCGTCAGATCGGTGATCGAAGTCGATGCATAACCCTTCTCCCAGAAGACATGCATCGCTTTATCAAGCACCTCCGCTTCGTCGAATGATTTTTCCCAAGGCATGGCCCACCTCCCGATTCTTACCAGCGATCACTACTCAAATGTACATTGTCTGGACCTATCGGTCAAATCAAAACGTCGCCGTGCGCAGGTCGGGTTTCCCAGCGAAAATGTCAACAGCGGAGCGCGCATGCCCCGCGGAAACAGGATAAAATCAAACACGACGCCCTTGCGATGGGCTCCCCCTTCCGACCCCGCCTCCCCCTGCGACAGTCTCCGATGAATCACCGCAGCCACCGCTCGAACTCTCTCCGAACCGTCCTGCACAGCCTGCGTTGGGCCACGATGGGCTTCGCAATTCTGTTCGTAGCGACGGAGGCTCGGGCGGCCGAACCGCGTCCGATCTCGTTCAATCGAGACATCCGACCGATCCTCTCCGATCGCTGCTTCGCCTGTCACGGTCCCGATGCCGAAACGGTCGCGGGCGGTCTACGATTGGATGTCCGCGAACAAGCCGTCGCGGCTGCGATCGTGCCAGGCGATGCGGCGGCGAGTGAAGTGATCGCCCGCGTTCTTTCGGAAGACGACGATCTCCGGATGCCGCCAGCTGCTTTGCACAAGCCGCTCGACGAATCGCAGATCGCGCTACTGAAGCGTTGGATCGATGAGGGAGCCGAATATGAAGTCCACTGGGCCTACACGCCACTGCGTCGCCCGGAACTTCCTCCGCTTCAGGACGACAACTGGGGCATCAACGCGATCGACAGCTGGATCGCTGCGCGTCGAGCGGAGGTTGGCGTGGAGCCGTCCCCTGCCGCTGATCCCGTGACATTGGTCCGCCGGCTCGCCTTGGACCTTACCGGCATGCCACCTACAGCGGCGCAAGCCGAACAGTTTGTTAGCGCTCCGTCGAACGAAGCGTATGAACAATTGATCGACCAGCTGCTCGATTCGCCTCGCTTTGGCGAACGGATGGCGATCTATTGGTTGGACTTGGTTCGCTACGCCGACACCGTCGGATACCACGGCGACCAAGATGTCTCGATGTCCCCCTATCGCGACTACGTCATCAACGCCTTCAACCGCAATCTCCCCTACGACCAATTTGTGCGGGAACAACTGGCGGGCGACCTGTTGCCCAATCCCACGCTCGATCAGATCGTTGCGTCGGGTTACAACCGCTTGAACCAAACGACGGAAGAGGGCGGCGCCCAGCCGAAAGAATACCTGGCGATCTACTTCGCCGACCGCGTCCGCAATGTGTCGCAGGTTTTCATGGGAGCAACGGTCGGATGCGCTCAGTGCCACGATCATAAATACGATCCCTACACCGCCAAAGACTTCTACGCGTTGGGGGCTTTTTTCGCCGACTTGGAAGAGCAAGGCAAATACGGCGCACGGCAACGTCCGCCGCAAATCCCAGTCCCTACCGCCGAAGAGAGCCAACAATTGGCGGCGTTGGATCAACAGATCGATGGCGTCCAACAAGACCTGGCGAAACTGCAAAGCTCACTTTTGGCGGGGCAAGCGGAGTGGGAAGCGGAGGCGTTGAAGACGGCGAACGAACCGAAAGAGGTTGTCGAAATTTGGCTCGACGATCAGCCGCCGGAAGCGACGTTGAGCGGCGATTGGAACGCGGTAACTGGTGCGACGGACCCCGTTCATTCGGGCGAGGTTGCGTGGAAGCAAGTTGCCAACAATCTGACGCAGCACTATTTCATCAGTGCCAAACAAACGATCACGATCCGGGCGAAGACGCGGTTGTTCGGATGGGTCTATCTGGATCCGGAAACTCCGCCCGCCGCGATCATGCTTCAATGGAACGATGGCGATTGGAACCACCGCGCCGTCTGGGGCAGCGACTCCATTTCCTACGGGCGCAACAATCCCAAACAGATTTCCCCCGCATACCGTCGCCAGGGGAAACTGCCTGAAACGGGGAAGTGGATCCGTTTGGAAGTCGATGCGGCCGACGTCGGATTCAAGCCGGGTGACGTCGTCAACGGCATGGCGTTTACTCAGTTCGACGGCACTGCGTATTGGGACTCCGCAGGGACGCGAATCACCGACGCGTTGGATGCTAACCTCGTCGCCGCGCTGCGAACACCAGCGGAGGAGCGTAGCGACGAACAAACGAAACAACTGCGTGAACATTACCTGGCCACGCACCCGGCTCATATCGAACAGTCGGCGAAAGTCGACCGAGCCACAGCCGCTCGTGATGCGTTTGCCAAAACGATTACGACGACGCCGATCAGCAAATCGGTAACGCCTCGGCCGATCAAAATTCTGCACCGCGGGAACTGGATGGACGAATCGGGGGAAGTGGTCGAACCGGCGATCCCCGAATTTCTAGGAGCCTTGGAAACCGAAGGCCGCGCCACGCGTCTCGACTTGGCCAATTGGATGTGCGAGCCGGAGAACGTGTCGACCGCGCGGACGATGGTGAACCGTTTGTGGTACCTGATGTTCGGCCGCGGAATCTGTACCAGCGTCGACGACTTCGGCGGCCAGGGAACGTTCCCCAGCCATCCCGAACTGTTGGACTACCTGGCGGTCGAGTTTGTCGAATCGGGCTGGGACATCAAACAGATGCTGCGGATGATCGCTCGCAGCGCGACTTACCGACAATCGTCCAAACCGTCCGCCGCGCTGCGTGCCCAAGATCCCTACAACGATCTGTTTGCTCGCCAAGGTCGGTTTCGGATCAGTGCCGAAATGGTTCGCGACACCAACCTAATGATCAGCGGGCTGTTGGTCGAAAAGGTGGGAGGCCCCAGCAGCAAACCGTATCAACCCGCGGGCTATTACGCTCAGCTGAATTTCCCGCGCCGAACGTACGTCGCCGACGATGGCCCCGATCAATATCGGCGAGGTGTCTACACGCACTGGCAGCGAACGTTCCTGCATCCGATGCTCAAGGCCTTCGACGCTCCCAGCCGCGAGGAATGCACGGCGATCCGCTCGCGTTCCAACACGCCGTTGCAAGCGTTAACGCTGTTGAACGACCCCAGTTTTGTCGAAGCCGCCCGCGCCTTCGCCGCACGGATCATGCAGGAAGCTGACGGATCGGTCGGCGATCGCATCGATTGGGCCTACCGCCAAACGGTGCTCCGCGACGCCGATCCCTTCGTCGTACAAGAGCTTGAAAAGTTGTACGCCAGCCACCACAAGCACTTTGTCGCCCACGCCGACCTGGCCCAACAGATGGTCGCTCACGGAGCTGCTGCCACGCCGGAAGAGCTCGACACGGCGGAACTCGCGGCCTGGATCAGCGTCGCCCGCGTCCTGTTAAACCTCAACGAAACAATCACTCGGTATTAGAGTCGAAGCTATGAACCATCCCTTCCGTTCCCACGACAACATGCTGGCTCGCCGAACGTTTTTGCGCCGCGTCGGTCTCGGCTCGGTAGCGCTTTCATCGTTGCTCGATAGCGAAGCCGGCGCGGCGACGCTGGCAGACGTGCCTCATCATCGGCCACGGATCAAACGGGTGATCCATCTATGCATGGCGGGTGGACCGAGCCATCTGGAAACGTTTGACAACAAGCCGGAACTTGCGCGACTGGACGGCCAACCGATGCCGGAGTCGTTGACCGCGGGCCAACCGATCGCTCAGCTGCAAAACCGGGCGCTCAAGGTGATGGGGCCCCAACATCCGTTTGTCCGGCAGGGGAAATCGGGACTGGAGATGTCGTCGGTTTTCAAGCACATGGGGCAACTGGCCGACGAGATGTGCGTGATCAAATCGATGCATACCGAACAGATCAACCACGACCCAGCGCACACGTTCTTCAACACCGGCACGGCGATCAGCGGGCGGCCGTCGATGGGATCGTGGGTGCTGTATGGTCTTGGAGCGGAAACGCAGAACCTGCCCGGCTACATCGTGTTGACTAGCGAAGGAGGAGGTCAATCGCAACCGATCAGTTCCCGGCAGTGGCATTCCGGTTTTCTGCCGAGCCAGCACCAGGGAGTGCAGTTGCACGCGACGGGGAATCCGGTGCATTACGTTGGCAACCCGGCAGGGGTTGGGCCGAGCCAACAGAAAGAGATCGTCGACGCGATCGCGCGGATCGATTCACATCGCAACGAGGTCTTGGACGATCCCGAGATCGCAACGCGGATTAAGACCTACGAGATGGCGTTCCGGATGCAAGCATCGGTCCCCGAATTGACCGACATGTCGGACGAATCGCAGAAGACGATCGAGATGTACGGCTGCACGCCCGGCGATGGATCGTTTGGCAGCAATTGTTTGTTGGCTCGCCGCTTGGCCGAACGCGGCGTCCGCTTTATCCAATTGTACCATCGCGGCTGGGACCATCACGGTGGTGTGAAAGCGGGAGTCGCCAAGACGGCATCGCTCGTCGACCAAGGGACGACGGCGCTGGTGCAAGACCTGAAGCAGCGAGGGATGTTGGACGAGACGCTGATCGTTTGGGGAGGCGAATTCGGCCGAACACCGATGGCGCAGGGGAGCGGCCGCGATCATCACATCAAAGGCTTTTCGATCTGGCTGGCCGGCGGCGGTGTCCGCGGCGGAACGACTTACGGTGCGACCGACGATTTCGGATACAACGCAGTAGAGAACAAAGTCCACGTCCGCGACTTCCACGCCACGATGCTTCACATGTTAGGAATCGATCACCACCGCTTCACCTATAAATTCCAAGGCCTCGACTTCAAACTGACAGGCGTCGAAGAAGCCCATGTGGTGAAAGACATTTTGAGTTAACGCCCAATAACGTTACCTACCAACCAATTCAGAACTTGGATTTGTTTGCAAAGCGGCGTCGACTCAGGATGAGTGTTGGCAGGATGATGTTGGCAGAATGATATGTCGCGCATCATTATTCTGCCCTGATCATTCTGCCAATCTTAAAATTGCTTCCTTCAAATCTTCTGAAAAGCCTTCCGCCATTAGCTATCCGACACGGATGACGCTGCCACAGCGTACGCTGGCAGAATGATGGGGGCAGAATAATTCGTCGCGCAACATCATTCTGTCCCGATCATTCTGCCAATCTTAAAATTGCTTCCTTCAAATCTTCTGAAAATCTTTCTGCCAAAAGCGATCCGCGACACGGATAACGTTGCCACAGCGTACGCTGACAGAATGATGGGGGCAGAATGATTCGTCGCGCAACATCATTCTGCCCCCATCATTCTGCCAATCTTCAAACTGCATTTATCAAGTCCTCCCCCCAAACTGTTCAGCAAGCAAAACCATCCAGTGTCTGAAGCATAAAAAAACGGTCCGCGCACGAGGCGCGGACCGTTTTCGATCGACAGCGATTATTGTCCGCCAACCAGAGCGACTTGCGTTCCAGTGCGTTGTTCGCGATCGAGGTCGAATCGATCGAGGTTCATCACCTTGGCCCAAGCAGCGGCGAAGTCGTGGACGAACTTCTGCTTCGCGTCTTCGCTGGCGTAAACTTCGGCGATCGCTCGCAGTTGCGAGTTCGAACCGAAGACCAGATCGACGGCACTCGCCTGCCAACGCAGCTCACCACTCTCTCGGTCGCGTCCTTCGAAGAAGTGTTCGCACATCGGCGACTTCTTCCAAACCGTGTCCATGTCCAACAGGTTCACGAAGAAATCGTTCGACAACGTATCGGACTGTTTGGTAAACACGCCCAACTTCAAATTGTCAGCGTTGACGTTCAACACACGCATCCCGCCAACCAACGCGGTCATCTCGGGGGCCGTCAGCGTCAACAAGTTCGCTCGATCGACCAACAGTTCGGCCGCGGGGCGGTCGAGCGTGTGACCGTAGTAGTTGCGGAAGCCATCGGCTTTCGGTTCCAGAACGGCAAACGCTTCGGCATCGGTCTGTTCGTCGGTCGCATCGGTGCGGCCCGGATAAAACGGAACCTGCACTTCGTATCCGCCGTTCTTGGCCGCTTGTTCGACTGCCGCAACACCGCCCAACACGATCAGATCGGCAAGCGAAACCCGCTTGTCTCCCGATTGCTTTCCGTTGAAGTCCTGCTGGACCTTTTCCAACGTCTTCAAAACCTTGGCGAGTTCAGCCGGTTGGTTGACCGCCCAATCTTTCTGCGGAGCCAATCGGATTCGAGCGCCGTTGGCACCACCACGCTTGTCGCTGCCACGGAAGGTGGAGGCAGAGGCCCATGCGGTCTCCATCAATTCGGAGATCGAAAGTCCGGAGTCGAGCAGATTCTTCTTCAATTCCGCGATCTCCGCTTCGCCAATCAAAGCATGCTCGACCGCGGGAACCGGATCCTGCCACAATTGCGGCGGGGCGACCGACGGTCCCAGGCAGCGCGAAACGGGTCCCATGTCGCGATGCGTCAACTTGTACCAAGCGTTGGCGAACGCCTTCTCGAACTGATCGGGATTTTCGTGGAACCGCTTGGAGATCGGACCGTAGATCGGATCCAGCTTCAACGACAGGTCGGTCGTGAACATGATCGGCGCGTGCGACTTGTTAGGATCGTGCGCGTCGGGAACCGTTCCCTCCGCCGATTTATCCTTCGGCGTCCACTGGTGCGCCCCGGCGGGACTCTTGGTCAACTCCCATTCGTAATCGAACAGGTTGTCGAAATAGCTGTTCGACCACTCGGTCGGCGTCGTGCTCCAAGCGCCTTCCAAACCGCTGGTGATCGTATCCTCCGCATTCCCCTTGCCGAAGGAGTTCTTCCAGCCGAGTCCCTGTTCTTCCAGTCCGGCCGCTTCGGGTTCGGGGCCTACATATTTGCTGGGATCAGCCGCACCGTGCGCTTTGCCAAACGTATGCCCACCGGCGATCAAGGCGACGGTCTCTTCATCGTTCATCGCCATGCGAGCGAATGTTTCGCGGATGTCGCGAGCCGCGGCCAACGGATCGGGCTTGCCGTTAGGGCCTTCGGGGTTCACGTAAATCAAACCCATCTGAACCGCAGCCAAAGGATTTTCCAACTCGCGATCGCCATGGTACCGCTTGTCGCCCAACCACATCGTCTCGGGGCCCCAGTTGATGTCCAACTGAGGTTCCCAGACGTCTTCACGTCCCCCAGCGAACCCGATGGTTTCCAAGCCCATCGATTCGAGCGCGCAGTTCCCGGTCAGGACCATCAGATCGGCCCAAGAGATTTTTTGGCCGTACTTCTGCTTGATCGGCCACAACAAACGGCGAGCCTTGTCCAGGCTGGCGTTGTCGGGCCAGCTGTTCAGCGGCGCGAAACGCTGCGTTCCGTAACCGGCACCGCCGCGACCATCGGCCACGCGGTAAGTCCCCGCACTGTGCCAAGCCATGCGGATGAACAACGGTCCGTAGTGTCCGTAATCGGCTGGCCACCAATCCTGCGACGTCGTCAGCAGCTCGGTGATGTCCTTCTTGACCGCGTCGAGATCCAAGCTGTTGAACTCCGCCGCGTAATCAAAGCCATCCCCCATCGGATTGCTTTTGACCGAGTTCTGATGCAGGATCTGCAGGTTCAATTGATTGGGCCACCAGTCGGCATTCGATTGAGCCCCCGCCGAAGCGTTCCGATTGTACGGGGGAATCGGCGCCCCCATCACCGGGCATTTTTGAATCGATGCGGCGCCGTCGCCCGACGCCCCTTCGGAGGCCGATTCCTCGGCGAATCCTGTGGTTGCCATGCCGAGCATGGCGAAGCTTGTCATCAAACAAGCAAGATAAATGGTTTGGGTCATTCGATCACTCCTGAGGTTGAGGCGGTTGTTGGAACCTTGTCATACGACCCGACGCTCCGAGAACTCCAGTCTTGGTTGCGGGCCCGTTGACTGAAGTAAGTATCTGCGAACTCTCGCCATGCATCCAATGCATTCCATGGATACCGACAATGCACCAAGCACATTCTTATAGAATGCGGATCCGGCGTCTGCCAGCATCCACTTACTATAGATTTCCTAGGTCAGCATTGCAACGTTCCCACCTGACAGAGGCGATCGACGTATGGGAAGTCTCCGAGCAGAAGCAGCCCTTCCCCCCGGGGCACAGCGGGTCCCAGGCAGCCGATAGAAGATTTGCCCGCCGCGAATCGACGCCGCAGCCCCATCGCAGTTCGAAGACGTGAGGGGGCGATGACACTGCCCACGACGTGAACCGTGTGGGCAGTGTCCTTCCACGTTACGGAAGAGAAAGGTTCAGTCCTCCGGACGTTCTCCCGCTTCGGCCATCTTGACCAAACGCGGATCGAAGCGGGCGACGGTTTCGACCAGATCGTGCTGCGACGCCATCACTTGGTCGATGTCTTTGTAGGCCATCGGGACTTCATCCAGTCCGGCCGACATCAACGTCACGCCGCGATCGTCGAGGAACTTCTTCACCTCTTTCCATCGGAACTGCTTCTTCGCAGCGGTGCGACTCATCTTGCGACCGGCACCATGCGACGCGCTTAACAGCGACGCTTCGACACCTTTTCCGCGGACCACGTATCCGGGAGTCCCCATCGAACCGGGGATGATTCCCAACACGCCTCGGCCCGCGGGCGTCGCTCCCTTGCGGTGGACGATCAGATCCTCTCCGCCATGCGATTCTCGCCAGGCAAAGTTGTGATGGTTCTCGACATCCAACAAGACTTCGACTCCCAAGTGGCTTGCGATTTCACGGTGGATGCAGGCGTGGTTGGCCGCAGCGTATTCCCCCATCAAATTCATCGCGTTCCAATACTCTTGGCCCTCCTGCGTATCCAAGTTCAACCAGGCAAGGTTCTGCAGTTCGCGTGGCAGTTCCGGGTGCGTCGCTTTGGCCACACTGCTGTAGTGGGCGCAAACCGAGGCTCCCGTTCCCCGCGACCCGCTGTGGCTCAAAAGCGCCAGGTACGTTCCGGCTGCCAATCCCAGATCGTCCGCCGGCAGCGTCAGGACGCCAAACTCCACGAAGTGGTTTCCGCTGCCGCTGGTTCCCAATTGTTTCCACGCCTTATCCTTGTTCTGGAATGTGATCGGCGAGACGCGCCAATCGGCATCCATCACTTCGTGTTGCCGTCGCTTACGGAAGCTCGCACCGATCCCGAACTGCGTTTCCCGCTCGATCGCATTTCGCAATCGATCTTGATTGGTATCGAGCGTTTCGACAGGCATATCCAAAACGGTCATCTTCATCCGGCAGGCGATGTCGACGCCGACCGCGTAAGGAATCACGCAGTCCTTCGTCGCCAGAACGCCACCGATCGGCAGGCCGTAACCCAAGTGCGCGTCGGGCATCAGGGCACCCGATACGGTTACCGGCAGCTTGCAGGCGTCGACCATCTGTGCCACGGCACCCGATTCCAGACCGTCCCCCCACTGACGCCAGGGAGCGGGTTCGTCGCGACCGATGTAACGGTCTTGAGCTGAGAAGACGGTCTGCAAAGCATCGGCCAACGATCCCCAAAGAGGATCGTCCTTCGCCGACGCGGGGTCTTCGACAATTGCCGCGATCGCCGTTCGTAGTTCAGGTCGCTTCAAGCCCTGGGCCGACGCGTTGCGGACCGCTTCGACAGCCGCTTGCATCGCGATCCCTTTTGGAATTCCCAAGTTGTTCAGTTCACGCGTCTTCATCATGCTTCTCCCACATCCCTCATCCCACCGATCAACCGACTCGAATCAACACGAATTCATCTTCTTGCGGCTGAACGTCGATCTCCAAATCCAAAAACATCTTGATCGTTTCGATGTTCGTTAACGTATGCTGCGTCGTCTGTTGGCAGCGAAACTGGCCGCCGCCAGCCATGGCCAACGGCAACAACAATTGATCGGCCAAATGAACTCCCACCGGAGCCGTTCCATTCAAATACTTCTTCAGTTCGCCGGCGGCGCCTTTCGCCACACGTTCGGCCGATACCTTCACATCGCCAAATCCGGTTACCACTTCGGTCACGTTTTCATAGCTGACACGCAACAACAACGCGTTGCCGGGGCCCGGTGACGTCGTCACTTGTTCGACTTTTAAGGTACTCTTTGGCCAACCGAGCGTCCGCGCGGCGGTCTCCAGTTCGCGTGCCGCGATCTTCGCTGGCAAACGGGAAACGATCGCCAACGCCTCGCGATTCAACAGCTTTCCCCGTTGGATCAGCTCGATCGGTTGCAGCTTTTCCGCTGGCGTAATCGCCGCGCTACACCGTCCACCACCCGCCGGATAAAAGCCCGGCCGATCGAGCGTCATGCGAACGTCGGGACCGATCTTTTTCAGCAACGGCAAAAAGCTCTGCTCCAGGAATTCGAACGGCGGTGCAAACGGATTGTGCGTTCCACCTTCCAAATCAACGCGCGACGGACCGTCGGCGATCATCAGAGCTGGCAAAATTGTTTGCAGCACCAACAGACAACTCCCCGCCGAACCGATCGCAAAGTGATAATCGCCCGCTTGGATTTTCGACGGTTCAAACGTAAGGGTCATCGAACCCAATCGATCCCCTTCGACTTTGGCACCGCTGACGGATGCGGCCGCCTTGACCGCGGTCAGATGTTGTCGCAACAAACCGGGACGACTGCGGCCGGCGCGGATGTTGACAAACCTCACTGGTTGCAAATTGACCATCGACAGCGCCAACGCGGTCCGCAGGATCTGCCCGCCCCCTTCGCCGCGCGAACCATCGACTTCGATCATGTCCCCGTCCCCATTTCCATCGCCCCCTCAAAATTACTATCGTATCGTCTAAGGACAGGCTTCCGCCAAATAGGCTCGCGCCGAACCAAGAAATCCTGTCGCTTTCAGCGTCCCTCGCAAACTCGGTTCGGCACGGTGCTTGCTCTTAGAAAGCGCCACGCGCCGCTCAACTGTTGCCAGCGTTCAAACGGTGTTTCCCGCCCCATGCGGACGAGACCATCCAATGCTTGCATTACGGCGTCGTTTCCCAGACGACTCAACCGCTCTGGAACCGATCCAACTCGCATCGTCCGGAGAGAAAGGCTGTCGCTTCGAATTGTCACGCAAGAGCGATTTTGATAGTCTGCGCCCGGCGCGATGGAATGAGCCGGATTGGCGTTCTACGGTCCTTTAGTCCGAAAAGTGATCTTCATAGAGAGGGTGTAGCGCAATGAGCATTCGACAATCCATTTTACGAACGGTCTGTTTGCTAGGCATCTTTTGCAGCGCAGTGGGCGCCATCGATACGGCAGAGGCCGTGGAGGCGGTCTCACGGGATTTTCAGGTCCGCCCATTGGAACGGATCCCGGCCGGAACCGAGATTAAACCCGAAGGGACTCAGGGTTGGTCCGACCTCGTCTTGTTTGTCAAGGGTTCGCTGGGCAAGGGAGATGTCGATGCCGCTTCGTCGACGGTGCGTGATTACGCAGCGTTGTTCAACCTCGCCTACATGGCCAACGTCGCCAAAGATTCCGAAGGCAACTATACGTTGGACAAAATCGGGATCGGTTTTACCACGAAAATCGACGGACGCGACGTCGTCATTTCAAGCGACACCCACAAACCATTGGGTGCCGACCTGGGAATGATCGGCGGGGCAGTCTTCTCGGCGAACGAACGCGCATTGGACGACATCGTCCAAGTGGCCCGATACCGTGATGGAGTCATCTTTGATGCCCCAACGATCATGCTGCGCGACGGGAAGCACAAGAAGGTAATCGTCCGCTTTTTCGTTTGGGTTTCGCCGCAAGGGACCGTGGGTACCGTTTGTTGGGCATTGGACGGATACGGCCACCCTGAATACGCCCCGATCGACAACGATGTCGTCTTGTTGCGGCCGCATTTGGTCGAAGATCGCGTCATGCATGTCGACGGCAACCGTTTCACGTTTGGGATTCCCTCGGAAGATGCGTTCGCTGTCGTCTCGTTACCACCCGGGCGGGAATACAAAGTCGACAACGATTTGGCGACACTGCTTGCGAAAAAACAGTACGATCCTCAAACGTTCTTCACGACGGTGCAAAAGCTGTCGCAGGCCTTGTCCGCCAATTAACGCCGGGCCACGTCAGCTCCGCTTGCGACGCGTTTTGGAACGCAATTGCTTCCAGACTTTGCGAGCGCATTGCCGGTCCAGCCGCACTAGTTGTTTCAGTCGCGTGTCGATCGTGACCACCGCGCCACGATCATTCTTGGCATAAACAAACGGCAGACAAACGGTAAAGACTTTCAACGGTTTGCCTGTCTCCTGGGGCCGGAATCGAAATGCGATCGGTTCCTCTGCCGGGAGCGTCAGGGAGGAACAGGCCCATAGGAACGACGGCAGTTCAACCAGTTCGGTAAGCACGGTGACGAAATCCCCCGGCTGAATATCTTCTCCGGCAACGCGTGCCGCCACAGCGGTCGCTGCCGCGGGCTTGGATGCAACTTTCATAATTTCTCGATCAATCCAATGGAATCAAAGGTTGTGAGTTGAGCGGGTCTACACGTCGGATGCCGCCGCGGGTTCGCTCACCGATTCGTTTTGATTGCCACACACATCGTTGATTCTCGAAATGAAAGTTGCATTGCGCTGAGCCCTTGGTGGCCGAGATCCCCCAACGCCGCCGCCAAGGAATTCCCCGCTTCGCCACCGCGGGCGAAGCTCTCGTGTCACCAGGAAAGCGGCGTCACGTTGCTACCAGGACAGAAGAGCAAGGTCCACGGTTCGGACTTTTCCCGTTCAATTTTTGTTCCTGCGGGAAAAGCCAATGGGACATCGAGCCCCAAACCAGTGAAGCACAGGATCGGGGCGGCGCAGCGCCGTCGGTGCCGACACGTTCGCGGACCGAATTTGGAAACGCAGGTGTACCGAATGTTACTCGCGCGCCAACGGCCACCCCAGCGGTTCGGCAACCGCGCGCACTTGGCGGACCGCTTCGTTGTCAGAAGTATCGAGCGTCAAGGGATGCCCAGCGGCAGCGAGCGCCAACAGATCGGTCAAATCGATCGCTTTGCTCAACCCCAACAGAATCGGCCCGTCGGCTAGATTTTCGGGCAATTGCCGCAGCGTCAACGAAACATCCGCGTTGGTCAAACTGGCCAACATCACCATGCACGCTTCTTTCCCCGACGCTTCGATCTCCACCGATTTCGCAACCGGAAGCCCCTTGGCCGACTCGGCAAGCAACTCCAACAGGCTGCGAATTTCCGACACGCGAATACCATCCAACGATTGCCCCAGCAAATGCAATCGGCGTCGCAAATGCGTGGTCTCTTTCTCTGTTTCCATCCATCGCGACTTTCCATCGCCCTGCAGCATCAAGAACACCACGGCTTGGTTCTCAGACGCCACCGTCTTCGCGACCGCTTCCAACCCGACCAGTTCATCGTCGGCGGTGCTGTACTGGACCGCTTCGCCATCGATGGTGAAGCGAATACCTTGTTCATCCGGTGAACCGATACAAACCTTCAACGCTTCGATCGGCTTATCGGTTTGTGGAACCGCAGTGATGGCAAAGCTCTTCAACGGGGAATTTGAATCGATCTCGAGGTGACGAAACGCCACCGTTCCCACCACTTGGCGTTTGGTTTCGTTGACCGATTGCAGCGCGAAGCCTTCGACATTACGTACCGCTCCCGGAACGTCGTCGATTCGCTGCAAGCTTTCCGCTTGCCGTTTCGCCCAAGCCGCGTTGTCGGTTGGCAATGCGGCAGCGGTCGCTGCCGGCACGAACCATTCTTGAACGTCGGTCACGCGTTGGTCGGCCGGAATCCCGTCGACATAGACTTGCAACTGTTGCGGTTCGTGTACCTTCCGAGCCACTTCTTCCATCTCGTCGGTGGAATTCTTCAGGTGTTTTTCGAACCACGCGAACGCACCGACTCGCAACGCCTGCGTGTCCTTATGGGGACCTTCGGTGATGTGGACGGCGACGTTATCGAGCGCTCCCAAGGCTTCGTAAACCTTGGTCGTCTTCTGGTACGTACGAATCACACCATCCAACGGAAAGATTCGGTCGCGATGCGAATTGGCGAACAGCAGCGCACGTGGTGCAATCATCGCGGCGACGGTCGCAAAGTCCCATCCGAAACGATTGACCATAAACATGCAATCGCAGTGCCCTTCGATGCATCCATCGACGACATGGTTTCGCATGTCGGTGATCCCAGCGACCGGCACGACCGCTTTAATGCGTTGGTCAATCGCCGCGGTCCACCACGAATAAGATCCGCCGCCACTGCGTCCGGTCACTCCAAAACGCTTTGCGTCCACTTCGGGACGCGTCTCCAAATAATCGAGTGCACGCATCGAGTTCCAGGCTTCAACACCCGCGGGCGTGTAACCGCGGGAGGCCCACCACCACATCCCTTTGGAATAGGTGCCGTGATGGATTCCTTCGATCTCGCCCAACTGGATCGTATCGATCATCATGCAGACATAGCCGTGACGGGCGAACCAGACACCGTGGTGATGGTACCCGACCTTGTTGCCATAACTGACACCATCCTCTTTCACCCGCGCGTGGCCACAGACGTAGAGGATCGTTGGAAACGGTCCCTCCCCGGCACTTGGCAGGTACAGATTTGCACTGACGTACAATCCTGGACGGGACTGGAAATGGATTCGTTCCACCGCGTATCCGTCGTACTCCGTCCGGTCGACAATCGTTGGCTTGAGATCGGTCCGCTCGGGCCAAGGATTCAACCCCAACATGTCGCGCAGCTGCCGTTCCAGTTCAGGCCGCTGGGCGTTCCATTGCTCGCCGGTCAGCGGTTCGGTTAAGCATCGCGATTCGACGGTGGCGGTCCGCTGAGCCAGATAAGCGTCGATCGGACCGCGGCCAGGATATTCCGCCACGGCGGGGGCAATCCAAAGCAATGTAAGCGCAAACAGACAGGCACGGTGCGGAAGGGAGTTCAGCAACATCTTCGTCGTCCGGTGGGTTTCAAGGTAGGAGAGGGGAGAGGGGAGAGGCAGGAACGGTCAGTTTAATTGACGCAGGTCCGCAACAAAATAGTCGTGTTGCACCCAGGCGGGCATAACGTCGAATCGCATCATCATTTGATTCAAACCAACCATTTCTTCTTGGCTCTCACCCTCACTGGGCATTGCGGGCAACGGGAACAGCACGGCAGCCGCGGACGGCAAGGAAGCAAAACGGGCGATCACCGATTCAAGATAAAGGCCTTTGATCGTGCCGCCGATGGCGACCAGATCGACTTGCGAGGCAGAGTCCAATGCCATTGCGGCCCGCAACGTCAACGGAGGCTGCGATTCGGTCACCAACAGATCGCTGGTCAACGCAGCGATTTGGGGCGAGTAATCGAGCGCAGCGGGAACGTTGGCAAAGACGCGATCGCGATATCCCGACAACAAGAAACGCCCTCCCCCCGGAATTCGCGTCAAATCGTTGGCACGAACTTGCGCTTCCAGCAGTTTCGGCGCGGGAACGACGAGTAATTCGGGAGAGCTGATCCGCAGCGTCGGCGTGGTCGGCCGGCTGCCCGGCTTCGCAAACAAACCTTGATAGTCGTCGGAGCTTTGGTTGGCTTGCGCAAACACGCTCGCCAATGCAGGGAAGCTCGAATCCAATTCTTTCGCTTGTGCAGCAGCCAACCGCCCCCGCCAAGTCAACAGATCGTCGGTGGCGCGCCAGTAGCGATCGACCAACGCATCGGCTTGCGGATTCGATTTCAACAGCTGCGCCAGCGGCGGCTGGACCGCGCGTGCAAGGGCTGCCGACTGGGTACTTCGTGCCAGGGGTGCGATCACGTCCAAGTAACGCATGTAGAGCCCAGCGGCATCGGCCGCCGTCGCGCGACTCGCATCGGCGACGATCAATTGCGGCAGCATCGCCAACAACTTGGTGTTCCATTCCGCAGCCGTTTGCGTCCACGGACCGTGCCCTTGTTTGGGGACCGCGTCGAGATTTTGCAGAGCCCAATAGATTCCCTGGCATCGGACCAGTCCTAGCTGGGCCTGCTGCCACTTCGCGAAGAACTTTCCAAACGCTTCGGGGCCCGTCGCCGGTGCGCCATCGATATCGCAGCTGCCGGTTTGACCGATCGATGCAATCGCCGCGGTCAGTTCCGTGGAGAACGCTTCCAGATCGGGCGACTGGCTGGCAACGATCTCTTTCAACTTTGCCGCCGACGCCGCTTTGCGTTCAGTGTGCCACGCGTTCTGAAACGAATTACGGACCGTTTCAAACGGATCACCATAAGGTCCGCGCTTCGTGAAATGGATCCAGAGCAGATCGTCCCACAACTTCTCTTCGGCCGCCCGATAGGCGGCCGCTGCAGCTTCTAAATCGCCTTTGGATGCCAGTTCGCTGATCCGCTGCAGCTCTTTCTCGCGCGCCCGCGTTCCTCTTTCCAACGCCTTAAAGGCCGCCGCTTCCAGTTTTTGACCTCGTGCTGTTCTTTCGTAAAAGACCGCGCCGTGATGCGCTTCGCTCCACATCTTCTTGCCCCGGATCCGCAACTCAAAACCGGCCGGTTCCCCCATGTCGATCAAGTCTTCGGCCAGTTGCTCTATTTCGGTTCCGGCAAAGGTGCAGCGGGCAATCACTTGGTGTGAGATCTCTTCGATCCGGCCGCTGGTCCGCGCCGCATTGATCTCTTCGACGTCCTTGAAATTAGCTTTCCAAAGCGCTTCGCATTTCGCCACCAAAGCTTTGCTGTCGCCACACAATCCGTGCACGCTCAAACACGCATTGGGATCGCGACTGCCAGGGGCTGCCATCGCTGGAAGACCAGCTGCCATCAGCACCAACAAGAAAAGGAAACGGAACATATTGAGGGCTCCTGATAAAGAGAGGAGAGTGATAAGAATGGAACCATCTTACCACCTGTCTCCCCGGCGTGTGCTTCGCTTTCGGTCGCAGTACCCCACTGCCGGCCAACCCCTCTGCAGCGTTATCCCTCTTCGACAGCTTCCTTAATCGCTTGAACGATCCCATGGCGAGAAATCGCCAACGACGTCGCTCGATTCACGTCGATCCCCAGTTCTTTCCCTAAGCGGATCGCAAGGTCGACGTCGCGGATACCGTGGAACTGGTTTGTCGGCGTCCCATCGACATAGATTGTATCGCGATCGTTGCGGAAGCTCGATTCCAAAGCGTCCGCCAGTTCTTCGATCCACGCTTCGGGAACCCCTCGGCTGCGGCAATGCTCGACCGGCCAGATATCGCGTCCGGTGCACTCGTCCAACAAGGTCAGGGCCAGATGTCGTTGCAGCACGGGAACCTCCACCGGTCAATTCGAAAGACTTGCCATGCGCGTCGACGTGTCGCCGCGCCAAATATAGACGCCGAGCCCAAGAACACAGATCGCGCCGACGGTTGCAAACAACGCGGCGAATCCCAATCGATCCCCGACGTAACCCAACACCGGTGCTCCGACAAGCGTCCCCAGATCCAACATCATCATGGCTAGCGCCGCCCCCGTTCCGCGGACCTCGTTTGGAAAAGGCTGGATCGTCAACGAAGTCATCGTATGGAACATCATCCCGTGGCCGGTCCCCGTCAGCAGCGCGGGGACCACGATCAACCATGCGTTTGAGGAGCTAACGAGGCTGTAGCTGAACATGCCGATCGCCATCGACGCCATCCCCACAATCAAGATTTTATGCGGGCCGATTCGATCGGGAAGATCGCCCAACCACAATCGAACGGTCACGCCCCAACCGGCGTAACACAAAAAGAAGATCCCGATCACCGAGACCTTGCCGATCGCAAGGGGCGCGTTGTCGACAAAACTAGCGACAAAGATGAAGGGCGCCGTCATGCAAACGCCAAAGACAAAATCGACCAACAGAATTGCCCCGGGCCAATATTGAAGCGTCGTCGCTACGAAATCGGATAGCTTCACCGACCGCCACGTCCCATTGCTGGCCGGGGTCCGCATCATCAACAAGAAGAGCGCCGGCAACAAACTGATTCCCCCCGCGACAAGAAACAACCAGACAAAGTCGGGACGCTGTCGAGCGACGAGTACGGTTTCGGCACCGTTGCCCAAGATCAGATCGCCCAGCAAGGGACCGATCAACATCCCCACAAATCCCCCCGCCCCCAAGACGCCAATCGCTTCGGTCCGGCGATGCTCCGGCGCGGTTTGCGAAATGTAGGTCAATCCGCTGGCAAACACGATCGCAGCGGCTAACAACGTGCAGGCGCGGATCGCATAGATCATGGGACTGAGATCATCCAAGCAGAGGTTCGCCACTGCGGAGAATGAAAACAGAAGGTACCCGTACAACCACATCGTTCGGGAACCCAAGCGATTGATCCATTGCGCGATCCAAGGTCGCAAGAACAACCCCAACGTCGCACTGGCTCCCATGATCATGCCGACCTGGCCGAGATCCCCACCGAGGAACTCGATCCAGCGAGAGTAGTGAGCCATCAGAGTGTTGGCGATCACAAAGCACATCTGGCTGGCGAGCGCGAACATGAAGTTGCGGTCGTATAGACGCGGCGGTTTCTCGGTCGCTTCGGTCACGGTTTTTGCAACGTCGGCGGACCGTCGATCCATCCCAACTTGTTCAAAAACCGATCCGCTTCGACCACCGTCTTGCGATACCAACGCCCATCGTCGTTGCGAACGTTAAAGAAGCCGTGCCCTTGCCCCTGGTAGACATGCAGTTCGCTATCGACTCCCACCGCCAACGAATCGTCGCGGAACTTTTCCGCCGTGGCGACCGGAATCAAACGATCTTCGCTGCCCAGAAAGACGATCGATGGCGGATCGTCTTTGCTCAGATTGTGCGCTGGGGAAAACTCCTGATAGCGATCGCCGACGCGAGCCGTTCCCCAGCCACCGGGGCCGTTATCGTAAACGGGGTTGAACAACAGCATCGCCTGGCTCTTCGCCGAGACGGACCGATCATCGGTCGCCGCATCCCCGCCGTCGACACAGCCAACAAACGCGGCCAGATGACCTCCCGCCGATCCACCGGCCGACGCGATCCGATTCGGATCGATTCCAAACTGTTCGCTGCGAGCACGAATCCAACGCATCGCCGATTTGGCGTCCTGGACGCAATCGACCGGAGGCGTTTTGGATTTGCGATCCAACAAACGATATTGCACTTGGAAACAGACCACGCCGCGCGAGGCAAAATATTCGCTGTGCGAACTGAACTGCCCCGGTTCGCCCCCCAACCAGCCGCCGCCATGAAAGAAGACGATCGCCGGACGCGGTTGCTTCGGCTTCTCGCCCGCGGGCTCGGTGACATAAAGCACCAAATCTCGCCCATCCACCGACTTGTAGACGTGCGACGGTGCGTCTGGTTTGGCAACGCAGACCGCGGCAGGGGCAAAGCCCATCAAAATCGCAAACGACAAGAATCGGCAAAGGCTTGGCATCAAAGCACCATCGGTGGCAAGAGGAGGACGCAAGAAGGAACCAGAGACTGTCAAAGCGGTTTTGGCGGGAAGGAGGGGGGGAGATTCACACCGGCTCGCGGTGAGGGTGGGCATTGATCGCGTGAACTGGGGGCTGCGTCAACAGGGACGCACCACCCCAATTTCTATCGGTCGAACATTAAGCGCGTTGCGCCTTGGTTCGCGCCTCACGCAGACCTCGGCTGAGGATGTCACGCAACAGCGGCGAGTAGTCTTCGTACTTCGCTTGATCCGGAGCTCCCGTCGAGAACTGATAGATCGCATCGCGAGGTTTCACGCCCAACGACAACAGCGTGCTGCTGACGGTTCCGTAATCGTTGCCGCGAACAACCATCGAAGGTCGGCCGGGCAGAGTCGGAGTGCGCGCGAAGACCTTGCTGGCAACGGCCAGGAACTTGACGGGGGAGTCAAGCGTCTGCAACGTCAACAGCCGACGCGCCATCGCGACACGTTCGTCGGTTGGATCGTTCAAGTTGCGCGAACCGATAATGTTCAGCCCCTCGACAAGATCGACGACTTCGTGTTCTTCTTCGGAATGGATCGCGAAGCCCGCGGTGGCATCGGCGATCATGATGTTGCACCCCTCGTATCGCGTCTTGCTCAATTCGGTTTGAGCTTTTTCCAAAGCCTTTCGCGAGGATCCGCAACGCAACAGATCCAGACACAACAAGCCACGAGATCGCTGCCCAAATAAAGGGGTCACGGTCGCACGGTTGCAGATTCCTACAAACATCCCATTCTGGTTCACACCCAGCCAAGTCCCACCGCCGCGTTGGTCGATTCCGCACAGGACGCGCGGTTTTCCCGACTGGATCGAGGGGGCCAAACTGGGGCGGTCGAAGTATTCTTCACGGTTCGCCGCGACCAAGACTGGGCTTTCAGGAACCAATTGATATTGCAAAGCCAATAAGCACATCGTGGTTGGGTCACTTTCCAAAGATCAGAGGCTTAGAATCGTTTAACTTCGGCAAATTGCCGAACTGGTCTCCTGCACCAGCTCAACTAAATGTAACGCTTCGCCCCCCGCGGTTGCACCCCCTGCCGGGGGGTTCCGTTGAGGAATTTAAATCCTTCTCGATATTGGGATTCCTTCCAGCGCTGCATCGTTAAACCATTGCACGGTCAAATGTTACGCATCTCGCAGGCGTTTTGTTCAACACCTATTGACGGGGGTTTTGAACGATCTGGTTCAGTTTTCGCGATGCAACGGAAGCAAAGATTACAAAAGAGAGATCTGTTAGTGGGTTTGGGTTCGGTGGTTGGAAACGGTTCAATCGCGCATCAAGGGGGGCCCCCGCGGATGCCGATGACACTATTGGGAAGATCGCCCCCCGTGACCGGTTTTCCCGCAACGCTCGCAGGCAAAGCAAGCCTTCCTCGCTGCCACCGACATCGCGCTCGGTGAACTCTACCCCCAGGTGTGACCGTGCGAACAGCAAACCCTTCTTTTCAACGACGCGTGTTGGGCATTGAAACCGAAGTCTCGGTGGTGCTGGCAACCAAAAAAATTCCGCTGGAAGACGTCTTGAATCTGACCACCGGTGCGATGTTGACCTTCGAGAAGGTTTACGACGAGCCGTTGAACCTGATGATTGGCAAGGAGCTGATCGCGTCGGGTGAAGTGGTCAAATTGGGAGACAAGTTTGGACTGCGCGTCCGCGATTTGGCGTACGAATCCAACCATTCCGACGATTGAGTTGCCGATGGATCGCGAACAATGCCAATGCGTCGAGGCGGTCGAACAGATCGTTTGTCAACGGATGGCCGGACAAGCCGCAGGGCACGACTTCGATCATGTGCTGCGAGTTCGTCACGCAGCCCAAAGCCTGCAGGCGGAAGTTGGCGGCGATCGGTTTGTCATCGAACTGGCTGCCCTGCTGCATGATATTGGGGACGCCAAATTTCAAGGTGGAATCGAACGCAGCGGGGAGTTCACGCAACAGATTCTCGCCGAACAACCGGTGGCCTCGCCCGTCATCCCTCGCGTGGTCGAGATTGTCGAAACAATCTCGTTCCGCAAACGAACCGATCGGTCCACGTTGACGCTCGAAGCACAGATCGTTCAAGACGCCGATCGATTGGACGCATTGGGAGCGGTCGGAATCGTTCGCACCATCGAGTATGGTGCCACCGTCGGCCAGCCGTTTCATTGTTCGCAAACCGAGAGTGAACCACGCCCTACCGGGATCGATCACTTCCACGAAAAACTGTTCCGTCTAACCGACCTGATGAACACCGACCCAGCCCGCCGCATCGCGAGGCAACGGCACGCCTTCATGCAATCGTTTCTCGACCAATACCTGCGGGAATGGAACGCAGCACGGAATGCTCAATGAACGAGATCACCTGGGACGAATTTCAGCGTGTGGAATTGCGGGTCGGCACGATCGTGGCGGCTGAAGCATTTCCCGAAGCCAGGAAGCCCGCCTACAAGCTTCGTGTCGACTTTGGCCCCGAGATCGGCATCCGACGCAGCAGCGCTCAGATCACGGACCTCTACACTCCGCAACAGTTGATCGGACGGCAAGTGATCGGTGTCGTCAACTTCCCGCCCAAGCAGATCGGACCAGTGATGTCCGAGTGTCTGGTGACGGGCTTTCATCGCGGCGATGGAGCGGTGGTGCTGGCCGTGCCCGACCAATCGGTCGACAATGGAACACGGCTCGCCTAACACGAACGCTTAGCCCTCCTGGGGCTCGGGAAGCTTCACCGGTTGCACGCCAAAGGTCTCCACCAGGATCGCGTAAAAGGCGGGCACGATCACCAAGGTCAACGTGGTCGTCAGGATCAAGCCAACGATCATGCAGTAGGCGAGTCCTTCCCACAGCGGTCCACCGCTAAGGGCAAGCGGTATCAAGCCGCCCACGGTCGTCGCAGTTGTCAGAAAAATCGGCAGCATCCGCTGCTTTCCCGCGTCGACCAAACAGCCACGAAATTCGGCAACGCTTAGCCCCACGATGGGCCCTTCGGCGGATCCTGTTGCGCGTTTCGCCAAGGCCCGTTGAGTGATCAAGATGTCGGCGAATTCGATAAAGATAATCGCCGTGTTGAGCACGATACCGAACAGTGCCAAGATCCCCAACTGAGGCATGAAGCCCAACGATTTGTCGGAAAGGAATAGCCCCAGCCAGGCGCCGACTAAAGCCAACGGCAAGGTCGAAAGAATCACCAACGGTTTGGACCAGCCGTTGTATTGGAAAATCAGGCACAGCACGATCAAAAGGAAGGAGATGCCAAACGACGTCATCATCTGGCCCCCCGCCTCGGCACTCTCTTCGTACGATCCCCCTGGTTCGATCCAATAGCCTATCGGCAGCCCCGCCTCCAAATCACGCATCGGATCGGACTTCAAGACCCGTGCGACCACGTCGTTTCCCGTCACCCCTGGTTCCATGCGTGAGCTCACCTCGATGGTGCGATTCATATTCCGCCGTTCGACGCGGGCTAATTCAAAACCGGGATGCAGCCGCGCGAGCGAAGCCAAAGGAATCTTCCCATTGTCCCCTTCGACAAACGCTTCTTGAAGACCGCTGATCGATTGACGCTGGCTAGCCTGCAACCGGAAGTAGACCGGCACCTGGTGATCCCCTTCGCGGAACGTCGTCAATTGCAATCCGGAGTAATAGGAATGGAGCGTTTGGGCGACTTGCGAATTCGTAACTCCGGCGAGGACCGCGCGATCTTGATCGACAGCGACACGAACCTGCAACCCATCGACGCCCCAAGAATCACTAACGTCCCAGGTTTCGGGTTGTTGATCGACGATCTCCTTCAGCCGATCGGCGGCCGTCCGCAGCACCACCGGATCGGCAAACCCATTGCCTGAGATACGGAAGACCAACGGATCCGCTGGCGGACCGAGTGCCAATTGCACCGGCACGATCCGCGCGCCCACGATCGGATCGATATCCAGCGACGGATCGCCGCGTTGGCAGACTTCACGGACCCTTTCGGCGTATTCTTTTGTTACCGAACTGTCGGTGGTGCGGACCAATATTTCGGCGTACGAACGCGTCTTCGGTTCGGGTTCCCAACCGAGATGCCATCGCGCGCCTCCACCACCGACCATCGTTCGCATCGATCGCAACCGCGGCACCGTGACATCGCCTTCGGTCGCCAGTTTTCGAATCGCGGCTTCCACCTTCAAGGCAACCTGATCGGTTTGATCGATCGTCGCGGTTTCGGGCAAGAGGATCTTCACGGCGAACTGCGTCCCGTCAGCCTCCGGAAAAAATTCGCTGCTGACGGGCAATGTCATGATCCCGACCATCAATATCAGCACACACAGCGCCGTCGTCCATTTGGCGGCAACGGCGATGTGGCCGATCACGCCATACGTTCGAAATGCCAGATTTTCCGTGGAACGATGGCCTGTCCGGCTTTCCGAACCGTCGGCCGTCCGCTTGCGCCACCGCGAGGACCATCGACTCAAAACCGCGAACCCGGCGAGCACGGGCGATCCCGATTCGTCCGGTTGCGGGGCTCGAATGAAAACGCCAGCCAAGATCACGCAAAGACTCATCGCCAACAACCAACTGAGTGCGAGCGTTGTCGAAACGGTCACCGGCAAGCTGTAGACGTACTCCTTCCCTCCGCCTTCGAGCGAAATCAACATTGGCAAGAAGGCCGCCATCGTCGTCAGTGTTCCAACCAACATCGGGATCGCCAAGGTATTGGCACCGTCGATCGCGGCGGGAAAGGGGGCCATTCCCGCAATCTGGTTGGTCCGCGCTTGGTCGCAAACCTGGACCGCATTATCGACCAACAGGCCCAGCGAGATGATCATCGCGGCCAGCGAGATCTGTTCCAATTGCACTCCGAACAACGCCACGATCCCCAACGTGATCAGAACCACGATGGGAATATTCGCCGCCATCACAAACGCGGTGCGAAAGCCAACAACAAGATAGACAACAATCACCACGATCAAGACAGCTTCGATCACGTTGATCATTACGTCACGGATTTTTTTGGCGACGCTTTCCGATTGATCCGAGACGGCCGTGACGGCGATGTCTGGCGGAAGGCGACGCTCAACGTCCATCATCTCCTTGACCCGTGCATTGGCTGCGTTGCAAACCTCGATAATGTTGGAGCCCGACTTCATCGTGAGCCCTAACATCACCGCCGGTGTGCTGTGCGTGACGTCTCCGTACCGGCAGAGGTAATTCGCGGGATCTTCCAGTCCTCGCGTAACGGTCAGTCCAAGCTCCGCCAGCGGGACACTGTTGTCTCCACCGTCGGTATGGACGGTGCTGGCGATCTGTTGAATCTCATCCACCGCATTAAATTCGCCCCCCGTGTTCACCGAATAGTGTCCGGTCACGGTGTCCAGTTGGCCACCGGCTTCGATGATGTTCCGTTCCCGTGCCAGCGATTCCAGCTGGGCAGTGGTCAAGGCGATCTGCGACCAATTTGCGAGGTCGGTCTCGATATAGATCGCCTCCTGCCGCTGGCCAAACATGTCCACCTTTGCCACGCCCGGCAGCAAACGCAATGCGTCCTGAACGTCCTCGGCGTAGATTTCCAACTGGCGGGCGGAATAAGCGTCCTGTGGCCGGATCTCGGGCCGACCATGCGTTGGCGTCTGATGAATCGCCAACAACAGAACCGCGGTATCTCCAAATTCATCGTTGACCACCGGACGGACATCGCTGGCCGGCATCGGTACCAAATCGACGCGCGCTCGAACCTTGTCCCAAACCTTTTGGATATCGGATGGCGGAACGTTGTCTTCCAATTCCACAAAGACCGTCGACTGCCCCGTGACGGTTGTCGATCGCGTCAGATGAACCTCTTCGATACTGATCAACTTTTGTTCGATCTTATCGGTCACCAACTCCTCGACCGTTTCGGCAGGCGCTCCCGGCCAGGAGGTCGAAACGACGCACACCCGGATCGTGAACTCGGGATCTTCGCGACGGGGGATCGTCACGTAAGTGACCGCGCCGGTGGCCATCGCCAACAGCACCAAAGAGATCACGATCGGTTGATATTTCGCGGCAAGGGCAGGGAGTGACATGATGGTTACCGTTCCTCCTTGGGAACCGTCGCCTCGGCCGCCGATTCGATTTCGCGGTACAACGCTTCCTCGCTAACCCCGGCTTCCTCGCGCACAATCGAATCGAGGCTTTGTTGTCCGATCACCCGGACCGCTTGGCCATCGCGTAAATAGTGAACCCCGCCAACAATCACCTGCAACCCATCGGTAAGTTCCGCCGCCCGGATCTCCATCAACGATCCGGCGTCAAGGTTTTCAGCGGGGACCACCTGCACGGGCAATTTCCTGGCAACGCCCTCCTCGTAGACGAACAGCGACGTTTCCCCCGATTCTTCGTAAATCGCGTCGATCGGTACATAAAACCCAGGCTCGATGACGTTGCTGGACAGATCGACCGTCACCAAATCGCCGGGGCGCAACATCCATTGAGAGCCGGCATCCAGGATGACCGATTCGCCATCCCAAGTCGAAGCGTCGTTGTCCTCGAACTTCAGCTGGCCGACATAAAGCGTGTTTTCATCGACCGGTTCCGAATCGACAAACGCGATCGAACGGAACGTCCAATTGCCCAAAAATGGAACCCTCAAATCGTGCTCGACAATCCGTCGCTGACGGACCTTCAAAACGGTCGGCAAGACATCGCGGAGCTTGGCATTGGTCACTTGATAGATGAACGGACCTTGGTCGTCGCGGAGGATCGATTTTTCTTCGACCAGCAACACACCGGGGCTGGTCACCATCATCTGTTTCAACTTCAACGGCCAGAGGTCCTCCGATCTGGCCACCGTCGCCGACCCTGGAGACTCATCGGGCAGGTCGTGGATCTTTTCGTTCAGCATCAACAACGACATCGCAAAGGTCCGTGTCGTGGGATCCGCGCTGGGAGCGATTCGGTAAACAAACGCGTTTTGAACCCGCGGATTGCCATCGGGCAGAAGGAACGAGACGGGGAGATGCCGGCGTTTGCGCATCAACCGCGACTGCCGCGACGACAGTTCGACTTCCACCTTGATCGGACTGGTCATCTGCAAGGTCAACACCGGAGATCCCGCCGAAACGACACTCCCGGGAACCACCATCACCTCGGAGATCTGTCCTTGGTAAGACCCGTACAACGTGGTGTTGTCCAAATCGCGACGGGCATCCCGCAATGCCTGTTGCGCCCGACGGATCTCCGCCGCTGCGGATTTAAACTCCGCGCCCGTCTGCTTTTCGCTAGCCAGCAGCGAACTGAGCGAGGCTTGTCGCGCCTGGACTTCGTTACGCGCTTGATCAAATTCCGACAGCGACGCAGCATTCTGTTTTTGCAGCGTTTCGATACGAGAGAATTCCAATTCGGCCAGTTTCAAGTTGGCTCGCTCGGCATCCAGCTCGGCCGGCAGGGCCTCCTTCAATCGGATCTCGATCCCCTCTTTCCGCAATTCCGCGACCTCGAGATTCGCTTCGGCCGATTCAACGGCGATTTCGTAGCGAGACGATTCGAGCTGCGCCAACGGCGTTCCGGCTTGGATCAATTTGCCGTCGGGATCGACCATGCGACCGTCGACATCCTTACCCGGTTCGAGCACCCATTCGACCCGGCCAGCAACTTCAAATCCGATCTGTTCGGTCTTCCACGCCTTAACGCTTCCCGACCCGGTGTAAGACGACGACGGAATCGCTTTGGACAACGTCAGCAACGAGACGGGCAGCGGTGGCTTACTCTCCAATTCAACCGCGTCTTTCCGACACCCGATGGAGGGTATCATGAGTGCGACGCAGAGAATTCCGCATGGAAAGCGTCCCATTGCCGTCGGATGCATCGGGGACGGCGTCGACCTTTGCAACCCCTGCGGTTTCCACGATTGCACTCTCGGCTCCTTCATAGCTGGATGCTCGACGAACGCCCCTGCGCAACGGGGGCAGATGAGAATAATTGGCAAGCCGGCCGGCTTGGCACTCATTGATAACGCCCAATCGACGGGCTGACTATCGGGGCACAAAAAAACCCAACAACCAACCTACCCCATCGGGTACCACTGGAAGGAACGTGGAAGTAGCGTCATTCCACGACCGTCCATCCGCCGAGGCCCCCTTTTAGGCGACCGTCTTCACGCGAACATTGTCTGCCGGTCTAGCGTTCCAGGTCGTTCCCTTCTTCGTCGTAGCGGACGTAAGCGAAATAGAAGAAGACGCCGACGCAGATCGGTAGATTGATCAGCCAGATCGCAAACATGATCGGATCGATCCAAGGCAAGATGATCCCGATCACCAGCAGAATCGCCCAGAGGATTCGTGTCGCCCGCCACATCGATTGGATTCGTTTCATTGCGCTACAATCATTTTTTTGACCCGGTCTCGCTGGAAATCCGGAAGTGTTTCCCGGACCGTTATATTAGCTTAGCTTTTATCGCAATTTCTTCCTAGGCGCCCCCAAATTGGATCTTGGCGTGGACCTGACTTGTCCAAAGGGGATTGCAGGATAGACTGCTGCTGGCCTCGATCACCCCCTTTTACCGATTGAACGGAGTCTCTTTGTGGCGTCTGGTTCGAGCTTACAACCGATCTTTTTGGGATGGAATCAGCCGCTGCTGCCGTTGGCGGCCGAGTGGCTTTGGAATGCCTATCCCCCCACCGATCAGTGGGATTTGAGTGCGCTGACGATTGTCTTGCCGGGACGACGTGCGACGCGGCAATTTGGCGACATGTTGACCCGTTTCGCCGCGGCGCGGAACCGCACGCTGGCGGCGCCAATCATCATCACCACCGGCGGTTTGCCCGAACGTCTGTATCAACCGACCGCGCCGATCGCCAATGAGATGGAGCAGACGCTCGCCTGGTGCCAGGTGCTGCGCGCGGCTCCGTCGGCGTCGCTGGAACCCTTGATTGCCAATCCGCCTCCCCAAACTCCGATCGCGCCGTGGTTGGAATTGGCCGGTGCCGTTCGCCGACTGCACGAAGAACTGGCGAGCGAACATTTCAGTTTCGGCGACGTTGCCAATGCGTTGGCGAAGGAGACGCCGGCAGAAACCCCGCGATGGGAACTGTTGGAAAAATTAGCGAACGCGTATGACGCGACGCTACAGGCGGTGGGCCGATCCGATCCATATTCTCAACGGCGACACGCCACATCGGGCCATCTGTGCCAGGCCCCTGGCGATGTGATCGTGGTCGGGGCGGTCGATCTGAACAAGAGTATCCGGACGATGATCGAAGCGATCGCCCCACGCGTCGCCATCTTAGTGGGTGCCCCCGAATCCGAAGCGGACGTCTTCGACCAATACGGCTGCGTACTTCCAACGGCTTGGACGAAACGAACGCTGCAGATTACCGACGAACAATTGGTTCCCGCCACCGACGCCGAAGACCAAGCCGTCGCGACCGGCCAGATCATCTCGGGTTGGCGCGCGCAATTCCAGCTGGATCAGATCACGATCGGGATCACCGACGAGGCGATGATCGCGCCGGTCAGCCAACAATTGGCGACCCAGGGAATCGACGTCCACGCGGAACTTGGCGATCCGTTGATCCGTTCCGCTCCCGCCCGGTTGTTGTCGCTGATCGTGGATTACATTCAAACTCGCAGCTATCGCGCCTTGTCGAGTCTTGTGCGACACGCGGACCTGCACGCGATGCTGACTGCCGATTTGACCTCCACCGCTCCCGACGGCGAAGCTTCGGCGGCCTATGGGAACTGGTTGGTCTGTTTGGATCGACTGCGTAGCGAGCACTTCCCGCTGCGGACGACCGATCCGATCCCAGTGGCAGCCACCGATCGCGAATTGGTCGGCCGATTGATCACCACCGTCGACCGTTGGTTGGAACCGTTGCTGGTCAACGAATCGGCGGCGGAAATCCAACTGACCGATTGGTGTAATGCAATCCGCACCACCCTGGACACCGTCTACTCCAAGCGTCGCCAAAACCTTCGTGGTTCGTGGCAACAGAAACTGGGGCAGGCCTTGGTCGCCATCGATGCAGCAATCGATCGATTAAGCAGTGTGCCTCAGCCATTGGAGCTGTCGTTGCCCAGTGGAACCATTGCGGAGATGCTACTGGCTCAGATCGCCGATGTTCGACTGCATCATCCCGCCAACCCCGACACGATCGAACTTGTCGGTTGGTTGGATTTGGCGCTCGACACCAACGAAGCGTTATGTGTCGTCGGTTTAAACGAACCGTTTGTTCCCGAGAGCGTCGTCGCCGATCCGTTCCTTCCCGGTGGGCTGAGGCATCGATTGAAGATTGCCGACAACGATCAACGGTATGCCCGCGATGCGTATGCGTTGAGTCTGATGATGCACAGCCGCCCCGCAGTCCGATGGATCGTTGGTCGGGCCAGTGCCGAGGGATCGCCAACGCCCCCCAGCCGTTTGCTGGCCGCCTGTTCGGCTGACGTGGCGGCGACGCGAACGCTGCGATTGTTAGACGAACTGCCGCCACGGCCCGTCGTTGCATCGATCTGGTCGACCGATCAAGCCACGTCGAACCTGCCGATCCCTGTCCCCTGCGACTACAATCCGCCAAGCATCCTTTCGGTCACGGCCTTTGGCGATTACCTGCGCTGTCCCTACCGCTTTTTCCTGCGGCACATTGCCAAGCTGCGTCCGTTGGATGACACCGTGGTCGAATTGGCCGCCAACCAATTTGGCAATTTGATTCACGATGCGTTGGAAGAGTTTGGGAAAGACGGGCCCAAGCATTCGACGAACCACGACGAGGTCGAAGGCTTTTTATTGGACGCGGCATCGGATTTGGCCCGGCAACGCTATGGCGATCGCCCCTCGGCTCCGGTGCGGTTGCAAATCACCAGTGCGTTGAACCGTTTGAAGCTGGTCGCAAAACGACAGGTGGAACGGACACAGCAGGGCTGGTTGCTGTGGGCTGCCGAACGGCAAGTGGACGTTCAGCACAACGCCGTGTTGATGGTCGATGGAACCCCGTTTGGACTGAAAGGTCGCATCGACCGCATTGACTACCACCCCGATGACGATCGCTGGGCGGTGATCGATTACAAGACGCACGCTCATGATCCATTCAAGAAGCATTACAAAAAGTCGACCGACGAGTGGATCGATCTTCAGCTGCCACTGTACCGCCACATGTTATCCGCGTTGGAGATACACGCCGATCGCGATTTAGTGCAGCTGGGCTATTTCAATATTGGCGAAAAGGAATCGGACGTCCGCGTGAACATCGCGGAATTTACACCTGCACTCTACGCATCGGCTGATGTCGCCGCAGCCGACGTCGTCCGGGGCGTCCGCGAAGGTCGCTTTATCGCCAACCCCGACGCGGCAACCAATTACGACGACTACGCCGTCATCTGCCAGACCGGTAGCATCGAACACTTGTTCACCGATCAAGACGAGGATGCGTTGGAGGAGACGCAAGCATGAGTCCATCCCAATCGAACCGCCGCACCGACGCCGCAACGCCGACCGCCGACGCGCTGCGTCCGCTGATGATCCGCGCTTCGGCAGGGACCGGCAAGACATATCAATTGACAGGCCGCTTGCTACAGATCCTGTTGAACGGGGCCGCTCCCGAGACCATCTTGGCGACAACGTTTACGCGGAAGGCAGCGGGAGAGATTCTCAATCGCTTGCTACTTTCGCTAGCCCGTGCGGCGACCGACCCGAAAGCGCTCGATGGATTGCGAACGCAGATCGGCGATCCCAACCTAACGGCCGACGCCCCTGCACCGTTGTTGCTTGGAATTTTGCAATCGATTCACCGGTTGAGGATCTGCACGCTCGACAGTCTGTTTTCCCAATTGGCGCGTTCGTTTTCATTCGAATTACGGCTGCCGCCGGGCTGGCAATTGACGGATGAAATCGAGGAGAGTTGGTTTGTTGATCTGGCCATTACGCGCATGCTGGAGCAATTCGACGAGACCGAGGTCCAGTCGCTATTTCACATGCTCAGCAAGGGGCAAGCCGAGCGGAATGTGGCAATGCGCTTGCAACAAGTGGTGCAGAACAATTACGCCGGATTCCGTCGCAGCCACCGCGATGCTTGGAGGACGTTGACGCCGGTCAAAGCGCCGCCGACCAAGGCGATCACAGCAGCGGTGGGCGTATTGGACAGCAGTGCCAGCGGCGACAAACGAATCGACAAAGCGATGCGGAAGTACGGGGAATGGACCCTGACCGGACAATGGGACGCGATCGTGGAAGCCAAACTGATCGCGGCCGCGGACGAATCTCAGCATAGCGGCGATCCGGTCACCTACTACAAAAAACCGGTTCCCGACGATTTAGTGGCCGCGATGCAAGTGATCTACGCCAAAGCGCGGCACGAGTTTGTGATGCGTTTGAAAATGCAGACCGAAGCGACTGGCGATCTGCTGGAATCGTACGATCGCAATCTCGGTTCGTTGAAACAAAACGCCCGACGGTTCAGCTTCGATGATGTCTCCCATCAACTGGCTGCGTGGATCGATCGGTTGCAGGCAAATCAAGTCTCGGGAGACCTAGATCGGTTGGCGATTCGGATGGATGCGTCATTGGATCACGTGCTATTGGATGAGTTCCAAGACACCGCGCCGGTCCAGTGGGATGTGCTGCGACCGTTCGCGCGACGCGCAAGTGTCGGCGCCCCCGAACGGACATTCTTCTGCGTCGGCGATACCAAACAGGCGATCTATGGCTGGCGCGGTGGCGAGGCGAAGATCTTCGACGCGGTCCAGCAGGAACTGCCAAACGTCGATTCGCAACCACAGGACACCAGCTTCCGCAGCAGTCCGGTGATCACCGACAACGTGACCAAGATTTTCAAAAACCTGCATCGACATCCTGCCTACAGCGAACGCGAACCACATCCGGTCGGGGACGAACAGTGGAAGTGTCACGCGTTGCACGAATTTGAGGATGCGTTTCACGACCATCACGCAGCGTTCCGCGATCGACCTGGCTACGTGCAGTTTTCGACGGGGCCGCAGGGAGAGGGTTCGGCCAGTGAAAAGCGTGCACTGCACGAACGGTACGTCGCAACGCAGGTACGGGAACTCGCCGACAAGATCCCCGGCAAATCGATCGGCATCCTGACCCGAACCAACCAAACCGTGGGCCGAATGATCTATCTGCTGCGGGAACTGGGGCTGGATGTCAGTCAAGAAGGTGGCAACCCACTGATCGATTCGGCAGCGGTCGAATTGGTGCTGTCTGCGATCCGAATCGCCGAACACCCTGGGGATCTGCGTTGGCGGTTCCATCTTGCCAACTCTCCGTTGGCGAAGTCGCTGGAACTGACATCGGCCATCGATCGCAAGATCGCCTATCGCGAGAGCCTCCGATTGTCGTCGGAATTGCGTGACCGCTTGGAACACGAAGGGCTCGTTGCCACCGTGACCGAACTTGCCAAAACGCTGTTGCCCGAATGTGGCGAAGCGGATCGGTTACGGTTGCGTCAGTTGATCGGATTGGCCAATCAATACGCACGGGCTCCACAATCTCGCTGGTCCGCGTTTGTGGAAATGGTCACCAAGCGACGTGTGCAACGGCCACGGGAAGCACAGATTCGCGTGATGACGATTCACCAAGCCAAGGGTTTGGAGTTTGACGCCGTGATCCTGCCCGAACTCGACGGGCCGCTCTCCAAACCACCACAGAAATGCGTCACGATCGCCCCCAGCCCAACCGCTCGAGCGACTGGAGCCCTACGTTACGTGAAGCATCAAGCTTGGGGCATGCTGGAAGATCAATGGCAGCAGGCGTTTGGACGCAGCATCGCCGCCGCGATGACCGAATCGCTGTGCACGTTGTACGTCGCGGTGACACGCCCGGTCCATGCGCTGTATATCTACATCATCCCGGCCGGCAAAAGCAACTTCAACGCAAAGACGTCGGCGGCATTGCTGTATCACGCCCTCGGCGTCACCGCCACCGTGGAACCCGAAACCGATCTCTACATCGATGGCGACCGTGAATGGTTCAACGCCCTCCCTGCGCCGCAAGAAACACCTTCGGCCGAACCGAAGCCCGAAAAATCAAACGCCGGCGAAACGGAGATCTCCGTCGAGCGCAGGCCCCAGACGAAACCAACGGTTCCATCCAACGATTCCCCACGCCGCAGCGTGGAAGATCCCAAACAGATGGACCTATTTTAGAAGTTGCCTGCGGCGTCACAAAACGTGTCGCCACAGGACGATCATCATCACCGCGATTCACACGTTGCCCGTTGCTGCGGATAGGCGATCCACGGCGAGTCGCCCAACGCATTTAACCAACGGCGCATCACTGCAACGCGGACGCACCGAAAACGACAATCCATTAGTGGACGGCGTCAAAGTTTTTCATGAAGAACACATAGTTCTCCCAACTCTTGATTCGCAGAATGATCTTGCGAACAATCGCCAAGGCGTGAAAGTTATGCGTATAGACGGCGATGCTGACGTGCGCTCCAGTCGGCAGGTTTAAAGCTTCCACATCTTCACCAAACACAAATTTCACCGGAATATCATCGCCAACACTCGCATCGGCTCCGCCTTGTAGCTTCCCCATTCCTAGGAACTGTCCTTCGGGAATGATGTCGAAAACATATTCCACTTTCGCGGGAAAGATGCGCCCGGGATACGCTTGAAACGCGAGTTCGGCGTCCAGTCCCGTTTCGATCCCAGCGATCGCATTTTGCGGATACCGGGCGACCAGCATCTGTTTCTCATCGGGGATAAACAGCATCGCCGACATGGGAGAGAATGGCGTCGCCATTTGCCCCGGACGCAGTGTGACCTGAGTCACATAGCCATCGGTCGGTGCACGGACGACCGTTTGTTCCAGCTCCCAACGCTTCCGCTCCAGTTCCGCCATCGCCTGGCGCACGTCGGGGTTCACCCCATCGCTTTCGGCTTCCAACGCAACCCGCGCTTCGCGTTCCTGGGCTTCGGCACGCTTCAATTCATCGCGAGCCGCCTTCAAGCGGTTGCTCCCCGAAGCCAACGTCTCTTGCGCTTTTTGTTCCGCGCTTTTCGCTTGCAACAGTTCGGATTCCAGCGCATCGACCCGCGCCTGGTCGGCGTCCAGTTCACGCTGCGACGCCGCGCCGGATTCAGCCAATTCCTGGCTACGTTTCAAATTCTCCTTCGCCAAACTTAGGCGCGTTTCGGTTTGATCGATCTGTGTTTGGGAAATGTCCAACGAGATCCGCGCCTGCCGGTCGTAGTCCGATTCAGAGACCAGAAGATTCGACCGCGCGACTTCCGTCGCCGCTTGAGCCGATGCCAGCCGTGCGTCCAATTGCGAAACCTGAGCGTTCATTCCGGCCAGCATCGCTTCCAATCGATCGACTTCCAATTGGTAGGGCTTGGGGTCGATACGGAATAACACGTCGCCGGTCTTCAGCGGTGCATTCGTTTTGACGGGAACTTCGAGCACCTTGCCACGCACCTGTGGCACGATCTGGGTAACGGTCGAATAGAACCTTCCATCGTGGCTGACCGGATGGCATACCGACAGCAAAATCAACAGTCCCACCAACAGAACCATTCCGCCCAATACCGCGGTGCAAACGGTGTAGGTGGTGATGGGAACTAATTTGAATTTCTTGAAGATCAACCAGCAGGCAGCGCCATAGGTTCCGAGAATCAATTCAATCATTTCCCACGTCCTCCCTTGGTCGTTTTTCCGCTGGCATCCTGCTGCAGCTCTTTGATCTGATTTTCCAATTGTGCCAGCCGCGCCAAGAGGTCCGGGTGCGGATCAACCCCCGTTTCGGGAGCTGCTTGTTTCGGTTCCTCTTTATGCGACAACGCCCACAAGAAAACCAACGGCCATATCGCGTGCAATGTGAACAGACTCAACCAACAGGCGACATAGATCGCATCCTGTTGAGGATGATTTCGATGTTTCGCCGACTCATACGGCAGCTCATGAATGTAGATGAATGTGTAGAACAAGATCACAAGCACGATCAAAATCATACACAGCGCAAGATAGTTTAAAAACAACGTCTCCCCCTGCCTGATTCAGGCACACAGTATGTGAGAATTTCCCCTTTCATACCTAACCTAGGAAAAAGAGGAAAGAGAAGGATGCTTAAGATTTTGCGTTCTCACGCAACATTCTCGCCGCCGCGAGAATGTATTCCCATCCCGAATAGAGCGTCAACGCAACAGCGGCCCACAACGTCGCGTTGCCAACCTGCAAAAGCCAAGCCGGCGCGTCGAGCATCCCAAGGCAAATCAGGACGACGATAATCGCCGCGCACTGGAGCACCATCTTCCATTTCCCCGACCAACGGGCCGAGAAATCGCCGCCGGCCCCTTCGATCATCCCCCGCAGCGAGGTCACCAATAGTTCGCGGGCCACGATCACGATCGCCATCCAAGGGGCGACATTGGAATCGTCGATCGCGACCAATGCGATGAACGTGCCGCAAATGATGATCTTGTCGACGAAGGGGTCGAAAATTCGTCCCAGCTTGGTGACTTGGCCATACTTGCGGGCCCAATAACCATCCATCCAATCGGTTCCCGCGGCAACGGAAAAGGCCACCAAAGCGGGCCATATCTGTTGATATGCCAACAGCACCACGACACCGATCGCCAAAAAGAAACGAATCGTCGTCAGCAGATTGGGGACGTTGTAGATCGACGGCTGAGCAGCACTTGACGTCGTAGGGGCAGTTGTCATCGATCCATCTCCAGATTCAACATCTCGCTTGGTATCGGGCATTGATCCAATCGCTATCGATTTACCGCGGAGTGTCGGTAGGTACCGCCACCAGATCATAACCTTGTGACGCCACGATTTCGGATCGCACCATCACACCTTGGTCCAACGGGGCTTCCTGTTCCGAGACAAACACCAAACCGTCGATGTCAGGCGCATCGGCTGCGGTGCGACCGATCCAAACGCCCGGCTGATCGGGCAGCGGACGATCGATCAACACATCGGCTTGGGTACCTACGCGCTGCTGATTCCAATCGAAGGCCATCTCTTGTTGCAGCTGCATCAACCGCGCTCGCCGTGCTTCGGCGACGTCCGCTGGGACATGGTCGGGCAACTTGGCTGCCGGCGTGTCGGGCTCTAACGAATAGGTAAAAATCCCCAAGCGTTCGAACTGATGCGCTTCGATGAACTCATACAATTGGTCGACATCTTGTTCCGTTTCCCCCGGAAAACCGGTGATGAACGTGGTCCGCATCACGAGATTGTCGATTCGCGAACGCATCTTGTTCAACAACACTTCGGTGTCAGCCCGGTTTACTCGGCGCGACATCCGTCGCAACATCGAATCACTGGCGTGCTGCAATGGCATGTCGATGTACGGCACGATCCGCTTGGCCGAAGCGATCGTGTCCAACAACGCGTCGTCGATGTACATCGGATAGAAATACATCAACCGAATCCAATCGAGTCCATCGATCGCATCGAGTTCTTGTAACAGTTCATTCAGCCGCGTCTGACCGTACAGGTCCAAACCGTAGTAGGTGGTGTCTTGAGCGACAACGTTCAGCTCGCGGACGCCGCTTTCGGCCATCCTGCGCGCCTCGGCAACGACTTGTTCGATCGGCTTGCTGGCATGTTTGCCGCGCATCTTCGGGATCGCGCAGAACGTACACAAACGATCGCAGCCCTCGGAGATTTTCAAGTATGCGAAGTGTTCGGGGGTGATTCCCAAGCGGCGATTGTCGGGCAACGCTTGGATCGGTGCGGGGCGGAAGACGGTCCGTTGTTCGGCGATTCCATCGACAAAGCGATTCGCCACATCGACGATATCGTCGCGGCCAAAAACGCCCAACATGCCGTCGATCTCGGGACGCGCGGCCAGCAATTGGTCGCGTTGCCGTTCCGCCAAACAACCGGTGACGATCACACCCCGCAGTTTGCCCTGCTGCTTCAGTTCCAGCATTTCATCGATCGCACCCATCGATTCCTGGCGTGCCGAATCGATGAAACCGCAAGTATTGACGACAACAAAGTCGGCGCCATCGGGATCGTCGACCAAGCGGTACCCAAACTCATGCAACTGGCCCAGCATCTGTTCGGTGTCGACAGTATTTTTCGGACACCCCAAACTGATCACCGCATAGCTGCCCCGTGCTTCACCCGATGCTTGGGGAGCGGTCAGCGGTTCTGCATTGGTCGGTGCGGAAATGATGGGCAATTGCATAGATGCGGTCGTCGTGGTTTCGACGCGGTTCTAGGGTTCGAATGGAGCGACAACCCAAAAGCCTAACCGAGAATCTTGGTTTCGGCTATGGTCTTTATAGACAGAGACTGCCCAGAGCTGAAGATTCGCTCGGTTTGCCGATTAACGAAAGATTTTCCGTCCCCCGATGGGACGCGACGCCGGATCGGAAAGGAATCTCGCGAACGGCGACGTTTTCTAGGGCTTCAGCAAACGAGCGGCCTCATCGAGCACAAACTGCGGCTCCATGAACGGCTCAAATCCAATATCTTGCCAACGGATCCGCCCCTGGGCATCGATCAGAAAAGTGCCGTGCAGCGGTTGATCTTCAAAGTCGTCGAAAGCGCGATAGGCCTTGAACGTTTCCAAATTGGGATCGGAAATCAAAGGGAATGGCAGCGGTTTCTCGTCGTACAGTTTGATCGATTTCTGCAGATCCGATTCGGGATCGCTGCTGATCGCAACCAAATCGATGCCGGCTTTGGCAAATGTTTCGGCCATCGGTGCGAAGGCCTGCAATTGCTCGGCACAGTGCAGGCAGGCATAACCGAGGTAGAAAATCACCACGACCGGCCGGCCGCGGAACTCCTCCAGCGAACGCGTTTCTCCCTGCGCGTCGGTCAATTGCCACGAGACCGCAGGGGATGGGTGCCATCGGAACGGCCCCAAAGAATCGAGCTCGGGACGCGCTCCAAGATCGTCGCTTGGTTCCGCAGGCAATCGCCAGTCGGCGGGGAATTCCAAATCGGCAGCGATCGACTGCAGCCGCGCAAACGGCGCTTCGGCAAGGTCCAGATCAGACGAAATCGCTCGCAATTGCTCAAACGTCTCCTTGGCCAGCTTCCAATCTCCCGATTCGGCATAGATCTGGGTCAACCAAGCCAGCGGCAGCACTTCGTTCTTGTTCTTTCCAACTTCCTTTTTCAGTGCCGTGATTGCGGTCTTGGGATCGCCACTTCGCAAACTGCAAATTGCCAAGGGGTAGGGCCCGACATCGCTACCTGCCTTCTTCAACAACGGCAACGCTGCCGGGTAGTTTTCTGCGGCCAGTTCGCGAAAGCCTTCGACTTCGGCGATCGCTTTGACCAGGTCGTTGATTGGTGTGGCAAACGGTTTCCGCGCGGCGGTCCTCGCTTTGTCGATCGCCTTTTTTTCCTTGTCGATCTGTTGTTGGCGGACCTTCGCCTCCGCAGCGGCAACACGGGCTTCGATCGTTGCCGACGAATCCTCTTTCACCGCCGCATCCTTCGCGGCATCGGTCGCCGGTGGATCGGCGCCGGTGACGTCATCCGCGTCATCCGCGTCATCCGCGTCATCCGCTTCGTCGGGTTTCGACTTCGAAGTTTCCTGCTGCACCTCAGCGGCCTGCTTGGCTTGCTCCGCTTCGGCCGCGCGGCGTGCCTCTTCCCCTGCCTTTTTCACTGCCGCGGCATCCACCGCCTTCTCCGTCGCTTCGGCAGCCGCCTTGTGCCCCGCTGCTTTTTGCTTGCCGCGCTGTTTGCTCAGCCGCGCGTTTAAATCTTCCAGCACCTCTTCGCCAACCGTCGGTTGGTGCGTCATGAAGCTGGCAACGCCCAACAGGCGCAGACGGACAAGTTGTTCCTTTTCATCGTCGGTTGGTTCCAACATCGGTCCGTGGCAAAGATCGAACGCCTGTTGCCAACGTTCGTATTGCGTCAGCGTTTCGACCAACCGCAGCCGCCCGTATTGCGTGCTCCCCTTTTTCTTCAGCGTGTTGTATTTCGGATGCCGCGGCAGCTGGATCATATTGATCGCCAAATCAACGGCATCGTCGACACGCCCCACGTGATTCAGGTTGCGGATCAACCACTCGTTATTGTGGGCAAAGTTGTGGATTTGATCGGGCAGCAAACCATCGCGGATCATGTGCGCATGATCGACCCGAGCCGACGCTTCCTGTTGCCAGGCGGCATCCCGATAGCGTTTCAATCCGGAATAAATGTGCCCAGGCATGTGCCACATGTGCGCGATCGATGGCGCCGCGGGCCCGCACTTGGCCGCCGATTCCAGTGCGAAAGCCGCCTTCTTATAGTCCCAAAGATGGATTCGAAAGTGATGCGCCGGATGCATCGGTTGGACCGCGAAGACCTTGTCCATCAAACCGTCCACCGCCAACACACTCGGATTCGCCAGTTCCCCTTTGTTGTCGTAAAGCTGCAACGCCAGCAGTGCTTTGGCTTCGATATCGTCCGGAAATTCGATCGCGATCGCTTCCAATGCGTCGGTGTACTCCTTGGCCCGTTTCTCCTTCCGCTTGGCCTCGAGCTCTTTGTCCTTCTTTTTCGCGTCGGGCTTGTCGTCGGATTCTTCGTCCGACTTGTCGTCCGACTTTTTCGCTTCGGCTTTTTCCTTTTCACGCGTTTCAAAGTTCAGATCGGCATCGAGCGCCTCGATATACTTCTGCTCGCGTTTGCTGACCTTCCCCTTCCGCTTGACCGCTTCAGCAATAAAGCCTTTGGCGCGTTTTTCAACCTTCCGAGTCGCCAAGGCCGCGCCCCAGTAGGCCATCGCACAATCGGGGTCCAACTTGGCGGCTTGCCGGAACGAACGTTCGGCTTCCAAATACCAAAACCCGTAGAACTGTCCGACGCCCTGTTCGAAAAACGCTTGGGCTTCGGGAACGCTCGTCGTGATGGGAAAGTCGACCGCGCCGGTACCGCCCATCAGGTAGGCCTGCTGGCGCGGTCCTTCATTCAGAAATTCACCGTGGTAGCTGTGACCGGCCAAGCTTTCCGCAGCCGCCGCGTCGTCGGCGGATTCCACCGGAGGTTGGCTGTCTGCCGCCCAGCTGCTGGGACCGCATAGGCTTGCCAACACGAGCAGGATCAAAGATCGAAAGCGGCAGTATTTCATACGGTGAGATTCCTGGCAGAAACGCGCGTCGGGGAGGCCATCGCGGGAGGTGGGATAGCCGTCCAGATTAGAACTCGGCACCGCAATTTGCAAGCGTTTGACGTGCAATTGGAACGATCCGGCAACGTCCCAACACTGGCTACCAAGCAAAGCCCCCCAACCGGCAAGCTTCCACGCAACCGCCCCCGCCGAACCAATTGATTCCGTTGACCCGAATTCACCAGCACGCCGACGCCTAGTTTTTCTGTGCTAGCAGGCGTTTGCTAGCAGATAAACATCCTTGGGGGCTACGGTCCCCCAAAACGGCCGCCGCGAGCTACCTTGCGACGGAGGCTGCCCCCCGAGAAACAATCTTGTTTGGAGATGATCGATGGTAATTGCTGCACCTGTCCACGTCTGGGTCCCGGCGTTGTTGATTTTGATGTTCTGTTTCCTCCAGCCGCGGCCCGTGACCGCGGTGGAACGGGACCATGCGGAACGAAGCCCCACATCGACGCTCGGCCCCATCGCACTTGCTTCGGCCCCCGAGACACCTCCAAAAATTCTCGGACTCGAAACCGTAAGCCCGCAAGGCGGACCGATCGAATCGAGTTCCGATGTCCCCTCGATGGAGCAGGCGTCAAGCAATGAATCACTCCCCCCACCCGCTCCCTTCAGCGCCGGTGCCATCCCCAACCTCACCGAACTGGAAGCCAATACCCTCGAAAACTATGTGCTAACCGAAGCCCAGCTTCAAGCATTATTGGCCCCGAGTCGCACCCACAACTTTGCCAACGCCCATGGAGCCAAGTCCAACACCTGTTCGTCCAACACGTGTCCGTCGCCCAATCAAGGTCAGACGCCTCGATTGATTCAAATGCCCCCCGATTCGAGCGAGACCGACGTTTCGATCGCTCGAACAACGACATCGCTCAAAGGAACGATTCTGGCTGCGCCATGTCCTCCGCGGTGTTGGGTCGCGGCGGATGTGCTGATGCTTTGGTTACAAGGCGACACCTTGCCCCCACTCCTAACAACAAGTATTCCAGGCACACCACAAGCCGATGCGGGACGTTTGGTTTTGCCAACAACCACCTCCTTGTTTGGCGGCGAGCAACTGGATTCGGAAGCACGTTTCGGAGGACGATTGAACATCGGTCGCTGGTTGCAACGTGCCGATGGTATCGCCTGGGAAACCGAATTCAGCTTTCTCAAGCAAGAGGACGCGAACTACCGCTTTGATTCTGCGGGCAATCCCACCCTGGCTCGCCCCTTCTACGACGTCAATCCCGGCATCGATGCCGAAGCGGCTGACCTGGTCGCCTTCGATCCGCTGGTCGCCGGGCGGATGACGATCGACACCCGCAGCGAACTGTATACCGGCAGCGTGGGGATGCGGACCGTGGGGATGCGGTGGAGCAACCCGGAGAAGGGACGCGAATTGCATTGGTTGTCGGGCTTCCGCTACTTCCGGCTCGCCGAATCGGTTCGCATTGGCGATCAACGTCTCGTCGGCGCGACGCACGCCAGTCCGTACGGGACGCTTGACGCCGGAACCACCCTCGACAGTTTTGACCTCTTCAAAACCGAAAACGACTTTTACGGTTTCGACTTGGGACTCAGTGCCCAACGAACCGGAAAACGGTTGGGATGGCGAGCGCAAGCCAAGGTGGCTTTGGGTGTGAACCATCAAGCGATCGACGCCGCGGGGGAACGAACGATCACGCCGTTGGCCGGCGCGGCGGCGACCGAAAATGGAGGGCTATTGACGGGGGAAGGGAACCTGGGCGAAGCGTCCCGCCAAAGGTTTGCCATCCTACCCGAAGCGAGATTCGAAGTCGGCTATCGGCTGACGTCTCACCTGCGAGCCACCGTCGGCTACCAGTTCCTTTATCTAAATGAAGCCGTTCGCCCCGGTGCGCAGATCGATCGAGCCGCCAACAGCAGCCTGCTGGATGCCGCGGTTGCCGATGCGGGGCCCACGCGTCCCGGACAACTTTTTGAATCCGAAAGCGTCTACGTCCACGGTGGAACGTTTGGGTTGGAGTTTCATTATTAGATGGGCCTCGCTCCGTCCGAACCGTCATACCGCGGCGATCGCGGGGGACCAGCCAAAAACGTACGACCGCCGTCGTTTCGCTGGCCCCCGCGCCGCTCGCAAAGTCCCATAAACTTGACCGTTGCAAACCCGCCCGTTAGGCTGCTGCGCTACCATACAAATTACCTCCCTTCAAGTTGGTGGAGTTTCGATGACGCGTTACCTCCTGGATCGATGGCGTTTTGCCGTCCTGGGTCTCCTGTGCTGTTTGTCCGTCAGCAGCGTTCAAGCACAAGCCGCCCCGGCGACCGACCCAAGCAGCCTTTCCCAACGCTTGGAACCGTTATTCGAAATTCTCTCGGCCCGTCGGTCCCAGTTTTCTGTAACGGTCGAGGGGCAGTTACCGATCGATGGCAAGGTGCAATCGATTCAATTGCGGCTGACCCGACACGACGACCAATCGTTTGATCTCGAAGCAACGCACCCAGAATACGCGGTCTCGATCCGCCGTCGTCCGGATGCGACCGCCTTCGCGTTGCCGAAACACGGGGTCGTTTATATCGGCAGCGGCACGGTCGATGCCGACGATCACCTGGTCCCCAAAGCGATCGTCGCGCGATTGGTCGGATCGGGATGTTCGATCGCTCCTTATCTGGCCGTGCTCTCCAGCGGCGATGCGAAATCGACGCTCTCGCTGCTGTCGAACTTTGTCGAAATCAAACGCCTCGATAATGCTTGGACGATCGGCGGTGACGTGCGGATCGATCCGATGGCAAACGATCCCAACGGGCTGCAGGTGACCTCGGGAGACATCCAAGCGGCGGTTCGCGTGGGAGCCCCCACGGCGATGTTGCCCATCGATGCCTGGCCGGAAATGCGTGTCGAAGCGATCGACCGCAAGCAGTTGGAACTTCATTTGGCTCGCGGAGCCCGCCGCGCCGTGGAAGTCCTGATGCCGTCGGCCGAACTGACCTCCCCCACCGAACATCCCCATCGGGTCGAGCATGGAGAATTGCGGTACGTCGACGGCCAACGTCTGGTTCTGCTGTCGGGAACGCCCGAACAGATCGGCCGCGCCCACGGCCAACTGCTGCGGGAGGAATCTCAACGTTGCATTGATTCGGTGCTGTACGCCTTTGGGACGGTGCAAACCGTGTTGACCGGACGCTGGTTCCGCGACGATTTGGAAAAAGCCTACGCTCGGCTGAAACCCCACATTCCGGCCGACCACCTGACCGAAACACGCGCCTTGGCGCAAAGCTTGGGCCAAGATCCGGAAACCTTGGAAGCGCTGAACGTCTTCCCGGAACTGTTCCATTGCTCGGGCTTTGCCGTCTTCGATTCTGCGACCACCGATGGGAAACTGTATCACGGCCGCGTGCTCGACTACATGACAACAATCGGTCTTCAAGATTGCGCGACGACATTTATCGTTTCGGTCAACGGGAAGATCCCGTTTGCGAACGTGGGCTATGCGGCCTTCACCGGCAGCGTCAGCGGAATGAACGATCGGGCAATCTCCTTGGGCGAGATGGGCGGCCGTGGCGAAGGGCAATGGGACGGCGTGCCGATGGCGACGTTGATGCGCCGGGCTTTGGAAGAGTGTTCGACATTGCCCGAAGTCGAACAACTGTGGTCCGAGAGCCCGCGAACCTGCGAGTACTATTACGTGTTTGCCGATGGCAAGACCAACGAAGCAGTCGGCGTTGCCGCGACACCTGAATCGATCCAATTCATTCGCCCTGGTGAAGGGCACCCATTGCTTGGCGAAGGGATCCCCGATGCGTTGCTGTTGTCCGCCGGCGGCCGATTGGAAACGTTGCGTTCGCGCGTCCAGCAGAACCACGGCCAGATCGACGCCGAGAAAGCGATGTGGTTGATGAGTCGACCGGTGGCGATGTCATCGAACCTTCACAACGTGTTGTTTGTCCCGGCCAACGGCTTGCTGTACGTGGCCAATGCCGATCACAAACACCCCGCAGCCGAACGCCCTTACGTGCGGTTTGACTTGAAGGATTTGCTGAAGCGGGCGGCGAGTGATTCCAAGACAGTCGCCGAACGCTAAGGATGCTACCGCTGAATATCTCGCTGCCCGCGTGGCTTTCAGACCAGTTGGCCGCCGAACCGACACACTTCCCGTCCCTGGAAGCACGGATGGAACTGGTCATCCGATGCTCCCAACAGAACTTTCGCAAAGCGACAGGTGGACCATTTGCCGCCGGCGTCTTTGAAAAACAATCGGGGCGATTGGTCGCGTTGGGAGTCAACCGGGTCGTTCCCTGCCACGCATCGATCGCGCACGCGGAGATGGTTGCGCTGACATTGGCCCAGCAAAGTCTGGGGACCTACGACTTGGGATCCGCTGACCAACCGGAGCACCAATTGGTCGTCAACGGCCGTCCCTGCGCGATGTGTTTTGGCGCCATCCCCTGGTCGGGAATCCGTTCGCTGGTGATTGCCGCTTCGGGGGACCAGATCGAATCGATCACCGGTTTCGACGAAGGCCCCATCCATCCTGATTGGCAAGCGGAGCTGCGTCGCCGCGGGATCGAAGTGATCGAAAACATCCTGGCCGCCGAAGCGAGTCGAGGATTTCAGGAATTTAAGGAATCGGGCGGCCGAATCTACAACGGCCGCGGAGACCGTCCGGAGATCTAAGACTCCCATGAACAATGGGGCGTTGCGTCAAAGCGGTTACGTGTTCATAGTTTTCCAAACTCTCCAACTATCCCATCGACGGAACCGACCGCCATGCAAACAACTCCCGTAACCTACGAAAACCTACGCGATTCGATCATTGCCGTTCCTCCGTTGTGCCGCGATGCCGATTACAAGATCTGCAAGACGGAGAACCAGAAACAGATTCGTCACATCGAAGCGGGCGGGGTCCGTTCGCTGCTGTACGGTGGCAACGCGAACCTCTATCACGTCCGACTCAGCGAATACGCCGATCTGTTGAACATGCTGTCGGAAATTGCGGGGCCCGAAACGTTGGTCGTTCCCTCAGTGGGACCTTCCTACGGATTGATGATGGATCAGGCCGAGATCTTCCGCGAGACGCAGTTCCCGACCGTGATGGTTCTGCCCGCCGATGCCGTGATGACCGAATCGGGTCTGCTGCGTGGCTTCCGCCATTTTGTCGAAGCGATCGGCCGCCCCGCGGTGCTGTACATCAAACGCGAAGGCTACATTTCGCCAGAGGGAGCGGCCAAGTTGGTCGATGACGGGCTGGTCTCGTTCATTAAATATGCGATCGTGCGCGAGGATCCCTCGGTCGATCCGTTCTTGGACAAATTGGTCGAATGTGTCGACCGCAAACGAATCGTCAGCGGAATCGGGGAACAACCGGCGATCGTTCATCTGAAGCAATTTGGAATCACCGGTTTCACGTCGGGATGCGTCTGTGTCGCTCCCGGATTATCGCAACAGATGTTACAAGCCCTGTATGCGAACGATTTGGAAACCGCCGAATCGATCCGTCAGACGTTCCTGCCGTTGGAAGATTTGCGAAACGGAATCAATCCGATCCGCGTCCTGCATCAAGCGGTTGCGTCGGCTGGGATCGCCCAGACCGGACCGCAGATCCCGCTGCTGGACGAAATCGATCCGTCGCGCGTCGACGAGATTCGCGAAGCGGCCACCGCTTTGATGACGGCCGACCGATAGCACTTGCGGTGCAAACCCACACCCCCGACAGAACGGCTCTTGCAACGCGCGTTGGCTGGCCACCGCGATTCCACGGGCTATACTCGGGGGTAACTATTCTGGCGGTCGATCGAAACGCGGGCTCGTTTTCCATTGCGTCGACGCCCGCGTATCGACTGGCTGTGGGATTTCCTCAATGAAAACTATCGTACCTGCCCTCATCGCTCTCTTGTTTGTCGCGGCCTCGGCTGCGACGGCCTCGGCGCAAACGACCGCCAAAAAAGCCACCGACGCCGAACTGGCGGAGATGTTGCTTGGCAAGTGGCAGGTTGAATTTGAAGATCCCAAGACGAAACGCAAATCGATCGGTTGGACCGTCTACGCCAAAAACGGTTTGGCCGCATCGCGATCGATCACCCAGGTGGGCGACAAAGAAGTCAATCTGGTGCTGCAGGCGAAGTGGTCGATCGACAAGGGAGTGCTGACAACCACAATCACCAAGTCATCGGATCCCAAACTGGTCAAAGAGGCTTCGGTCACCAAAGACCGGATCGTTTCGATGTCGAAGAAGCAGTTCCGATACATCGATCGGGAAGGGAAGACGATTACCGAAATTCGTGTACCCAACGACAAGCCTTAGTTCGCTGGCGGTTTTGAGCTGTTATTATGGGAGCGATTGTTGCGTTCGTCTCCTACCTCGAATCCGCCAAGCCTACCCTATGTCCCACCTCTTCAGAACTGTTCCGTTCGCCGTTGCGCTGTTGCTTGCTCAAACAGGACTCGCCCAACAGGAACCCATTCGCGGCAACAAGCCGCTCTCTCCTCAAGAATCCGCAGCCCAGTTCGAAATCCATCCCGATGTGCAGATCGAATTGGTCGCTTGTGAACCGCAAGTGGTCGATCCGGTCGCGACCGCCTTCGATGATCAGGGGCGTTTGTGGGTCGTCGAAATGCGCGACTATCCGCTAGGCCCCGCCGACGGACAGCCGCCGCAATCGCGGATCCAATTGCTTCGCGATCGCGACGGCGATGGCTTCTATGAACATGCCACCACGTTCGCCAACGAACTGGTTTTCCCCACGGGCGTGCAACCGTGGCGCGGTGGCGTGATTGTCACCTTAGCGGGCAAAGTGATGTTCATGGCCGACACCGATGGCGACGACGTCTGCGATCTGCAAGAGACTTGGTTCGAAGGTTTCATGCAGGAGAACACTCAACTGCGTGCGAACCATCCGGCCCTCATGGTTGACAACAAGATCCATGTGTCCAACGGACTTCGCGGCGGCACGGTCCAAAGCACCGACAAACGTTGGCAACCGGTCAAGGGAGAACCCGCCGCGTTACCGTTGCAGGGCAAGGACTTTGCCTTCGATGCGCTTGGCGGTACGTTTGTTGGGATGCCTGGTAACGGCCAATTTGGATTCTCCGAAGATGACTTTGGCAACATCTTCTTGTGCACCAACCGCAACCCATGCATTCACGTAGCGCTCGATGGCGAGATCATTGCCAGCGATCCCTGGTTGACGCCACGCGATGCGGTTCACGATGCCGTGATCGCTGGTGAAGCGTCGCGTGTCTACTCCTTGGCAGAAGCCTGGACCACATCCAATCTCCACGCAGGCCAATTCACTGCCGCGTGTGGCGTCCATGTGTTTGGCGGCACCGGATTGCCCGGCGAGATGTTGAACAATGCGTTCACGTGCGAACCAACGGGGTATCTGGTCCAGCGTCAGGTGATGCGTCCCGACGGGCTGACCTTTGCCGCGAAGCGCGGCCGCGAAGAGGTTGAATTCCTGGCCAGCCACGATGCCTGGTTCCGTCCGGTCAACCTGAACTCAGGTCCCGACGGAGCGTTGTATGTCGTCGACATGTATCGCGCGGTCATCGAGCATCCGCAATTTGTCCCGGAAGAATTGAAGAACCGTCCCGATCAACGCTGGGGAACCGATAAAGGCCGAATTTGGCGCGTGTCCAGCAAAACGAAAACTCCGACCGCGGAAAGCGCAGCGTCGATGAACTGGAACGATGCCGATGCGGCTGCCTTGGTCGGCGCGTTGGATCATCCCAATCGTTGGCATCGTAGCACCGCCCAGCGGTTGATCCTGGAACAGATCGCAAGCGATTCGGCAGCGTTCGTCGCGGGGCTGCAAACCGCGGCAACGACCGCGGAATCGCCCGCCGCTCGCGTCCGTGCGCTGTGGTTGCTCGACGCGATCAGCAAATTGCCCAGCCAAGACGCCACCGTTGCCGCAGACTTCCAAACACGGTTGGTCGATGTGATCGAAAAGGACAAGGATTTCCGCGTGCGACGCCACGCGGTCGAACTGTTGTCAGCCGACAATCCCCAACTGCCAACCGCGTTACAAGCTGCGCTGACGACCGACGATCCGGTCCTTCAAGCAGTCGCCTGGCGTCGGTTGGTGCTGACGTCCGGCAAACCGATATCCGTTCCTGCGGCGCTGATCCAAGCAGCCTGTTCGGACGACTTGCTGCGTGCCTACTTGATGGTCCCCGCGGTCGGTGGGCAATGTGTCCAGACGGCAATGTTGTTGGACCTGTTGCAACCGAAGACTGCTGGCGGAACCCCATCGATCGATACGTTGGCGATCGAGCTGGCCCGACGCGTCGGTTATTATGGGTCGACACAGGAGATCGGCCAAATTTTGGATCGCGTCAGTGCCGATCAACTGGGGATGCAAATCGTACGTGGTTTGCACGAAGGGGTCGTCCGCGGCCGACGCAATTGGTCGCAAAGCATCGCCAGCGACGGCGTGGTTCACCCTGGATTTGTCCGCATTCAAACGTTTGCGAAATCGATTGCCGAAGATGAGGCCGCATCGGCCAGCGTTCGGACCGATGCGTTGAATATCGTTCGGTTGGATCGCTCCGACGACACGACTCAAATGCTCGTCGCATTGTTCGAATCCGAAGCGCCAACCGCCGTTCGCAGCTCCGCGATCGACGGACTGGCCGCTGTCGGAGATCCCGAATTCGCCCACCGAATCCTTCGCGATCCGAGCCGCTTCCCACCGGCGCTGTTGCGCAGCTGTGTCTCCGCCCTGTTGCGAAGGCCTGAATGGACGTCGGCAATGCTCGACGCTTTGGAAACCGGCAAACTGGCTCCCGCCGCACTGGACCTTTCGCAGACCAATCGTTTGCGCAATCACAGCGATAAGAAGCTGGCAGGCCGAGCCCAAACGTTAATGGCTTCGCTGTCGGCCGATCGGCAAGCGGTGATCGATCGCTACAGCAAAGCGATGGCCGGCGAAGGCAATTCGAATGCGGGCAAGCTGATCTTCGCCCAACAATGCGCCGCATGTCACGTGATGCAAGGCAAGGGACACGCCGTTGGACCCGATATTTCGGACAGCCGCACCAAGACGCCTGAGCAGCTGTTGGTTTCGATTCTGAATCCAGGGGCGGCGATCGATGCCAACTACTTCCGCTACACCGTGGTCACCCTGGATGGGCAAGTGCTCGACGGGCTGTTGGTCGAAGAGACGGCCAACGCGATCACGTTGAAACAAGCCGAAGGGAAGATGACGACGATCGATCGCGAGGATATCGATCAGGCGCGGACGACCAGCGTGTCGCTGATGCCCGAGGGATTTGAACAACAGATCAGCCCCGAGCAGATGCGCGACCTGATCGCCTACATCAAGAACTGGCGTTACCTTTCGGGCGCGATCCCAGGGGTTGCGACGGGAGATTGATCCCGCGTCGAGGACTTTCAATTTGCCGCTGGCGGCGAATTGAACTCGCCTTGGTGCAACGCTTTACTCAGCGGCAGTGCCAGCATCCGCCGGCCTGCCTGCGGCACCAGACCGATCGCTCGATAGATGTTCATCGCGGCCTGATTGTCGCGATCGACTTCGACACAGAGCCCGCGGAATCCGTTGCGCGTGCAATGCTCTCGAATTTCGTGGACTGCCATTCGTCCGAGCCCTCGATTCCGGAACGTCGGCATGACGTAGAGGTCGTCGATACAAGCGATCGAACCACCAAATTCCATCGCAAACCGATACGTTGTCACCGCATAACCGGCGGTTTGATGGTTGTCGTCGATCCTCCAAACGTCCCCCCAAGACTCGTTGTCAAGCAAGTTGCGGAACGCTGCGGCGGCGGCAGCGGTGTCGAGCCGAAAGTTCGACTCCGCATAAAACATCTCCATCATCTTGACGAGATTCGGGATGTCTTCCAGGCAGGCGCGTTGCATGAGGACTCAGCGTGATGTGGAAAGGGAACTGAAGAGGCGACAGGTAACGGAAAGGGGGACCTAAGGCTCCCTTGCGAGAGTTCCTTTGCTTACAATACTTCTCGGTCGGCGATCCGTCACCGGTATTGAACGGATTGGACGCGACCGGCCCCCCGTGCCCAGCGTTCGCGTTCGATTCCATTGGATGGCGAGCGGAGCCGACAATCGCGGATCGTCTCGAAGATCGATCGCATTAAGTGTTATCCAGCAACAACAAGAGTTTATCATGAAGCAGCGTATCGGATTCCTCGCACTGGCCATCGTGTCGGTCTTTACTTTTTCCCCGATCAGTGTCGCCGCCGAAACACGGCCAAACATCATCCTATTTGTGACCGACGACCTCAGCCCCGATATGGGTTGCTACGGAAACGACGCAGTCAAAACACCGAACCTCGATGCTTTGGCCAGCGACGGCGTCCGGTTTACCAACGCCTTCTGCACCACGGCCAGTTGCAGCGCATCGCGTTCGGTGATCTTGACCGGTCTTCACAACCACAAGAATGGACACTACGGACACGAACACGCCTACCACCACTTCACTTCGTTTGCGAAGACGAAAAGCCTGCCGGTCCGGTTGAACGCGGCGGGCTATCGAACCGGGCGGATCGGCAAATACCATGTCGCGCCCGAATCGGTCTACCATTTCGACGAAGTGCTGACGGGGAACAGCCGCAATGCTGTCGAGATGGCCAACCGCGTGCAGTCGTTTGTGAAACCAGACGAAAAACCGTTCTTTCTCTACTTCTGCACCTCCGATCCCCATCGTGGCGGCTCGCGTCCCGATCTGCCGCTGAATCCCAACGCGTTCGGAAACAAACCGAATGGCTATCCTGGCGTCGACGAAGTCCTCTATTCGCCCGACGATGTGATCGTGCCGCCCTACCTGCCCGACACCCCGATCTGTCGCGCCGAACTGGCTCAGTACTACCAAAGCGTCTCGAGGATCGATCAGGGCATGGGTCGTTTGGCGGAAGTTTTGAAACAAGCCGGCGTCTGGGAGAACACGATCGTGATCTTCACCAGCGATCACGGGATCGCCTTTCCCGGTGGCAAGACCACGCAATATGAACCGGGGCTATCGATCCCGATGCTGGTCCGCGACCCGCGGATGCCCGAGCGTGGGACGGTCAATTCCGCAATGATCAGCCTGGTCGACATGACGCCAACGATCCTCGACATGGCGGGGGTCAAAGCGCCGAAAAAAGAATTCCACGGACGCAGCTTCCTGCCGATCCTCGGCGAACAGGATCCAACCGATTGGGACGTCGTCTATGGCTCGCACACGTTCCACGAGATCCAGATGTATTATCCGATGCGAACCGTTCGCCAGCGGCAATACAAGCTGATCTGGAACATCGCCCATCCGCTCCCCTATCCGTTTGCATCGGATCTATGGGCCGCTCCAACTTGGCAGGCGCAATACGATCAAGGTCCGGACACCATGTATGGCAAGCGAACCGTCGGGCGTTACATCCAACGTCCCGAGTTTGAACTGTTCGACCTGCAAGCCGATCCGCATGAGACGAACAATCTGGCCGACGATCCGGAATACGCCGATCGGTTGGCAAAGATGCAAGCCGAACTGAAGCAGTTCCAAGAGAAGACGGGCGACCCGTGGATCATGAAGTGGGACTACGAATAATCCCGGATGGGCGATCGCAAGGGCTGCGACCGCAAAACGCGGCGCAGCGGTTCCCTATCGCTCGATCGCCCCGAATCGCAGTCTTGATCAGGAAGCGGCTTGCGCGGCCTGCGATTCTTGCGATTTGATCCATTCCCGTTCGCTCTTTTGGATCTCGTCATCGTCGGCATACTGATCGTGGAATAGCGAAAAATAGATCAGACAGGCGACGGCGAGACTGGCGGAAATGACGATCCAAATGGGTTGATATGACGGGTTGCCATCGGCCCCCTGACGCAAGAAAAACCCAAGCCAGGAATCAAACAGCTCCGGATGGAGCGTGGTCCTGGCGACCGACAGCGACAGCGCGTTGTTGGTAACGTGCAAGACAATTCCTGGCAAAACGCTGCCGGTTCGCAGCGCGATCCATCCTAACACGCATCCCATCACGGTCGCGGCGAGGCTTTGCTGGAAGATCGCATGGGAGAATCCGAACATCACTGCGGTCACCAACACGGCGCGTAAACCGCCACGATTTCGAGCGAGTCCGCCGAAGATGAATCCGCGGAACGTGAACTCTTCGCAGATCGCCGGAACAAACGCCATCATGAAGATCACCGCCCACAGCGGTTGCGCGTTTAACAGCTCCATCAGCGGTGCAATCGCCTCTTTCGCCGCTTCGGACATCGGATAGATCTCGCCAATCCAATAGCCCAATTGGCTGTAGGTCGGATGCAGTGTAAAGCCTAACAGCAGCGCCGCGGCCATCGCGCCACGCTGTGGAAACCGAATCCGTAAACTGGTCCGAATGCTGGTCGTCAGGACGATCGACATCAACAGCGCTGGAGCCAAAATCATCCCGATCTGTGGCAGCAGGACGGCGATTGCGAGGTCGTTCCAAGTGTGCGGTTGGGACGCCATCAGCCGTCCGAAAAAGAGCCCCATCAGGACGATCACGCCGCACATCAACGCTTGGCCGACGGTTGCAACCGGTTGCCGATCACGCCACAGATGCCGCATCCACATTCCCAAGTCCCATTGCTCGCCATCGCGGAACAGGACGTCTTCGTTTTCGAATTGCCGCTGTGCCCAACGAACCGCCAACGACAGACACCCAAAGGTGACCATCGCTACGACCGGCAGATGCAACAAGGCGTCGCTGTACTGCCCTTCGACCAGAGCGCGCACCAAGAGGAACATCCCGGTCACCGGGATCAGGCTGGTCCCCAAGCTGAGCGTTGTCCCAGGCAACAACGGCACCAAGACCAACGGCAGTGTGACCATCATCAACGGCATCAGATAATATTGCCCTTCTTTGCTGCTGCGGGCCATCGCAGCGACGGCCAAGGCGAGCGAACTGAAAAGGGCCGACAGAGGGAAAAGCGCTAACAATAACCACAGCATCGCGCCGATCGGCGGCGAGCCCATCGCCGCGTTCCCTTGGGAAAGCCCCAGTTGATGAAAGGCAAAGGTCGCTGTCAGTTGCATGCTGACCACATTCAACAGCGACGTCATGATGCTGAACGTCGTCACGGCGGCCAACTTGCCCCAAACGATCTCGCTGCGAAGCGCCGGGCTACACAACAGCGTCTCGAGCGTTCCCCGTTCCTTTTCGCCGGCGACCAGATCGATCGCCGGATAAAACGCTCCGGTCATCGCCCAGACAAGCATCACAAACGGTAGCAGCTTGGACCAGAATGCGGCCCGCCGCGTCGATTCCGGCGCAATGTCGCGCGATTCAATCTCGAAAGGCCGCAGCGCGTTGGCATCGACTCCCTCGCGGATCAATCGTTCTTTGACCCACAAGCTGCGCCAACGATCCAAGACCATTTGCATTCGGTCCCCCGCGACGCGCGATTGATCCGATGCCACGCTGTACAGCAGTTCGATCTCCGGTACGTCCGACGATTCCCGGTCGTTGATGGAATGCTCCTCGTCGGTAGCCTCCCCATTGGAAGCGACCGCGTCCTTGGTTTCGGGAGCCGGTGCCCCGTCGTCCCCTTGAGTCGTCGCGGCATTGGCTGCAGGGTCGAAACCGCTAGGAATGATCACCACCGCATCGAACAACCCGTCACGGATCCACGTCTGGCAGGTGGCATCGATCTGATCGGGAGCCATATCGGCTGGATTGCGCGATTCGATCCGGACGGTTTCCGGCTGCTTCAACAGCGCGGGGTTCAACTCCTCATCGATCACCAAAGCCGGATCGCCGGGCAGGTTCTCCGAGCCAACGATGCAAATCGATATGGGTTGCTGCTGTGTGAACTGCGCCATCTGCAGCATCAGCATGCCTACCAAAGGATAGACCAACATGGGCAGGATGGCGATCGTGAAGATCGTACGACGATCGCGCAGCTGATCCCGCATCTCGCGCAGGTAGATCAGCCGAATCGTGGAGAACCGTGGTGTTTGCGAGTCTTGCTGCACCGTTATGTCGCTTTCAAATCGTATTCAGGGTCGTCGTGCGCCGCTTCGTGTTGACTCAACAAGTCGAAGAAGAGTTCTTCAAAATCGTGCTGGCTGTGCCGATCACGCAATTCGGCCAACGTACCGGTATCCAAAATCCGTCCGCGGTGCATGACCGCGATCCGATCGCATAAACGTTCGACCTCACGCATGATGTGCGTCGAAAAGATAAGACATTTCCCCGCGTCTTTTAAGGAACGAATCACCTGCAGCAGGTTTCTCGCAACGAGAACGTCCAGCCCAAGTGTGGCTTCATCGAAGATTAACACGGGCGGGTCGTGAACCAAGGCGCGGGCGATCGATACCTTCTGTTTCATACCCGTCGACAGCTTGGCACCGGGAACGTGGCGGAAGTCGTCCATCCGCAATTGGGCGAACAGTTCGATCAGGCGCGCATCGAGCACGTCGCGCGGCATGCCATGTAATTGGCCAAAGTACTCGACCATCTCCCATGCGGTCATGCGGTCGTAGACGGCGGTGTTGTTGCTGACAAAACCGATCCGCCGCCGCACCGCTGCGGGATCGGCGGAGACGTCGTAGCCCTGGATGCGTGCGATACCCGAGGTCGCTTGCAGGACGGTGCTCAAGATCCGCAACACCGTGGTTTTGCCCGCACCGTTGGGACCCAACAGGCCGAAGATCTCACCGGGACCAACCGAAAAGGAGACCGAATCGACGGCGATGAACCTTCCCTTTTGAAGGTCTTCGTACGCTTTGGTGAGCTCGCTGACTTCGATCATTGCATTCCAGCACGCCGAGGCGCGTATGAGTCGGAAAAAAGCAGACCCCGCTCGATTCTAACCGATCGCGGGGTATCATCGACCAGCCGTTCATCGTTCCCTCTCCGGCCAGTCCGCAATACAAGACCTTAGCTTATCCCCGCTGGCATGGGCATCCGCGAATTTGGAAACTGCCCTACGCTGGGACAAGAAGTCGATCGCGCTAACAATCAGAATCGGTCTTTCCGAAATTCTCCCCCCAGTCGTCCCCCTGCGGCACGTGGATCGGATTGAGCGAACAGGAAAAATGGACAACCCGTTCGCGTGACCTAGATTTTCATAGTCTGTGCGTCCGCGCGACAAGCAAACTCTGCTTGTGCCGCGAGGTGCGAATCCGCATGTTGTTTTCTCACGTCCAACCGTATCGCGTTGGAAAGCCTATGATCCGCTTGCTCGTTCCCTTGGCAATCCTGATGTCTTCAGCTGGCATTTCGCTACTGATGCTTCGTTATCCGTGGGGCGGATCGTCCGACGTGACTCCGCCAACAAGCGTCGCATCGCAGCTGGAACAAGCGGTTGCACTGAAAGCGAATCACGTTAGCGAAGCGTTCCCCGCCGCGACGCATCCAATACTGGAAAGTCCCACGTTCGATCCGGTTCCGCCCTCCGTTGCCCTTCCCACCGCCGAACCGATCGAGTTGACGCAACGGATCCAGAGCGTCCCGCTTTCGCAAGTCCATGATGTCTTCTTTGCGAAAGGGGATGTTTTCAGCGGTCGATCTGCCAGCCCCACTTCGGCCGCCCCCCGCAACCAAGCGCCGCGGATTCAATCGAACCCATTCGCTCGATAGTGCCTTAGCCTTGTGATTTGGGCGCGTGCAATTGATTCTTGCAACTGCCGGATTGGGCAATATCCGAAATGTTCTGCAACGTCGTCGACGCGATCTGCTGCAACGCTTCCTTCGTGAAAAAGGCTTGGTGCCCCGTGATCAGGACGTTGGGAAATGTCAGCAGCCGCATGAAGACGTCGTCTTGAATCACTTGCCCTGACAAATTTTCGAAGAACAGTTTGTCCTCCTCTTCGTAGACATCGATCCCCAACGAACCCAGCTTCGAACTTTTCAGCGCGTCGATCACCGCTTGCGTTTCGATAATTGCACCGCGACTGGTATTGATCAACATCACTCCCGTCTTCATCTTCCCCAGCGCTTTGGAATCGATCATGTGATGCGTTTCAGGGGTCAGCGGGCAGTGCAACGAGATCACATCGGATTGTTCCAACAGCGCATCGAATTCGACATACTGCACCCCTGCAGTGTCCGCCCACTGCGGGTCAGGGAATGGATCAAACGCCAAGACCTGGCATCCAAAACCCGACATGATCTTGGCCAACACGCGGCCGATCTCGCCGGTCCCGACAAGCCCAAAGGTCTTGCCGTTGAGGTCGAAGCCCAATAGACCTTCGAGACTGAAATTGCAGTCGTGAACGCGGTTATACGCTCGGGGAATTTGGCGATTCAGCGCCAGGATCATCGCAACGGCATGTTCGGCTACAGAGTGCGGCGAATAGGCCGGAACCCGAACCACGTGGATCCCCAGGGCGTCGGCGGTCTGGATGTCGACATTGTTGAAACCAGCCGAACGGAGTGCGACCACCGATGTGCCACCGGCTTGCAAACGCCGTAGCACTTCGGCATCGACGACATCGTTAACGAACACGCAAACCGCGGGAAAACCCTCTGCCAACTGGACCGTTTGGGGTGACAGGCGGGCTTCGATATACAGGATCTCGTGTTCGCCATCCTGATTGGCTTGGTCAAAAAACTGGCGGTCGTAAGGCTTCGCGGCAAATAACGCGATACGCACGGCGGGCTCCTCGAATTGGCGGCGTGTTCTGGAAGGCTTGCACGAACTTAAAAGTATCCACCGTGAGGAACAACCGCTAGATGGTGCGCAATCCTACAGACGCCCCAACAGATCCGCCTTCTTCGATTCAAACTCTTGCTGGCTGATGTAGCCCTTCTCTAGCAGTCCTCCCAATCGATCCAACGTCTCGATCACATCCACCCCCGCCGTGCCAGCGTCGGACCGGGAGCCCGAGTTCTGCGGTGCGTTGTGGGAGTTGGCGACCGGTTGTTGCGGCGGGTTGGGCGCAGGTTGGTGTGTCTGTTGTGGTGGGGCAGGAACGCCGTCGCGAGAGATCACCGGCAGCGTCGATAGATTGACAACGCCAAATTGACTGGTGAAGGTGATCGATCCCCCGCTGCCTTGCTGTTGGCTGAAGCCGCCGATTTGATGGTTCAACGTATCGTAGACCCATGTGCCGCCGCCGGTGTTGACGGCCAACCGATGGCTGTTGGCGAAGTAGGCATAACGGACATTGTTCTGCGAACCGATCGCGTTGGGGGAACCCATTTCGCTGGGCCACCAATTCTTCGTGGGATCCGGAACAAACAGGCTGTTGGTTGAACCGATTTGTCCGGCCGCTTGAGATTGGCTGCTGCTGCCCCCCTGCGATTGCGATTGGAACGAACCGCTAAAAGGAACCAATTGGTGGTTGTAAAGGGCGTCGGAAATGTCGGCGCACAGGCTGCTAACGCGATACTTCAATTGGTTGTTGAACAAATCGCTGACCATCGTCATCCCACCGCTCATCCATTGTCCCGACCCGCCAAATTCGGGATGGTTGAATTGAGCCATCGATCCATTGCCGTTATGGACAGCGATCAGCATATGCGTGACCGCGTCGGTCGAGAGACCGTGCTGTTGCGACAGGCGTTGGACGAGTTCGTTACCCGCGGGCGATAGGTTTTGCACGATAGTTTCCGTTTCAAACGACAGTTCAAGGTGAGATTTGGCGAACTCAACGTCCCCCGGAATTGGAACATCCCCAGTCATACAAACCGAGGGATGGCCAACCTCAGTATAGTCATGAAGGCGTTCGACAGTAACGCGGCGTCGACGACCGCGTCGCGAGACGAAAAGCGGGCTCCCAACACCCCAAATCCGACCAACCACCGATCCCCCGGCGATCACCTTTCTAAAATCCAACTTCCCGCGATAATGAAAGTAGGGCGGCGATTTGCTGCCCGTCGCCCCCGCAATGCCGCACGTGGAGCCCCGTTCGATGAACGAAGACCAATTAAAAAGCTTTTTGTCCGCCCAGACCTTTGCCGTCGCCGGCGCGTCGTCCAAACGTGAAAAATATGGGAACAAGGTCTTCCGCGCCCTGTTGGACAGCGGACGCGAGGTCTATCCATTGAATCCGGTCGCCGACGCGATCGAAGGGCATCGTGCTTTTGCCACGATCGCCGATCTGGCCGAAGTTCCCGAAGCCGTCTCGATCATCACGCCTCCTCAGGTGACGCGGCGGATCGTCGACGATGCGATTCGGGCCGGCGTGAAACATGTTTGGATGCAGCCAGGTGCCGAAGACGAACAAGCCAGTCAAGCGGCTCGCGAGGCGGGGCTGAACGTGATCGATGACGGCAGCTGCATCCTGGTACTGCTGGCACGGATGGCATAAGCGCCGCAGCCGCAGCACGGTGCGAAGGACGCTACGCTGCGGTGATTTTAGTCAGCTTGCCGGTTCCCCAGAGACGACCATGAAAACTCAGGTTCCGTTGTAATGTCGAAGGCTGTCGTTGCGATGTTGGGATCGGTTGCCTTGGTCGCAGCGTTGTTGTGCTCCTTGATTCACGCAGACCGTTCGAATCGCACGCCGCCACATCCTGGCGCGCCGCCCGCCGACGCTGCCTCGACGGCTTCGCAGGCTATCCATATTTATTGCGCGGCCAGTAATCAGGCGGTGCTCGAACCGATCCGCCAAGCGTACGAGCGATTGACCGGGACTTCGATCCGCGTTCAATACGGTCCCTCGCAAACGTTGCTCGCTCAGTTGGAGTTAACTCACCACGGCGATCTCTACCTGCCTGCGGATGAGAGTTATTTGGTGACGGCGAAAGCGCGTGGACTGGTAGCAGAGATCCTGCCACTTGCAACGATGCAGGTAGGCGTTGTTGTGAAGCGAGGCAATCCGAAGGGGATCGTCCAACTGAAATCGTTGCTCGCCGATAACGTCCGTTTGGTACAAGCGAGTCCCGATGCCGCCGCCGCTGGAAAGATCGCCCGCGATCACCTGACGCAAACCGGGCAATGGGCGGCAGTCGCCGAGGCGACAACTGCGTTTCGCGGCACGGTTATCGAAGTCACCAACGATGTTCAGGTGGGATCCGCCGATGCGGGGATCGCCTACGATGCCGTACTGCATTCTTACCCGGATCTCGAATTTGTCGCGATCGATGCGTTACGCAACGCGATCGGAAAGGTGTCCCTTGGAGTTCTGGAATCCTCACAAAATCGAGACAAAACGCTCCACTTTGCCCGCTTTGTTGCTGCACGAGATCAAGGCCTGAAGATCTATCGCGAACATGGGTTTCACGTTTCCGACGGAGCTCCCGGGTTGGATGTTCCCGAGTTGTCAGTCCCCACAGGCTCGATGTTCGGCCCAGCGTCCCAGAGATGAACTCCATGTGGACCGGATCGCTCGACGCCGCGGTCGTCTATCATGGTCACGCTGGCCGACACTGCCGAACAATACAGCGCAGCGACGATGGAAGGTTTCCGTTGGAAGATCGGTCTCCTCGAACGGCCCCGTTTCGATAGATTTCGTATTAGGTTCCCTTGCCCCCATGACACTCCAACGCACGCGTTTTCGAAGATTGAGGGATGTCGTCTTCTATTTCGTGGTCGCGGGACTGTCGGCAAATTTCATTCTGCTGATCGTGTTGCTGTTGGTCGCCGACCTGTTGTTTACGTCGCCGACGGAGTTTATCGCGGCGTTGAAGAAGCCGGAGATTCAATCCGCGTTTCGATTGACGATGACCAGCTGCACGATCGCTGCGGTGCTGTCGCTGTGGATCGCAACCCCGCTGGGTTACGCCTTAGCCCGCTACCGATTTCCCGGCCGCGCGGTGATCGACACGATCGTCGACATTCCGATCGTATTGCCGCCGTTGGTGCTTGGACTGAGTCTATTGATCCTGTTCCACCAGCCGTTTCCGTTTTCGCAGTGGCTGTTCCCCGGTTCCGATTGGCGGCTAGAAACTTGGTTGCAGGAATCGCTTGGTTTTCAGGTGACGTTTCGCTGGCCGGCGGTGATCTTGGCGCAGTTTGCCGTCGCGTGTGCGTTTGCCGTGCGGACGATGCGCGTGACGTTTGACCAGATCGACCCGCGAGCCGAAGACGTCGCCCGCACGCTCGGTTGCACTCGCGGGCAAGCGTTTTTGTACGTTGCGCTGCCGCAAGCTTGGCGGGGAATGATCGCCGCCGGAACGATCGCCTGGGCGAGGGCGCTTGGCGAATTCGGTCCGATCCTTGTCTTCGCGGGCTCCACGCGGTTCCGAACCGAGGTCCTCTCGACAACTGTCTTTTTGGAATTGAGCGTCGGGCAATTGGATGCCGCCGTTGCCGTGTCGTTGTTAATGGTCGCGATGGCGATCATCGTCTTGGTGACGCTTCGTTGGATCGGTGCGGGGCTGTCGACATGATCGAAATCGAAGACGCAACCATCGCGGCCGGATCCTTTTCACTGCGTGCGATCAACCTACGCGTGGAGACGGGCGAATATGCCGTCGTGATGGGGAAGACAGGGATCGGCAAGACGACGATTCTTGAATCAATCTGCGGTTTGAGAAAGCTGCGCAGCGGGACGATCAAGATCGCTGGCGTCGATGTCACCCGATGGTCCGCTGCGGATCGCAACGTCGGATACGTGCCGCAAGATCTCGCCCTATTCCCCACGATGACCGTCCGGCAACATTTACAATTTGCGATGCGGCTGCGCAAAACCGACGCGACAAAAATGAAGCAACGTGTCGACGAGATCGCTGATATTTTACAAATCAGTCCGTTGTTGGGCCGCAACGTCCGAGGCCTCAGCGGCGGCGAGGCTCAACGAGTGGCCCTAGGACGCGCACTGACGTTTGGCCCTTCGGTCCTATTGCTCGACGAACCCCTCAGCGCGCTCGATGCGGCGACTCGTCAAGCCGCACAAACAATGTTGCGGGAGATCAATCGTCAGACCGGAGTCACGGTGTTGCATGTGACGCATGATCCATCGGAGGCGCAGTCGATGGCGGACCGTCGCTTTTGTATCGCTTCGGAGGATGGCGTCGCAAGCGTGCAGGTAATTCGTTGAACCTACCAACACGAACCGCAAGCGAGTGAATGAGTAATCCCACAAATGCCGGAAACGCGATCCGAAGACGGATCGCGTTCGACGAAACCTTACGTGGACGGGCGTTTGCCCTCCTAGTAATTCCAAGCCAAACCGAAGTTCAACGCCTGGATCCAATACGACGTGTCGTCAAACTTGACGATCGGGTGGCTGGTCGACGTCGTGCTCAGATCGGTCGTCGTCGTATCCATGATCCCCGAAGGCTGGACGACGTTGGTAAACAACTGAAAACTGTAGCCGATCGAAAGATCGACGCCTGGGCAAACGGCATAGCCAAGCTTCAAATCGAATTCGGGGGCCACGGAAAACTTGCTGCTGCTGGTGTCGCCAATGTTCGAATTCCGAGCGAAGAAGCCTTCATCGCTAAGCGCCTCGATCCCGCCACTGGTACGAACCGTGTTGCCACGGATCGCCGCCTCGCGATGCATTGAACCGAAACCAATCTTCGTTAACATCGTCCACGACCAACAGCCTTCGCGATAGAAGCTGTCGAAGCCAAAGGTCGCTCCATGGAACTCGTTCTTCGCTTGGAAGGAATCGGTGATCTGCAGGCGTTGGCCAGCGCGAGTCCCGCCGTCGAGCCCTAACGAATCGACCGACATCGTCAGGCTTTCGTTGATCCGAGCGGTTTGATAACCCCAGAACGCATCGACCCGTCCGCCTAGCCCCGTACGCCATTTCTGACGCAGCAACGCATCGCCACCATAAGCTTCGGACCGCGTTTGGATGTTGATGCTGCCCGTGGTTTCGTTTGGTTCGACGATCAAAAACGCGTCGGCTTCGTTGTTCAATCCTGCGTTGTTAAATGGCACAGCAAGATAGTCGCCCGATCCATCGTCGGCAAAGGAATAATCAAACGTCTCGTCACCGACGCCCCAGAAACGCAACAGGATCGAACGGCATTGGAAATCATCCATCCAGATGCCCAGTTGAGCCCGACCGCCGGAGGTCATTTCGCCGCGCGTCAGCCCGCCGACTAAAATCGTTGTGGTCGCTTGGCCCAGCTCTCCCGCAACTCCCACTGCGGTCGTTCCCGGACTGCTGGTGACCAATGGCGGCAGGGTCTGCCCGCGTCGCCAGTACATCGAATATTCGAGCGAACCAAACAATCGCTGGCAGGGCATTCCGTACCCGAAGCAGGGATTGCAGACGGTCGGTCCGCAGCCACCGCACGTTGGCGAACCGCAGCATCCGCCTCCCATCGAATCGCAGTAGCCACCGGAATCACACCCCGGCGAACCATAATCCGGGCCCATGTCCAGCACCGAAGGTTCTTGGGACAATTCAATCACTTCGTAATCGACCTGCCGAACGACTTCGGGAGCCGCCGGTTGCCGTGTGGGTTCACTGGCCCGGTGACTGTTGGCGACCGGGCTGCTTTGCAACTTGGTCGCTGGAGCGGTACCCGATTCCAGCACGGGAGGTGCGTAGGTTCCACGGGTCGTCTCGCGTTGCCGCGTTTGTGCCGTCGCGGTGGCGGAAAAAACGATCGCGATGCACGCGGCCCAAGCGAGGGCTGCAGCGACGAATTTCCGTGGTTGACTGGTTGGAATAGTGGCCATCGGCATGTTCATTCTGCATTGGCTGAAAGACTCGATTCTCGCGACACCCGCCCCCGGAGCGCATGTCGCCTGTACAGAGAAGTATCGGTCATGCCGATAATGCAGATTAAGCAAACCTGGTAGAATTTGCGGGTTGCGCCATGTCTAACGCCTCCCGTCGAGGCCATCCATGGCTGCTAGCAGCCGCGCCACGTTGGGTCGATCAATGAAACGCATGCTTGACTACTTCGTCAATGTCAGCGTGTATTCGATCAGATCGATCAATTGGGGAACGGTCATCAAACGCTGCAAATCCTGAGGCATCAGCGACTTTGCTTGCTTTTGGAACAGCTCGATATCATCGCGAGCCACCGTCTTGTCGATCCCTTCGGCATTCCGCAGCGTCACCGCGGCATCGGTTTCGCTGACCAACAGACCGGTCGTTGCATCGCCATCGATCGTCAGCAGCGAATAGGTTTCAAAGTTATGGCTGACCGCCGCGCTGGGGTTTAAAACAGCGACATACATCGCTTCGCGCGACAGCTTGCTTCCGATCTCCGACAGATCCGGGCCGACCTCTTTCCCCTCCCCCTTCACCTTATGACAGTTGATGCAGGTTCCCGATTTGCGAAACACGATCGCCCCGGCGACCGGATCACCTTGCTTTTGGATCAGCTCCGAAATAGGCGGCAGCGGTTGGCTGTCGGCCGTCGCGGGCAGCTGTAGGTACTTCGCGGCTTCGGCGACGATTGATTTGTCATCGGAGCCGAACAACGCGTTGGCAGCGGCGAAGTTCAGGTCGGCCGGCAGTTTGCCATCGGCGACGATCTTCAGCAACGCCCGCTGGCCATCGCTGCGACGCGCGATTCCGGCGACCGCCGCGGCGCGCAGTTCGGCCGACTTGTCCGACGCCGCGATCAGGGGCATCAGAATCTCCTGCGTCTTAGTTCCTCCAACCCGACCAATCAACGCGACCGCAGCGACCGCGTGATCGTTCGCTTCCGCCGAGATCAAATCGATCAACAACTCCTGGCGGTCGAGTTTGAACAGCAATTCTGCCGCCCGCACGCCCGCAGTTTCGTCGGCGTGCGCGATCGCAAACTCGGACAGCTCACCCGCGACGTCGGTTAACCCGAAGCGTTCGATCAGTTCAAAATATTGCTCCGTCCCCGGTTGGGATCGCAGATAGCGAAGCAGCGCCGCTTTGGCCGGTGCGGATGACTCGATCTTAAAGTCTTTGATTCGCAACACCGTTTCGACGATCAATTTGTCGCGTGGACTGAGCGGCGTCGGCTCTTGGCCAAACGCAATCGCCCCCATAGCGAAACAAACGACGATCGACAGCGGAATACGAAACATAAACAGACCGTGTGGGAATCCAAGGGAAAACAAAGCGGCAGGCGCGGCAACCGTGCTAACGCGACAACAAATGCGCTGCGCGATAAGAAGGTAGGAGATTCAACTTCGGCAAATGAAATCGAGCGGGAACGTGTCAGTTTAGGCAGTTTACCCATGAAAGTGTACAACAAAAGCATCGCACGCTACATGAGCAACTGGAATCGACATTTCAAAGTGACAGTTGACGCAACGAAGGATTTTGGATGCGATCAGAAAACCACAGGTTGGGTCGGCACCGCCTTCTAAAGATACCAGATATCTGTCCGGCTCTTTAAGAACTGGATGCATGATTGAAGTGCTCCAGTCGCTGGCTGCATATCACAGGCCGGAGGCCGACAAATCGAGTGCCGACGGCGCGAACCGCCGGTTGCTTGTGCGCGAACAAACTAACAGGCCGCGGGCCGACACACATCCATCGCCCGCATGTCCCGGCCTTCGGCCTCTCGGCTATGGAGCCTTCTCGGGACCAAAGGCTTACGCCTCCGCAGTTCTTATGTCGGCCTCCGGCCTTCGAAGTGATCCTGCGGCTCGCGCCGCAGGCTTTATGCGATCGCGAGCTCCGCGGCTTTGAACTTACGTGCTACCGAGGGCAGATGGTAGCAGCTTTCGTTACAGTCCTAGCAGCTTCAACAGAGCCGCTTCTTTTTCTGGGCCCTCGTGGAAGTCGAAGGCGCGCATGTAGCGGGCTTGGTCGGCTTCGCTGAGTTCTGGAGTTTGCAAGATCTTGACCAGATAAGCAGTTGCTGCGGGAGCTCGCGAACGCCAGATGATGTCGCGTCCGGCGGGGGTGTTCCAGTCGTCACCGACCGCTTTGATCCAAGCGTCGAAACAGGCATCGGCTTGCAGATCCGAACCGACTCCCAACGCTTCGAGATACCAACGGTCTTTGCCATCGTGTTGTGTGGCCAGTTGAGTCCACAGCTGTGGCACCTGCTCCGATTTGCTCTCGCGGAGCGCGACGGCCAATTCTCGGCGGACCTGCGGCGAGGGATCGCGAAGCAGCGGCGTGACGAATTCGTCGACCGGCAAATCCAACTGGCGTGCCAGCCGCACGCCCATCATGCGAACGTTGGGATCGGAATCTTGGATCGCTTTGCCGACCGTCGACTTCCCTTGGCCGTCGGTCTTACCCAACAACCAAAGGGCTCGGGCGCGGTAGATCGGATTTTTCGAAGCCGCCAATTTTTGCAGCTCAGCGTTTGCGTCGGCTCCCATCGCGTGCAGCGCTTGCCACGCCATGTAGCGAACCGCATAGTTGGGGTTCTTGAGCGCTTCGACCGCTCCCGCCGCGGTTTCAAAATCGAACTTCGGAACCTTGTACGACGCATCGTGTTTGATCGGCGTGATACGGAACAGACGCCCGCGCTCGAGATCCCCCATGCCGTGGCCGCCCACCCCTGGGTCGTACCAATCGGCGATGATCAACGAACCGTCGGGAGCGACCTTCACGTCGGAGGGGCGAAACCATTTGTCCTGCGATCCGGTCAAGATCTCACGGATCTTGGCCGTGTAGCCCCCTTTGTCGTCGCTGATCACATATGCCCGGCAGACGTTGGGGCCCGCATCGCAGTGCAGCAGATGCCCTTTAAACATCGGCAACAGATCGCCTTCGTAGACGGTGATCCCCGTCGGCGAACCGGCTCCGGTTTGAAGCAGATTGGGGACGACGCCCGGATCGTTCAGGTGCCAGTGGCGGAGCGGAACGTCGGTGTGCATTCCGGTTCGATCGGCTTTCCAACCCGCACCGGTCTTTTCGTCTTTGTAGCCGTAGTTCCCGTACTCCATCACATAATTGATGCGGACCGCTTTGTTGCCGTCGTCGTCGTTGTCCGATTGCCAGATCCCGCCGTAGGAGTCGACGGTGACCATCCAATTGTTGCGGAAGTTCCAGCCGAGGGTCTCCAATTCGCTGCCGTCGAGATTGCAACGGAAGACCATTCCTTCCTGGTACGGTTTGCGTCGCGCCGCGACTTCGTTCCCCGCCGCGTCGACGATCGGTTTACCATCCTTATCCTTCAGCTGCCCACCGGCGTTGCCAAAGTTGAAGTAGAGCTTGCCATCGGGGCCAAAGGTGAAGGCGTGGATTCCATGATCGTGTTGCGCCCCGGAGATGCCGCTGAACAGCACCTCTTTTTGATCCGCCTTGTCGTCGCCATCCGAATCGGTGAGCAGGAACACCTTGTCGCCGGCCGAGACGATTGCTTTGTTGCCCAACACGCAGACGCCGTGCGGCGAATCGATGTCGTCCCCTTGATAGAAGACCTTCTCGGTGTCGGCCATCCCGTCGCCATCGGTATCTTCCAGGATCAGGATCCGATCCCCTTCGGGTCGCTTGCCTTTGTGTTTGCGGTAGTTGACGATTTCGCAAACCCAAACACGGCCCCGGTGATCGATATCGATATTCGAAGGGCTCAGCAGTTGCGGTTCGGCGGCAAACACACTGGCTGCCAACTCGCCTCCCACATCCAAACCATCCAACGCTTCGCCTGCTTCCCGCGATCCGCCACCGGAAACTTCCAGCGTCGGCATTTTGTCGTAGACCGCAAAACGGACCTCGGCGCTGCCGCCGCACGATCCCTGGTCGGTTCCGCCGTTGTCCAGACCGCCGCGAGCGACAAACCGGTCGTAGCCCAGGGGTAGATCAAAACCGATCACCGACGGCGCGTGGGTGCCGATTCCGTAGGGAACCGCTTTGCCATCGATTCGCAGCGGTCCACCGCCAGCGTTTTTACCGACGCGAACCTGGCCAAAGCCCGACGAAGCGTGCTTCCACTTCAGATCGGTCAGCTTCATTTCCCCGGCGGGGCCCACCAAACGCGGCTCCGCCCAATCGGCCCAATCGCAACTGTAGCCATTGCCTCCGTCGGTGACCGCCAAGAAGAGCTGCTTTGCATCTCCCAGCGGCACATCGATCGCGACCGAAATCCCCGGCGTTTCCTTGCTCACCGGATCACTGAGGAAGAGACGCTTTGCGTCGGACTTCGGCTTGGTCGCCACCTCGCGGTCGACGACCGTTCGCATGATCTTCTTCCCCTTCTTTTCCTTTTTGGCAATCGACGGATTGGGCTCGTCCTGATTGGCTTCCAGCTGTTCTTGAGTCGGGTCGTCGGTCGAAACGCCCGCTGCGGGAACCTCGCCGTGCGCAGTCCAGACGATCGCGTTGAGCATCACTTTGCGGAAATTTGGATCGGCCCAGTTCCAGTGGAAGTGGCCGCCGGTGAAGCCAAAGCCGCGGCCGCCGCCATCGCGTTCGGCCGCCCAAGCCATGTGTTGAATCTCGCCGTTGGCGACCGCTTTGCGAACCGTCGGGTTGCCGCTGTGCGGACCGTCGGGACGGCGCATCGTATCGGCTGGAGGATGTGCGGAGAGGATCGGCGTTACGCCATCCATGCCGTCGCGAAACCGCATGTGGAAGTACCACTCGTCGTTGATTTCAAACGGCTCCACGCCGCGGCTGATCGGATGATCGGGGAAGGTTTCGTATTTGGCAACCCAGTGCGGGTTGACCGACCAATTGGCTTCGAAATAGCCGCCGATCCAATCCAAGAAAGCATCGCCTGGCTTGCCGGCCAACGTTTCGACGCCGTAGTGGATGCAGACCAAACCGGCACCGGCTTTCATCAGCGGTGCCAGTTCGTCGATGTGAGGATTCAGCAGATGCCGACCGCCACCGTCGCAATAGACGACGATCGTGTCGGCATCTTGAAGCGTTTCGGCTCCCGCTTCGGGCCATCCGTTTTGGATCACTTCGGCGGAGTATCCGGGCATCGCTTCGGTCAGCGCGTTGGCCAACAAGCGACAGCCGGCATAGTGTTCGTGCGAACCATAGCCGTGGCTGGGCTTACCCGCGATGAATACTATCTTTTTTTTTTCGCTCGCGTCGCTGTGGCTCACGTCGTCGCTGCCCGCCGACTTGAGATGCTTCACGCGGATGTTGCGGAACTGGACCTTCATCGGCGGGCCCGCGTGCAGCTGTAACGCCAGGATACCGCTGGCGCGACGTTCCTTGGTGTCGTTGTCGGTGCACTCGGCCGTGGGGACGCCGTTGATCTTGTGCGTGAACTCAAACCCCTTGGCGGTGATCGTGTAGGTGTTCCAGTCTTCCTTCTTGATCTTCGATTGGATCGTCTTTGAATCGCCGACCGAACCGACAACGTTCACCTTGAACTTGCCGTCGTTGCGAACCAATTCGGTCTTCTGTCCGCGATTGGCCAGGATGCCACGAAACTTTTCGCCATACAGGATTCCCGAATAGGTGTCCCCCGATTCGAAGTCCCCTTGGTAGCCGCCGACAACCCACTTTTGCTTCTCGGGATCGACTTCAAAACTGCGGTACTGGATCCCCGAATTGCCGCCGATCAGCTTGTATTCCAGTTGCAGTTCGAAATCGCCAACTTCCCCGCCGCGCCAGATCAGAAACGTGTTCCCTTTGGTCGGATTCTCCGCGGTCGTTTGACCGGTGATCATTCCATCTTCGACGCTCCAAAAGGCAGGATTTCCGTCCCAGTTGTCGAGCGTCTTGCCATCGAAGATGGAGATGAAACCGTCGTCCTCGGCACGAGCTACCGCAATCGGAAGCCAAGTCACAGCAAATAGACAAAGCAGGCTAAGGGTTCGCATATCTGAAGTCTTCTAGGGGTGTGAGTGAAGGGGAAGGAGGGCTTCCGCACGGGGCGTGGTACAAATCCGGCGGGCGTTTGGTGGATGGGAAACAGCCATTCCAGGCTATTCAAGGGCCGCAAACTGCCCAGATACGGATCCCGATTGTAACCTGACATGCAAGGGAGAATCCATAACCAGAGCCGTCCCGCCGACGAATTTATCGAATTGGCAGGCAGCGCGGATTGGAAAGGAGCCTCGCAGCGAAATTCGCACCCAAGCTGCAGCCGCATTGCCCTACGGCCGAGTTGCCTGCGGCACGTCGATCTTAGGCAACGGGGATTTGACAAACGCGCTCGGACGTTTCCCAAATGGGATCAATCCGGCGTGTCCAGATAGGGATCCTGGCCGATTTCACGCTGCATCTTTTTGCGTTCCCGTTCGTGATGCAGCAGCACCATCCGGTCGCGGAAGTGTTTCTTCTCGACCTTCAATTGTGCCTTACGAAATAGCCCGGCATAGCTCTGCACGCTGCCACCGCTGTCGGCACCGATCTGCTTCCATCGCGCCGCTTTGACCGGCCCGTAACCGTTCTTCAAGATGTCATCATCCAATGAGAGATACTGGCGGTACGAACCCTGGTCCCCTTGCCGACCGCAGCGCCCGATTAACTGGCGATCGACGCGAGCCGAATCGTGCAGTTCGGTGCAGATCACATGGATCCCCCCTTCGGCTTCCACATCTTTGGGAACTTTGATATCGGTACCACGGCCAGCCATATTCGTGGCCACCGTCACGCGGCCGCGTTTTCCCGCTTGTTCAACGATCGCCGCTTCCTCCGCCACCTTGTTCGCATTGAGGACTTCGTGCTTGATCCCTTTGTCGTCCAGCATTTGCGACAACAACTCCGATTTGTCGATCGAACGGGTGCCGATCAACACCGGGCGTCCCAATTGGTTCATCTCCACCACTTCATCGACGATCGCCACAAATTTCGAATGCATGTCGCCAAACACGCGATCTTTCAACGGAACCCGTTGGGGGGGGCGATTGGTCGGCACGCGGACGACCGGAGTTCGGTAGATCTTCTTCAACTCTGGGGCCGACGTCGCCGCAGTACCGGTCATACCGGCAAGGTATTTGTATCGAAGGAACAGATCTTGGATCGTGATCCGCGCCGCTTGACCGGTCGGAACCGAGATCTCGATCCCCTCTTTGGCCTCGATCGCCTGATGGATGCCGTCACGCCATTTTCGCCCTTCGGCCAAGCGTCCGGTGAATTCATCGACGATCACAATTTCATCATCACGGACCACGTAGTGCCGGTCTAAGAAGAACTCCTGATGCACCTTCACGCCCCGTTCCATGAATTCGTAAAGATCGACCAATCCGACCGTGCGGATGAGATCGGGGCGAGGGAGCGAACGGACCGTCTGACGGCCACGACCGGTGAGTTCGTATTGTTTGGAATCGGGATGGATATCGTAGTGTTCCCCCTCGACAAATTCCGGCGCGTGACGTGCCGCCCATTGGTAAGCCTGGACGATCTGTTCGCGAACTTGATCTTCGATCGATCCAATGATCAAAGGAGTCCGCGCTTCATCGATCAAAATACTGTCGGCTTCATCGACCAAACAGAAATGCACCCCTCGCATCACCGGCTTGTCGCCACCACCGCCGCTGAAATTCGATTCGCCGTCGCCGAGGAAGTCGGATTGGACTCGGTTTTGAGCTCGCAACAGCAAGCGGTCGCGTAGAAAGTCAAAACCGAACTCTTTGGCCGTTCCATAAGTGATGTCGCTGCCGTAGGCCTCCCGACGCTGACCTTGATCGCATTCGGTTTGCACGATCCCGACACTGACGCCCAGAGTGCGAAACAACGGCGTCATCCACTCCGCATCGCGTTTGGCCAAGTAATCGTTGACGGTCGCCAAATGGGACCCTTTGCCGAGCAAGGAGTGCAGGTATAGCGGCAGTGTCGCCGTCAACGTCTTTCCTTCGCCCGTCTGCATCTCCGAGATACAGCCTTCGTGCAACGCGATCCCACCGATCATCTGCACCTGGTAGTGTCGCATGCCCAGCGTTCGACGCCCGGCTTCACGCACCAACGCATACGCTTCGGGCATCAGCGATGCGAGCGATTCGCCCGATTTAGCGCGGTACCGCAACGCCAAACTGCGCTTGCGGATCGCTTCATTGGATTCGTCAATCAGCTGCGGTTCCCATTCCGCGATCTTTTGCAAACTGTGCTGCCAACGGCGGATGCGAGTCGATGCCCCCATCCCCAACCAACTCTTTAAAGGCACATCCTTGTCGGCGCGCGACTCGGGCGCTTGCGGATCTTGGGCGACTGGCGTTGGTTCCGAATCATTGGCATTTTCCAAATCGTCGGGGGCTGTTTCGCTGGTAGACATACCGTTTTCCATGAGCTAGCTGATATCAATCGCCATCATAACCCGGTTACTGGCGGTGGTCTGGGTAAGGTGCGTCAAACGCGACGTGTAATATGGGTTGTTTGGGTTGTCTATTCTTCGCGTTCGGATTGATCTGGAATTTCTGTTTGTGCTTGTCGATTCAATGGTACCAGTCGTGGCAAATATCCCGCAAATGCGAGCCGAAAGAAAATGAAACGTACAAACATCTGGCTGACCGTTGCCGCTGTTCTCGCCGGAACAGTCTCAGCATGGGCGGGGGAACCCGGCCAGGCTCAAGGTTACAAGAACTCTGTTGGTTATACAGCCCATGTGGGCGACCTTTCCGAAACACAACACACACACACGCCGCCAGTACCGCAAGCGACCAACGCACCACGACCGATGGCCAGCAGCGTGCCGCAAAGCTATTACACCGGATGCGACACCGCCTGTGATGAATTATACGACGACGGTTGCGACAGCATCGGCGGCAAAAGCGGATGCTTGACCGGATTGTTCGGTGGGCAATCGAGGGGCCGAACCTGGGGCCGTGTGGAAGCTTTGTTGTGGTGGGCCGAAGACCGCGACAGCCCGGCGTTGATCAGCAGCAATGAGAACTTTGGTGTCCGCCCCGTTGTACCTGACTTCAACAACTCCGGAACCAGCGTCCTGTTTGGTGGCCAAGACGGGATCCAGTCGGACATGATGGTCGGCAACCGAATCGATTTCGGTAGCTACTTGGACGACGATCACACCTACGGAATCGGCGGCCGAATCTATGGCCTTTGGAATGGTGCCAACACGGTCAGCGTCAACTCCAACGGAAGTGGACCCTCGTACGGCGTACCCTTCTTCGACACCGCTGCCCTTCCACCGTTGGGTGGAGACCCTCTGGGTATCGCTATCGGCACGTTTGGATTGTTGCCGATCGGATTGGACCTTGGTGGCGGTCAGGTTGTTACCGGCAATGTAACGGCGACCAGTGAATTGGACTTCATCGGCAGCGAAGTTTACGGACGTGCCCTGATGGCACGCACCGCCGACTTCCGCGTCGACCTGATCGGTGGTTACACCTTCCATTCGTTGGACGATTCGATTCATCTATCGGGACGTTCGACCGTGAACAATACCGTCGCGGGCAACCTGTCCCCGGCCAACATCTATGACTTCAGCGATGCATTCGAAGCGGAAAACACCTTCCACGGTGGACAGATTGGTTTCGAGACCCAAGTCGTCAAGGGACGCTTCATGTTCAGCTCGCTGACCAAAGTACACTTGGGCAATATGAACCAACGTGTTCGGATCGATGGCAGCTCGCGATACGAAACTGTCGGCGGTGCAACTCTGGTCGCTGGCGACCGCGGCTTGCTGGTTCAGGGTAACGAAGGCGTTTACGAACGCGACAGCTTCACCTTTGCTCCCGAAGCAAACGTCAAACTGGGCTACCGAGTTTGCAAATGTGCGACCGTGAATGTTGGCTACAGCCTGATGATGTGGTCCGACGTCGCTTTGGCAGGCAACCACATCGACAACCGCATCGACAGCACTCGCACCGAAGCCGGAATCAACGCCCCGACGCGAACCAATACGCCCACTTTTGAATTCGACACCGACAGCTTCTTCATGCACGGTCTCGACTTGGGATTGACGTTCACTTACTAAAAGGAACGTTTGCGGGAGACTGACGGTTCAAAGCCCAGCGACGCCGGTCGTTGGAACAATAAAAAAGCGGCTTGATGCAAATGCATCCGGCCGCTTTTTCATGCGCTGTCACATCTTTTTACGTCGCGTCAATTTTGATGGCCGTACAACGGCATATGCCGGTAATAGACTTCCAAACAAAATAACGACAGACAGGTCGTGTAAAGCCGACCTCCGGTGCTACCCCATCGCGAACCTTGCGGAGCCCAGCTGCCCGCTTCGCGTCCCGATTTCACTTGGGCTTTGGGCAGCGCCTCACGCATCACGCCGTTCCAATTCCGCCACGGTTGCCCGCCGAAATGGTGCAACACTTGCGTAGCGTAGTACCAGTAGTAGAAGTTCTTTTCTTCAAGCACAAACGGGTACTTGGCGTCGATCGTCAATACCGCTTCGATGAGTGCAGGGTGATCCGATTTCCAGCCCAAATACTGTCGGCACAACAACCCTTCGGCCGTCATCGCTTGGCCCGGTGCGGTGTTCGGTTGATAGGAATAGGCCGCACCGTCGTAATGCGACACGGTGTCCAAGTAATAGCCAATGTTGGCAAAGGTGGAACCGGGAACTTCGAGGTCGGCCATCTGGGCGCTCTTCAGCCCCATCAAAAACCATCCGGTCACCGACGTATCCGATTCGCGGCGAGGATAGTACCGCCACCCGCCTTCCTTGGATTGGATTTCCACGGCGTAATTAACGGCGCGTTGGGCCGGTTCGCGAAGCCACGAATCCTTGGTCATCGCGTACAGTTCGCAAATCGCGATCGTGCATTGACCTTGTGCGTACAAAGCTTGATGGCTGGGAACCTGCGACTTGGTGACAAAGCTTCCCTCGCGATCTTGATGCCCCACAAGCCACTTGATCCCGGCGGAGACCTGTTCCTTGTATTCGCCCGTCAGGTGCGTGTTGCCATCGCCCTGAAGCGCCAACAACGCCATCGCGGTCGCGGCCGGTTTGTTCTCGGTGCTCGAGCCGTCGCTGTAGCGTCCCGATAGGCTCCAGAAGCCACCACGTTGTTGATTCCGTTTCAACCATTCCAGCCCCAGCTTGACGGCATCCTGGGTTCCTTGGGTGCCACCATGCGTCGCTAACAACGCTTGCTTCATCGCCCCCGTACGTCCCGACAAGGCCGCCCCGGCAGCCAACTCGGCTTGGAACGATCCAATCTCCACCGGCGCCGCAAGTTCGGTCAACTCCATCGGTTCAAACGAGTTATCGACCTGGACCTCCGCCAATTCCGTCATCTCGGTCGCTTCGAGCGTCTCCGGTGCATCGTTGCTATCGAGGTCAAACACAGCCAGGTCGACCTCTTCCTGTTCTTCAGAGACTCCCAATTCGATCAACAACCGGCCAACGCCCGCGGAACCAGGCAGCGTCAACAGGGCGAGCAGCAGCAACACCACCAAATGCACGACCAGGCTGATCAACCACGCGGGTGCCGATTTTTCCACCTCCAGGAAATCCTTCGCTTCCTCCTCGGCGTTTCCCTCGGGCAGCTTCGACGCGGTCACTGCGGCGCGGGCTTTTTCATTTGGGGACGGAGGAACGGGATTTCCATCCACGTTCTGACCACGCCAGCGGGCTCCGCCGACAGCATCCACCGACGCGGGAGCTGCAATCGGAGCGGGCTGTCGAACGGGGGGAGACTGCCGAACCGGAACCGGTTTGGGTAACGGTGGCGGAGGCGGTGGCGTCGCAGACGGCGGTGGATCGCTTGATGCGCTGGACTGAGCCACAAAAAAACCTCAATAGACCATACGAAGATGAGTGATTCCGACATCGATCGCCGCAAATAACGGACCGCGACGGAAGCCTCCACGGTCCGGTCGCCCACAGACCGAATCGAGCGCACACACGAAGCGGGAACTCCTACATTCTACGCAAGATAGCATCCACGGCGAATGCAAGAGAAAACATTCAATCCACAACGGAACGGATTTTTCGAATAAAGTCAACCTTTGACCGGTCTACGACAACTGCGTTCCGATTCTCAGCCAGGACGCTGGCCACCGACGCACCCCATCGCTCCAGTCGTCTCGCTTCGCAGGCACCGACGTTCTGGGGCTCTCGGTCGATCGGCGGCACACCGCAACAGCGCACTGGAAAAAGACTCCATTCGACGGAACACGATCTCCCTCTCAGGCCCCCCGGTCGCGACATGCGTGCCCTCAAAAGCCATCCCAGAGCGAACGACCGGCGTGATTTCGGTCTTCCACTGAACGCTTTTCGAACATCGCGCTGCCGCACGCGCATTCGACTTTGAGTCAGTAAATTCCTTTGTATTCTTGGATTCCGCAGGCTCGCCGCACTGCAGCACGAAGGATGGACGATGAAGTTTTGGTTGCGATCCAATTTAAATTTCCATCAGCCCTTGACTTTGGCACGCCGAATGCCGAAGATACCTGTGCGGGATGGAGCAGCCCGGTAGCTCGCGAGGCTCATAACCTCGAGGTCGTCAGTTCGAATCTGGCTCCCGCAACTCCAAATGCCCGTCGGATTGAAACCAATCCGACAGGTTAACGAACAAGCCGACGTTGGTCTTCATGACCGACGCCGGCTTTTTTCGTGCTTTACCGCAGTCTGGTAAGGACTTACGTCGACGCTGGCCAGCAAAAGTTCTCTCCGGTTGTCTCAGGAAAAGTACTATCGGCGTCCGGCGATGGCGGTCTCGGGGGAGATCTCGGACAAAGGCCTCTCGTGTCTCTGTACTATTTGACCTCCAGGTTATGAAGTCCCGGAGTGCTATCCGAAGAAAGTGGTCAACGTTCCTAGAATCGCCCTAGCCGCAAACGTCCGATACAAAACCATTTTCCTGGATTCCAAAAATCTCAACTCACCATCTAGACATCCGATATGCAAGTCAAAGACGCCATTTTCAACCGCCGAGCCATCAAGCACTTCGACGCCGACCACAAAATGACGGCTGCCGAGGAAAAAGAACTGCTTGAAACTACCATCCAGGCTCCAACCAGCTTCAACATCCAGCACTGGCGGTTCGTCATCCTGCGTGATCCCGAGCTGCGAGCGAAGATCCGTAAAGACTTTGGCAACGACCAAGCCCAGATGACCGATGCCTCGCTGCTGGTCCTGTTCACTGCCGACATGAAAGCGTGGCAGAAAGAGCCGTCGCGCTACTTTGCGAACGCGCCAAAGGAAGTGGCCGAAATGTTGGTCAACTGGATGGGGCCATTCCACGAAGGCCGCGAGTGGCTGCAGCGTGACGAAGCCCAACGCTCGATCGGTCTGGCGATGCAAACCATGATGTTGGCCGCCCAAGGCATGGGCTACCAATCCTGCCCGATGATCGGCTTCGACATCGAAGAAGTCGCCAAGCTCATCAATCTTCCGGATGATCACGTCATGGGACCAATGGTTGCGATCGGCAAAGGCACCAAAGAAGCCTGGCCAAAGCCTGGCCAACTCCCGCTCGACGAAGTCGTCGTTGAAAACGGTTTCAGAACGCCATAAGAATGCGGGACATTTTTGAGGACGGCTGCTTCAACCGAGCATGACGCAAGTGAAATCATGCTCGTGACTTCTCAAAATCTTCCATTGCATCAACATCGCCATGGTCATCCAGTGGATAAATAGCGAAATCAGAATCAATCCATTTTTCGCCACTAAGTTGTGACTGCAGATCGCGGCACACCTTCCAAAGCAATTCACGAAATGGCTGTGGTGCATCAACATCCCGGAACTCGGGCAAAGCGTCCACTGCGATTAGCAGGCGATTTGTTAGGGTTCGCAGTGTTTGGCCGGTTCGCTTTTCAGGAGGCCAAACTGCTTCGACGGGGAATGCTTCGATGTCGAATCGGTCCGCGTCGGACTCCAAATTCGACCGACATGCCACTGAGGTCGGTAAGCCGCAATGGGCATGCTCGGCGGAATAGATCAGTGCGACGCGATGAAGTGGATGTGCTTTCTTTGCCTTCTTAAGCGTCGCGGCAATCTGCTTGACAAGTAGTGGTTGTAACTCCAGCGATACCGACTCGATCGTGTCGTTGGTATTTCGAGTGTAAACCGTCGACGAACGGGATTTGTGCGTTGCCTCGCTTTGCACGCTTTGTAGGATCCCAAGTTTGTCGTAGGCATAGGTCAAAATCTCTTGGGATGGCATGAATTCGCGAAGTTCCGGCGTGACTATCCGGAATCGTGCGGCATTCACTTCCGGGGAATCATCCTTCGCCCAGTTTGGCAATTCTCCATTGTGTTCAAATGACTGGCGAAATGAGGCTACGATCCGATCATCGTTCCACTGAAACATTTCGATTGTCAGATGGTCAGACTCGGCAGGCGAATATTTGTAGGTACTGATAATTCGCTGGCGTTCGTCCAAATTACACCGCGTAAACCGAGGACGCTCCGGGTTCACGGTGTAAGCATCTTCGTCTGATTTGTGAGCTGTTGTAATGTCATGAAAGGTGTCCGAGTACATGACCAGAAAGCTGTACCATTCACGCTGGGCTATCACAATTCGATGGTCTTGGTCGAATCCATGTTTTACTTGTCGATAAACTTGCTTCGGTGCGGGACCAAACAATGTTTTGCGGTCCTTCCAATAACCGTCCGATTCACTCGTATCGATGGACCAGTTGAGCGGATGATTAGGGATTAGTAATTGGTCATCCGTATATTGCCACTGAGTAACGCTCGCTTCGATTTCTTGTCGAATGGTGTCGATTCCGTCACGAATACCAATCCAATCTGATTGAAGTTGCTTCCAGACTTCGGTGGGATTATCGATAAACATTTTGTCGTTTTTCTGGTGATCCGTGTTTGTGTTCGCTGCGTTGCCACACGACTCGATGTTGGCTAGAGAATTATAAGCGAATCGAAATGTCGAGAAGCGGTTGGTACGTACCGAATACGTTCGCCGTTTACGCAAAAAATGGTTAACCCTATCGAGTTCCCTCCTACATAATCCTGAGGGCGATCGCCGTTTTGTTCGGGTCGCTAGGGATTGGTTTTAGGAGCAAGGGTTAAATGGCGCCCGACTATAGCCAGCCCGCGGTTCAAGTGAGAGAGTGGCGAAATTGCTGGAGTTGGTGACGCTTCGGGTCAAACGCGGCGAAATTTCAGAGAATTTGGAAAGCTCTCGTGAGTTTGAGGAAACGGGACTTGCGATCTCTCCGCCGTCAGTACTCACTCTTTCTCCCGGTGACTGTTTTGCTGGCGGGCAAGACGGTCCGCGATGAAGTCTCGAACAGTAATCCACCGTCATTCTTACGCGTCTTTCGTGCCAAATGTAATATTCTTCGTTTGCAACGTGTTGCTATACCGGCTTGTGAAGCTTGGTGACTTCAGCCTCAAGGTAGTCTGCTAACGGCAGTTGTCCGAACCAGTCCTGGACCTCGGCAGCGTCGGTTGCACGCAACGTCATGAAGACTCGCGGATTCGGATCGTCCATTTCCGAACGAGCAAACTCGAGCAACCGTCCATCGCGTCGCCATACGTCGATCATTTGGTGTTCGGCGGGTACCAGTCGATGAAATTCCTCGTCGAAGGGTTTGACGAATCGAACGACCACCTGAAATCGGTTTTTCGTATCGACGCTAGAGCCAGGAAAATCCGCAAGGGGCGGGAGCGTCAACAGAGCTTCATCGAAAAGCGACTCCATCCTTCGATCAAGTTCCTGCAATTGCTCTCGGCGGCCCGCATCGCCGATGTGAGCGGGTGACCAGGCAACGAAGGGATCCAGCGGACGAAACCCGTTGAACCAAAAAATGCCATGCTGAATAGGTGCCAAAATTCGATCGAGTGCTGGGTTCACTCCCCAGCCACCATACGTCGCTTCCCCTCCGCCGGTCGTCATAAGAACGAGACCGCGCTTGATGCCCCCGCCAATGCCGCCTTCGAACAACTTGGGACCTCCGTAAATTCGCCCAGCTGCCAAAACGCGGTCGGCCCAACCTTTCAAGATGGCAGGCATCCCAAACCACCAAAGTGGAAAGCTGAAGATGACTGCGTCGGCAGTTTCGAGCTTTTGCATTTCAGCTTCCACGTCAGGAGCGAACCCATCGTTTTCGGTTGCGTGAACTTCTTCGGCCTGTTGCTTGAGATAACCGGAGTCCTTGGTCGTCGTGAAGTTACGACGGTCCGAGACGGGATCAAATTTCAACGCGTACAGATCGCTGAAGGTGACTTCGTGACCGAGCGAAAGAAGTTTCTCCTCAGCGCGTTTTGCAAGCGACGACGAAAAACTTTGTGGCTCATGGTGAGCGTGAACAATGAGTACTTTCATAGGGAATCTCGATAGATCTGGGCAAGACGGCAGATTGAATATCAGTGAAAGAAAATGAACGGGCCAGCGTGTGGCCGTTCCTTCCCGCGGACGATTGGCTCGGGGCAAATGCTCTGCGCAAACACTCAGCCTCGCTGGTGCATGTCGATGCCGGTCAGGGTTCCCCCTTTTCGGTCATTGACTTGGTTACACGTTTCTTGTGGGACGATTAAGCTTTGGCACGGGAAAGGATCATTGGTTAAACCTCAACGACCACTTTTCCCATCGCTTTCCCACTCTCTAAACGGGCATACGCTTGTCCGACTTGTTCGAGCGAAAATTGTTCTTCATCCAGAACAGGCTTGAGGCCTCCCGTCTCGCATATCTGTGTCAAGTCGCGGAGGATTTCGGCGTGTTGTTCTCGGCGGAAGTTGTGCAGCATCGGAATCAGCATGAACACGACGTGCAACGACAAGCCCTTGAAGTGAGCCGGGGTTAAATCGAGCTCGCACATCGAGACAGTTGTTGCGACATGACCGTTGAGTGCCGCGGATTCAAACGAGTTCGTCAAGTTTCCACCACCCACCGAGTCGAATACGACGTCAAAACCAGCGCCGCCGGTATGCTTGGCAACGTACTGTTCCACCGATTCGCTTTTGTAGTTGATGCCCGTTGCACCCAGTTGTTCGATCAGCGCGAGTTGTTTCTCGCCGCCACCGGTCGAGTAGACTTCGGCGCCCCAATGTTTTGCCAGTTGCAGCGCGACATGGCCGACTCCGCCCGAGCCGCCATGGACAAGAACTTTCTGGCCTTGTTGGATGCCTGCGCGTTTCAAGCCTTCATAAGCGGTGATCGCGACCAACGGCAATGCCGCGGCTTCTCGCATCGACAGGTTCTTCGCCTTGTGAGCAATCAAGTTGCTGTCGGCCACGATGTAGTCCGCTAACGTGCCGGGCAAATCGGCCAACCCGCCGGCACATCCATAGACTTCATCGCCCACAGAATAACCTTCCACCCCTTCGCCGACGGCCTCCACCGTTCCGGCAAAATCCATCCCAAGCAGCGCGGGCGTGTCGGGCGATAGAGGCAAATCCTTTCCCATCCTGCGAATCATCGTGTCGACCGTATTCACGCTCGACGCGGCGATCTTGACCAACGCGTGGCCAGCCTTCACTTCGGGTTTCGCAACATCCGCCGCTTCGAACGTCGCGTTTTCGCCATAGCCGTTGATAAGCATCGCTTTCATTTTTACTTTTCCTGTTGTAGGTAGTGGACGAGGTCACGAGTCCCTTCTCTTTTCACAGCAACCGGACGTAGTGGACGAGGTCACGAGTCCCTTTCGCTCCGGGCCAGAAAAAGGACTCGTAACCTCGTCCACTACCAATGCCTCTATTTCCCTTTTGCCATCACGATGCCAATAATACGAGTACGACTTCACAAACAAGTACACACATTCCGGACACGTAGGCACAAAATGGATACCACTAACAAGCCCCGACACACCAGTTACGTGTTGCCCGCCTGCCCTGTTGAAGCGACGCTGGAACTGATTGGAGGCAAATGGAAAGGGATCGTACTTTTCTATTTGCTCGACGGCCGGCTTCGTTTCAGTGAACTCAAGCGGAAGATCGGTTGCGTCACCCAGCGGATGTTGACCAAGCAGCTTCGCGAACTCGAAGCCAGCGGTTTGGTTAACCGAATCGTCTATGCCGAAGTGCCGCCGCGAGTTGAATACGAACTGACCGAAGATGGCAAGTCGCTGCAACCCATCTTGGAATTGCTGAAGAAATGGGGTGAAGAGCACGCAATGGATCTAATTTCTGAACGTCAGAAGTCAGCGGTCGTTGCACAACGAACCGAATGATTTGGACGGTTGCCGCAACGCTGCGACTCTTCCAGTCCGTTGATGGGCTGTCCGTTTCGCACATCACCGCCCCGACTGGGTTCAAATCCACGTAGCCGCTGCATGCCAACAACGACGCCTCATCGGTCAGCAGGCTGGCTTTGTATCGGTCTTGAAAGCACCGTCCCAACGGTACGTCTTAGCGTCACTACGCATTGGCACATCAAACGCATCTACCAGGACGCGTCGGAATGACGACGGCGGTACCGCTCCAGCTTGATCGGGCTCCCGTGATCGAGCGAATCTCATCGTCCGTAGAACTGGTCTTCAAGGTTTGTGCTCAAATCGAGAGTTTTTATGCGAAACACGAACGGCTTAACGTGGTTGAATCGTAACTCTCCTTCGTGAAGTTCTTTGCCACATCAAACATTGGATAGAACAATGCCGACAAATAGTTCCACTCATCTTCTTGCCGCTGTGCTTGCGCTCGCGACATTCGGATTCGGCTACAAGCCAACTCTGGTTTCGGCCCAGTCGGATCGCCCGGGTGCAGGTCAAGCTGGACCGTTTGGCGGAGGCCAGGGCGAAGCAATGCGAGGCGGTCGCAGAGGCGGAGGGATGCAAGGCAGGGGAAAAAGGAATGGTGGTCAAGCAGGAAGTCAGCAGCACGCGCCGTTGATCGAAGTCGGGCAACCGTTTCCAAACACTGTGACGTATGCAGACGATGGAGCGGAGATTATCGTTCCATCAGCAACCAGCGGAAGCTACACCGTGCTCGTACGCGGTTGCTTAACTTGTCCCATCTTTTGGCGAAGCTATCACGAGACCGAAGCTGTCGCTCGCGACTATCAACCCAAAGGCGTCAAATTCTATTTCGTCTATGGTGCATTGGCACATCCTGAGAACAACGGATATGTGCAACCTTTCTCCCTCGACGAAAGGCTGATGCATGTGGCCGAAGCCAAAGAAAAATTGAAGACAACCGTGCCTTGGCTCGCGGACAACATGGACAACGAGATGCGTTGGGCGATGGGAAACCTCCCCAATTCGGAATGCGTGCTCGATCCACAAGGCAAGGTGGTTTATTTCAACTCTTGGAGCGATTCAAAAACGCTTCGTGAATCACTGTCAAAGCTGGTTGGTCCGGTTGCAAATCCAACCCTCGCATCGGATTTGAACCTGCCAACAATTCAAAGAGAGCGGACCGATGCGGTACTTCCTCGCGTGCAGGTTTCAGAACAGCTCACCGGTGTCGTCGTGAAGGCGCACCCCAGCAGTGAACCACTCTACGCCAAACTGCGTTGCGAGGTGGCCCCCTCGGTGATCGAATCGGGGACCGGGCAAATCTATCTCGGGTTTCACCTCGATCCACTTTACGACACCCATTGGAATAATCTCGCAGATCCTCTGAAGTATGAGCTGACCGATTTCAATGGCGCGAAAATCACTCCCGCTAGCGGAGAAGCCCCGAGGGTATCACAAGAAACCGACACCGGCCCGCGTGAATTCCTGGTCGAAATTGAGGGAGCGGACACCTCCAAACCGATTACACTCACGGCAACCTACTACGCCTGCAGCGACTCACCCGCGTTTTGCAAAGCGATCAAACAGTCGTATGAAATCACGCTTCAGAAAGACGACTTTGCCGGTGGCGTCAGTGGGCGTTCCTTCCGCTTTGGCAGTGGTGGACGAGGCAATCGAGGTGGCGGACGAGGAATGGGGCGCGGCGGTGCATCCCCGATTGGCCAAGGGCCTCGCCGCTAGGCACTGTCTATTAAAGCAGTTTGAGCACTCGCCGCATGGCGGCGAGTTGAACGAATGCAAGGTACGAACAGGCAAGTTGATCGTATCGCGTCGCCACAGGGCGAGATTCTTTTAGCCAGCCGGTCAGTCGTTCGATGATATTGCAGCGGCGGTAAGCTTCGCGATCAAAATTCGCAACCCCGTGATTCGTGAGCCTTCGATCCGATGACCGGTTTGATCTGACGGTCGCGGATGAACTGGCGAATCGCGTTACTGCTGTATCCCTTGTCTCCTGCGATCACTTCAGGACGACTGTCGTAGCGATGACGACCTAGTTCACGGCTTGCGATGAGATTCTCAAGTTCCGTCGATTCGTGATGTTGACCGCCAGTCGCCGTGATCCCGAGCAACGTTCCCTCGCCATCGCTTCGCACATGAATTTTCGTCGAGTGTCCGGCTCGATAACGTCCCAAAGCCACGAATTCATCGTTCACTTCGCTCTGCGGATTCATTCCCGAAGCGCTGTGGTGAGCCCGAATGACGCTGCCGTCAACGCACCAAAGCGACCGATCAATTTTCTCCAATGCGTCCAGTCGCTTTAGTAGTGTTTGATAAACACTGTCCCAGAGTCCCTCCTTGGTCCATCGCCGAAATCTCGCGTAGACGGTTTGCCATCTCTCCAGTTGCTCAGGTAGATCTCGTCAGGGCCCCCGGTCTTCGTGACCCAGAGTATCCCATCTACTATTGTGCGATGGTTGCTCCACCGTCGCCCCGGCTTACCGGGTTGCTGCTTGGGTAGCAGATGACGGATTGCCTTGAACTCCCGATCTGTGAAACGATGGCGTGGCATTTCTCTTCCTCCTTGGAGCACTTTGGTAGGTACTCCGGGAAGTTGCCGAATGCGTTTCTGTTTGACCAGATCCGTTTGTTAAACCGTGCCTAGTAGTGACTTCAAGTTCACCACCATTCAATTCGCGTGGGAAATCGTTACTCAGCCCGTTGCCCTTGGGCGAGGTAATGTCGAAAGTTGATGGGGCGTCCGTTGAGTGGGCGATATACGTTTGCTCTGACGGCGAATGGGGTTCCCACCTACTTGCAGTCGTTGCAATGCCCCTGCAACAGAATCTGGGTGACTTCCCCAACCGCCTCGCTGGCACGCTGGCTTCGGGCGGTCAGCTCGACGTCGGACAGGCTAGAGACGGTGCCGCAGTCGACGCACAAAAAATGGGGGTGCCCGGTGTCGTGTTCGTCATTGGGATCGATGGCATCAAATCGCCACACGTGATCCCCGACTTGGGTTCGACGCACCAACTTCACCTCGGCCATGTCGTTGAGGCTGCGAAAGACTGTCGCTTTGTCGACGTTTACGTCCGCAATCCCTTCGACGACTGCGGAATGGGTCAGCGGTTGAGAGGACCGGCGAAGCAGTTGCAAAGTGGCAATCCGCGCCGGCGTGGCTCGCAGCCCCGCATCGCGAACCGCTTGACCAAGTCAAGCGATTCATCGTGTTGGCTCATGAAAATTCCTTAGAGTCTTCCACCTTAAGGTTTCGCAACGGTTTTGCACGTGCGAAATCGATGGCGATTCAAGGAGCCAAACATATCGTTTGCAATTCGATTGCATCTGGGAGTTGACAACCGACGCGATGGCGTCATGATTTACCACAACAACCGCACAGTTGCACACTAAGTGCGTCTGCAGATTGCTGCCGCCGATGGTCGCATCGCGATCCGCACCGGCCCACACTTGGACGTTGTCGCTGCCGATCATTGATCCTTTTCGCATTTGAATGGCAGTGAATCGTTTTTCATGTCGCAAACCACCAACGAAGATCGATCCGATCCATCGCGGAGACGCTCGCCCGAGTGTTGCCGAACCCGGTCGGCGGATCGCAGAGGAAGTCGAAACGTGTCCCGAGCCACAGGAATCCCGTCAGACGGTTGAACGAACGAAAGTTGTCAGAAAGTATCGCCCGCACCCGAACCACACCGCACATGCAACCGTATTGCATTTGCGGCGTAGTTACCCCGGTCTCTATCCTTGGAGAATTCGCGTGTTTCGTCTCTCGATTTTAACTGCTGTTTTCGTCTGCCTGTTGGGGCCCCAGCTTCGCGGCGATGATCCGTCCGCATTGCTGATCGCCGCGTCGCATCAGCGGACGGCTTCATCGCTGCCGCCACTACCTCATGGCACACGGGTCGTTGTCTTGATCCAGGACAGCGGAGACGACTATGCCACGGTCAACGCGAGGGCCCTGTCGGCGCGCGATGCGACGCACATCGTCTTTGACCGCACCGACCAACCTTTACTCATCCAGATGTTCCGCGAACGCTTGACAAGACGACGCGCGATTCCGGTCGAACTTCGCAAGCCATGGTCACAACCTTTGGGGCTCGAGAACGCGATCGCTGACGCCTCACCCCAAACCAGCTTCGCCAACCTTTTTTCAGGGCCGCAACAATGAATCCCTCGGTTTCCACCAAACGTCTTCCCGTCACGGTACTTTCCGGCTTTCTCGGGGCTGGCAAGACGACGCTGTTGAATCACATTTTGACCAACCGCGACAACCTTAAAGTCGCGGTGATCGTCAATGACATGAGCGAAGTCAACATCGACGCAGCTCTGGTCAAATCGGGCGACGCGAACCTGTCGCGAACCGAAGAACAACTGGTCGAGATGTCCAACGGCTGCATCTGCTGCACGCTTCGCGAAGATCTGCTTGTCGAAGTCCGTCGACTCGCTTGCGATGGCCGCTTCGACTACCTGCTGATCGAATCGACAGGCATCAGCGAACCGCTGCCGGTCGCCGAGACGTTTACCTTCGAGGACGAGGAAGGGGAAAGTCTTTCGATGCTCGCCGAACTCGACACGATGGTCACCGTTGTCGATGCGGGCAACTTCATGAAGGATTTTGGTTCCTGGGACGATCTGGCCGACCGGCGGATGGGACTGAGCGAAGATGACACCCGGAACATCGTGGACCTGCTGGTCGACCAAGTCGAATTCGCCAACGTGATTATCGTCAACAAGACCGATCTGATATCGCCGTACGATCTCGAACAACTCAACCGCATCCTCCGCAAACTTAACGCCAAAGCCAAGATCCTGAACACGACCGAAAGCCGATGCGAACTAGCGGAAATCATGGGGACCGGCTTGTTTTCGCTCGACGAAGCCGAATCGCAACCGGAATGGCTGGCCGTTCCGCGCGGCCAGGAGGAGACCGAAACGGAAGAGTACGGTATCTCGAGTTTTGTCTACCGCAGCGAGCGACCGTTTCATCCCAAGCGACTGACCGAGGCGCTCGATGGGGACATGGACGACGGTTTATTCAGCGGTGTGCTTCGCAGCAAAGGTTTGATGTGGATCGCTTCGCGTCACGACTGGGCTTACGACTGGTCGCAGGCCGGATGCTCGATTCGCATGAACCCCGCAGGTTTCTGGTGGGCCGCCGCGCCGGACGACGCATGGCCCGATGACGAAGCGTTGGTCGCGGAGATTCGTTCCAAGTTCGTCGGCGAACATGGCGATCGGCATCAAGAACTGGTGTTTATCGGAAACGCGATGGCCCCACAGCGAATCACCAACATTCTGGACGCCTGCTTGCTGACCGATCTGGAATTTACACAAGGCCCTGAACTTTGGGCCAATTTTGAAGACCCGTTGCCGGGGATCGAACTGGAGCCCGGTGAAGAACTGATGGAAGAGGAGGTTTAAACATGGATGATGCAATGCAAACAACATCGATCGGCCCGCGCGGATCGGAATCACGGCTTGCGGACAGCTCGTTAGCCAATTTCGAATGGCGAGATTGGATCGGGATCGTCGCCTCGATCGGATGCGCGATCCACTGCGCCGCGATGCCTTTCGTGATTGCGTTCCTGCCAGCTTTGGGACTCAGTTTCCTCGCCGATGAAGGTTTCCATCGCTGGATGGCGTTGGCCTGTTTTGTGATCGCACTGGCGGCGTTTGTGCCCGGTTTTCGCAAGCATCGTCGTTGGACGCCCGGCGCGATTGCGATCGTCGGCCTTTCGCTGATCACCTTCGCCGCGTTCGGATTCGCCGGGGATTGCTGTGCGGCTTGCGAGTCCCCCGCCGGAACCGAAGTCGCTGCAACGGCGTGCGCGGCTGCCTGCTGTGAACACTGCACCGTGAACGCGACCGCAGAGACTGAAAGCAACAACCCATCCAATCCGAGCTTTGTCACCGCATCGGTTGTCTCGCCGAACTTCCTGACGGGAATCGCCCCTTGGATCACACCCCTGGGCGGCATCCTGCTGGTCTCCGCTCACCTGCTGAACCGAAGCTACGGATGTCTCTGCGGATGTTGTGAGGCGAAGCCGGCCGCAAAGGTAGCCGAATAATGCCAACACCACCGGGCACATCCGATCTCGTTGTCATCGGTGCCGGTGCGGTCGGTCGGCTGTTCGCCATTGCAGCTGCGCCAGCGGAGCAGCACGCATCGCGCCGGCAAAATATTCCCGATTGGGTCCCCCTGTATGAGATGTCGCCATGATCGACCGCGTTTGGGCAACCGGTTTGTTGAGTCAACAGATCTGGTGTTGGGGACAAGACGTGAAGCGGCCCGAAGGAAACTGGTTGCTCGAGATCGGATTCGAGCGCACCACACCTCCGGAACACCGCAAGGAATGTTCCAGCGTCTATACGTTGGCAATCAACGATCGCACGAGAATCACGCTCCGTGGGTTCGGCATCTACATCGGTGACGACCTGCGGGGAGGAATGTTTATCGAACGCTACGGTTTCACGCCGAAGTATTCGTCAAAGTCTCGCTTGGATTGCCCGCCGTGGTCTACTAACGATCTACCCGACTTTCAATTTCCGGACGCCCAACAACGCGATCCAACCGCCATGCTGTTGCTCGATCTATTGGATTGGATTCGGCAGTACGAGCTGGAAGTCGTCAAGCGACTAGGCATCGATTACCGCCGTAACACGTTGATCCAATGGAACAACGGCAAGCGTCCCTTCATGCCGGCGGAACAAATGGCGTCGTCGTGGCGAGAACTAACCATCGCAATCGCTGCCAATCCAGATGCATGGATCTCTTTGAACGCGGACCAACCCATTTCGGCGGGCAACCGTGCGGAAGAAGGAAGTGAGCGATAGTCGCACGACCACCAAACTTCCAGTCAGGGTTGTAGCCGGGTTTCCTCACTGGAATGAATCTGTCGAGAAGTTCCAGCGAGAGCATTGCGTAGAAAGGATTGAAAGGGAACGTGAACTCAGCCCGCCATAGCGACTCGCGCGGCGTAGAAGACGCCCACGCCCAAGATCAGGATGGCGCGAACGTAGTTCCAGGGCAGTTTGGCCAGGCGACTCTCTTCGCGGATCAAGCTGCCACCGAATCGTTGCAGCAACATGCCGACGCAGGTGAGTGAACTGGCGATACCGGCGGCGAACAGACCGATCACGGCATAGGCCGCCACGGGCGAACCGGTGGACATGCTAGTGAAGTAGGCTGCCAGCGCCGAAGGGCAGGGGAGCAAGCCGAAAGCAACACCAAGCAGGGCACTCATCGAGTAGCTTGATTTTGCCGAGCGTGGTTTTGCATCGTAATCTTCATCGCGATGATGTCGGCAACCACACTTCTTCGCCGGTTTGGCGCGGTAAGCGCCCCACAACATCCAAGTTCCTACGCAGAGAACCAAACCGGCACTGATCCACTGCAACGTCGCCGTCATCGCCTCGTTGTCATGATGGTGATCGCCGGTCACTAAATGATGCGTCAAATGGACGGCCATCGCGATGGCAATCAAGGAGACCGAATGGGCCAGCCCACTGGAGAGCCCCATCACCAACGGATGCCAATAGCTACGTCGCTCGCCCGACAGGTAGACCAACATCGCGGTCTTACCATGTCCCGGTTCCAGTGCGTGCAGCGCACCGAGGAAGAACGCAACGCCGAGCGTCAATTCGTGCGTGTGTTGATGCATGAGGATGCCTGAATCCGAAGACGAGAGTTTGCTTCGGAGACATTACGAAAAAAACAAGCGATCGGTTCACTAAGTGCGTGGCGATGGTGATACCGGTTGACTTGCGATCCTCGTCGACGCCCCACAAAGGCCTGGGATATGTTTATGCTTCGACAACCGAGCCAACAAACGGTGACAAAGGGATCTCCGAGCACATCGGGCGTGGGCGTGTTTCAGGTGATTCCTCGAGGCGGTGCAGAGCAACTCACTTCACCTTGCGGCCAAATGCCGGCAGTATCCACGGGCCCATTCCCCCAACGAAGCGAATTGACCGGCAAACGTCCTGAGACGGTGTGCCCCTACCTCGCAACGGATCAGGAAACGCATCGTTACGACAACTTCCTCGATTTGCCCCATCCTCGGCGCTCGCGCGCCTAAACAGTGCCTCCAGGAGTGCCAACGAGGAATACAAACACCGATGCGTCCGAGACGCTTCACGCGACAAGTCCCTAATCAATTGGATTCGCGGAGATCCAAATCGCCTGCCCGCTTCCAGCACTCATCGTTGCCGTCAGCGTGTCACTGGAGGTGACTTCGCGCGATTCGATGCGGACAAGCTTTTTGTCTTTCGGGTCCTCTGCGTAGATCTTCGCCGTGTAAGTTCCCGGCCCCAGGAAATCGAGGGGGATGTCGAGGCTTCGCGCTTCGTTGACAATGGTTCCTACAAACCATCGATCGCCGCTCTTTCTTGCGACGGTCATGTAGCTACCAATCGCTCCATGGAGCACTTTGGAGTCGTCCCAAGTCGTTGGCATCTCCTTCCAAAACTCCAGTTCCGGAAAGGACTTGCCCGCGTATTGGTTCGCCTGGTCGTACCAATGCAGGTATTGCAGCGGGCTGTAGAAAACGACCCCCAACGCCAACTGGAACGAACGACTGACCACTCGACCATTCAGGTAGCAAGGCGTGTAATCGCCGGCGCCTGCGATCATCCTGGCGAACGATGTGGTCAGGACATTTTGCGGCGGGTTCCCTTTCTCGGCGTGTTCCTCGTTTCCAAGAATCCCTTCGACCGTCAGCAGATGCGGGTAGGTTCTTTCGATCCCGGTAAGGCGGAAGTTGTCATGGATGTCGACGACCAGCTGGTTTTCGCCCGCTTTCTGAATCGCAGAATAAAGGAACTCCATATCGGCTTGGCTTTGCCAATCGACGAAGCCCATCTTGACGCCCCGGATGCCCCATTCCTTGTAGGTTTGGAACGTCTTGTCGAGGTCATACCCCGACATCGCGATCTTGTTGATATAACAAATCAGACCAATCCCATGTTCCTCGCCATAACGAATCACCTCTGCCATATCGATCCCATCGATCACGGTCAGCGGATTCGATTTGGGATCCCGTTCCGGACCATACCAACCGGCGTCGTAGTGCACGTATTGGTAGTTGTTGGCGGCGGCGTAGTCGATGATCGCTTTGGCTCCCGCAGTCGTCAGGCTACTGCGCCAAACCTTTCCCGGTCGGATCCACGATGTGTCCCCCAGCACACTAGGGGGCGATAGATTTTGCAGCAGGTAATGGTTCTCCACCAAGGTCCCTGGAGTATCGGCAACCATGACGACCCGCCAAGGCGTTGACATAGGGCTCGTGCCGGAGACGGTTCCGCGGCGGAATCGGGTGACCAACCGATTCTCGCCCGAGCGATTCAGCATCATCGGCGCGTAATGCTCCAGGCTTCCCGCTTCCGCGATCGCGACAAATTGAGCACCACATTCGACCAGCAACGGCCGGATGCCACGGTCCCCCATTTCCGACAGACGCACTTTCGAATACTTCGCTTGCGGATAATCATCCCAATAGACGTTGTGGTCATCGGTGAATTGGAACTCGCTGTTTTCCGATTTGATCGTGAAGTCGGCCAAGCCCGCCTGCTCAGGAAGGGTGTAACGAAACGCAACGCCTTCGTCGTACGCACGGAAAGTAAGATCCAGCCGTCGCTTCATGCCAGACGCCTCGCGTAGCTCAACGACTTGTTCGTCGTAAGCATCGGGATAGGATGCTTTGGAACCAACGACAGGAACCCAGTTGCCGCGATGGGAAGCCGACCGTTTCCCTGCGACCATAAATTGCTTTGCCCGCGGATCCCCATCGATGTCCAGCGACAGACGCGAGTCGGCGAGAATCACGGTGTCCTGATACGAGACGCTGTAGTGGGGCACTCCATCGATCAAGTTAAAACGAATCGAGTGGTTTTTCGAAGGCGATTGAACCAACACCTCAGCCGCTGAAACGGTCTTTGTCGCCAAGCTCCATGACAGCAAGCAGAGCATCAGTAAGAGCAATTGTTCTAATTTTGAAGTCATTCGTTGATTCCGCAGTTCCAATGGCATGAATGAATAGGTTTTATAAAGTTCTGTTGGGCGTTCGCATGGAGTGATCGATGCCGTGCCTTTGGAGGGACAGGCCCCCGCCGGTAAGTTCTTTATTTGTGCGATGCCGGCACAGCATCCCCAGCTTTTGTGCGATAGATAGAAACGCAATTCATAGTAGACCGGATGCATCGGCAAGACAACGACGAGCCTCGCGTCCGCGAAGCAACACGCGCCCGCACCGTTCCGCCGGCGCAATGACTGCCAGACGCAAACCTCCATCGCCCAGCCAAGACACGTGCATCCTGGACTCTTCGCCGGCGCATCGGCTTACGAAAGATGGGGGCGCCGAGCGTCAAAAGGCTTCTGCCGATCAGGCGATGATCTCGTTCAACACATTGCCGTGAACATCGGTCAGTCGGAAGTCGCGGCCCCCCGATCGGAAGGTCAGTTTTTCATGGTCGATGCCTAACTGATGCAGCACCGTCGCCCAGATGTCATAGATCGTGCAGGGCTTTTCCACCGCGTGGTAGCCCAATTCATCGGTCGCACCGTACGTCGTGCCGCCACGGATTCCGCCGCCAGCCAACCACAAACTGAATCCGAAGGGATTGTGATCGCGACCGTTGGAACCTTGTGAGAATGGCGTTCGACCAAACTCACCCGTGAAGACGATCAACGTCTCATCCAACAGCCCACGCGCCTCGAGATCTTTAATCAATGCCGCGATCGGGCGGTCGACTTGTCCAGCCATCGCGCGATGCCCTTTCTCCAAATCGCCGTGTTGATCCCAAGGGTTCGCTGCGCCGCCGGCTCCGATCCCGCGCGTGAGACAAGAGAGTTCGACAAAACGGACGCCCTGTTCCACCAATTTCCTAGCCAGCAACGCCTGTCGGCCATAGGCGGATTTCGCGGGATCGGGATCATCGATTCCGTACAGGTTCATCGTCGCATCGGTTTCGTCGGAGATGTCACAGATCTCCGGCACCGCCGACTGCATCCGAAACGCCGTTTCAAAATTTTCGATCGCTGCGTCGACCTGGCGATTCCTCGCCATATCGGCGAACTGCGAATCGATCTGGCGGACGAAGTCGAGCCGCTGTCGCTGCAGCGTTAGCGATTGCGAGGGGCGGATGTTCGGAACCGCGTCCGGTTTGTCGGCTTGCAGAATCGAAGCTTGATGTTGCGCCGGAAGGTAACCGCTGCTGAACAGTCCCACGCCGCCATGAGGAGGCACCGCACCGCCGCTTTGCAAGACGACATAGCTGGGAAGGTTCTCGTTCGCCGCCCCTAACCCATAACTGATCCAGGCGCCGGCGCTGGGATGCCCCAAAAAGGGAAAGCCGGTGTGGATCGCGAAGTTCCCTTGGGCGTGTTCGTTCACATTGGTCGTGGCCGAACGGACGACCGCGAGATGATCGGCACAGCTGCCGATCTCGGGAAAGATCTCGCTGATCTCCAGACCGCTTTCACCGTGAGGCTTGAACGTGAAAGGGCTTCCAAAGATCTTGCCGTTGTTGTTGAACTGGGTTCGTTCGACCTTGACCGGCATCGATTTGCCATGGTCTTTGACCAGTTGCGGTTTCGGATCGAACGAATCGACGTGCGAAACGCCCCCGGACATGTAGCACAAGATCACGCTCTTGGCTTTCGGGTTGACTAACGGCACCTTGGACGCGGCCGTTGCTTGCTGCTGCAAACTCGATAGAGCAAGCATCCCAAATCCGCTGCTGCATGCTTGCAACCAGCGTCTCCGCGAAGCGACGTCGTGGTGCGAAGAGTTAGCGAACATAGAGGAACTCCTTCATATTGAGCAGCGAATGGGCAAAGTCGATCCAGTGTTGCTGCAGTCCCGGGGCCGGAGCAGTCTCGTCGCGTTGACGCTGCAACGTTGCCAGTTGCGTTTCCAACACCGACAGTTGTTCGCGCTGGGCGGGTTCCAACGCGGCGATGATCTGTTCGCGAGTGATCACGTTGACCGCTCGAGATCCCAACGCCTGCACCTCCGTTTCCGATAGCGCCACGTCGTACAGCCGCGCGTCGTAGATTCGCCCCTTCAGCATCCTTCCGCCGGTGGTTCGCACGCCGTGTCGCATTCCAAGAATGACCTGCGTTCGCCCGGCGGGGAACGATTGCACGCCCGTTTTGTAAGGCGTTCCGTAAATCTGTCCGTTGCGATAACAAGCGACCGTGCCATCCTTGCCGTAGGTGATCACGAGATGGATCGGCTGCTGGTCCGCCAGGTCCTCTTCAACCGCTTGCAAGTTCTGGGTTCGCCGCCCATGGTCGCTGCCACTCATCCAGCGTCGCGGCTCGCGTTCGGCAAACACAATCGCATCGAAGAGCACGCCATCGGTCGTCTGAAGCGAGATCGCCGCACCGCCGTGTTGCTCCAAATCATCCAACTGCACGACCACCTCAAGCGACTTCGCACCAATCGATTCAGGCAACGCAGCGGACGCCGCCCAACCGCCGCCATCGACGATCAATGCGCCGTCCTGGATGCGTGCGGTGCCGTGAAGGGTCAGCTGTTCTTTCACCTTCGCGTCGGATTCGAGCCGACCGAACTCCCACTGCCGCAACGGCGTGGGGAGCGAGTCGTCGACCGCGGTTGCCGTTTGCGTCGGACTTTTAAGCGCTGCCAACAAGCGGTCGCGGGCGGGAAGCGTGATCTGGTCGATTTGTTCTCGCTGCTGGGCGATCTCTCGATCCCATTGAGCGATCTGCTGGCGGATCGCTTCATTTGCCGCTTGGCTCTGTTGCAGGAAACCGGTTGCTGCCTTCAGTTCCGAATCGCTCGGAGATCGTCCGAAACAGCGACGCCAGATGGCACCGACCCGCTGCGCAGGATCGTGCAACGATTCGTCGGTCAAAATGTCTTGCGACAACCGTTGAGCGGCGCTGAGCACAAAGGGATTGTTCAGCATCATCAACGCTTGGGCCGGAACGTTGGTGACGTCGCGGCGGCCTTTGCAGCTGAATGGAACCGGTGCGTCGAAGCTGCTCAAGAACGGATCCAAGGAGTTGCGAATCACGTTGACATAGACCGACCGGCGATCGCTGTCACCTCGAACCGCTCCCTCGGGCGGCGTCGTTTGCAAACGTCCTGAAACCAATAACAGCGAATCGCGAATCGCTTCGGCTTCCAATCGCGACGTCGTTCGATACGAGAGCCATAAGTTATCGGGATCGACATCGAGTACCTTGGCGGAGGGCGTCGATTGCTGTCGCCACGTTTCGCTGGTCACAATCTGTCGAATCAGTTGTTTGATCGACCAGGCGTTGTCGCGGAAGTTGTTGGCCAGGTAGTCCAACAATTCCGGATGGGTCGGCGGAACGCCAAGCCGGCCAAAATTGTCGGTCGTCGCGACGATTCCGCGTCCAAACAAGTGATGCCAAATTCGGTTCACGATCACCCGCGCAGTCAACGGATTGTCGTCGCGGACCAAGTCCTCCGCCAGTTGCTCGCGACCACTCAGGTCGGTCGGGTAGGGCTCGGCGTCAAACGCTTCCAAGAAACGCCGCGGGATCGGTTGGTCGGGCTGTTTATGATCGCCGCGAATGTACAGCGGATGATCGCTCCCCTTCCATTCGGCCAGCGTCGGCACGCGGCGTGGCACCGGGATCTCCGCTTCCAAACGGCGGTATTCATCGATCAAAGGCTTCGCCGACGGCAGTTGATCCAACCCGTTGGGCAATAGATTTTGTTGAACACATGCGTCCAGCAACAACGCCTGCGGATCGGTCATCGTTCCCGCTTGCCACGCCTGAATCGCATCTCCAATCGCCGTCGCATAATTTGCGGCCAATGCGTCCAACGACGCCGGAGGCTTTTCCAACGCCGACGCGAACAACGGTGTCAAGTGTTCGCGCCACTCGGCCGGCGGTTGCTGACCGGGATCGGTGACCACGGCGCGTCGAATCCCAAACCAGGAACGATCGTTGTCCTTGACCAACAATGGAGCGTCCCGCGCGGTGGCGAGTTCGATATGCAGGTCGTCGCCGCTCCAGTAGCTCAAGTCGTACTGCTGCCAATGCCAACGCGAGGCCTTCTCGCCCGATAGGTTGGTGACGGGATAGACGGTCCCGTTGCGAGGATAGTTCTGCACCACAAACCGTGCCGACGACGCTCCATCCCCTGCGATCTGGACCCACAAGCGTTGATCGTCGGCGACGCGGAAGTCCTCCGAAGTCAACACCGCCGCGTGCTTGTTGCTGATCAAATTGGCAACCACTCCCGCCGGATAAATTCCGCGCAATGCGGCCCCCGATTCGGAGATAGCGAACTCGCCCGCCGACGTGCGACGCGGTTGCCGCTGCGATTCCCGACCGGACTCGGCCACCAACCCGTTGCCGTAAGCAAACCATTCCACTTCGGCGTCCGGTTCTCCGAGTTGCCAATCGTATGGATGAGAAGGTTCGTCAAAAGCAGCGCGTTGACTTTGCAGCGTTTCAAATTCTTCGATCTGCCGTTGCCAGGCGGTGGCAAAACTTTCACCGGCATCAACCGCCCGCTGCGTTGCGGCCCAGGGACGCAGAACCGCATGAAGATCCTGCGCGTCCGATTCGCTCGCCGGCGACGAGGTCAAACGCTCCGCCAGTCCATCGACGACCGGTTGCCAATCGGCGACGATCGCATCGCGGATCTTCGGTTTCAGTTTCGCTAAGGTCTCGCGGTGCCGATTCAGCCGACCGGGCAGATCGATCGCCGCCCGCCCTGGACGCGTCGATCCGACGATTCCCGCAAAGGCGTAGTAGTCGGCTTGGCTGATCGCGTCGAACTTATGGTTGTGGCACCGGGCACAGGAAACGGTCAGTCCTAAAAACGCTTTACTGACGACATCGATCGCATCGTCGGTGAATCGGACCCGTTCGTCCAAGGCGTCGGTCGGGGCAAAGCCATGAAAGACCATTCGCCAATGCGCCGTGCCGATCAAGGATTCGTTGATCCCCAAACTTTCATCGATCCGTGGTTCGGACAACCGATCTCCGGCGATGTGCTCGCGGACCAATTGATCGTAGGGAACGTCTCGGTTGAGGGCTCGGATCAGGTAGTCGCGGTAGCGCGTCGCCCCCGCAATCCTCGGATCCCCTTCGCTGCCATGCGACTGGGCATACCGGAACCAATCCATCCAATGCCGGGCCCAACGCTCGCCAAAATGAGGCGACTGCAACAACTCGTCGACAAGGGTTTCATAAGCGTCGTCGCCCGCATCGCCGACAAACGCATCAATTTGCTGAGGCGTTGGAGGGAGCCCGGTCAAGGCGAAATAGAGCCGGCGAACCAAGGTCACGCGATCGGCTGGGTCGGCGGGCTGCAATCCCGCAGCTTGCATCTTTTCGTACGTGAAGCGATCGATCGGAGCGTCCGACCAACCATTGTCGCTCTGGGGAGGCGTGACTTCGGCGATCGGCTGAAAGCTCCACCACTTGGCTCGCTTGTCTCGAACCGCTTCCCACGACGTCGACTTTGCCAATTCTTCGGCCGATGGCGGAGCGTCGCGAGGATCGGCGGCTCCTTTTGCGATCCATGTCTCGAAATCGGCAAGGATCGCATCGCTGAGCTTCTCGCCCCCTTCGGGCATCTCCAGCCCTTCGACCTCATGCCGCATCACCTTCAACAGAAAACTATCGCTGGCTGCCTCGGCGAGCGAAGGGCCCGACTGGCCTCCCGTTCGCAGCGGTTTTCGCCAATCCAACGCCAGCTCCGCTTCGGCCGTCGATTCGCTGTTGTGGCATTCATAACAGTGCTCCACCAAAACCGGGCGAATCTTCGCTTCAAAGAATTCGACGTCCGCAGGCGCCAGTCCGTCGTTGGCCGAAGCGGACGTACCCGTCGCCAGGATCAGCAGACTCAGGGCGATCGATCGAAGGCGGTTCATGCAGCTTGCCTGTGGGTGCGGTTGCAGGTTGGGAAGGACGCCGCGGATCGGGGAGACGACGCCACGACGGCACGATGCGTCACCTAGCAGGGGATGCAAGGGAGGGTTAGGCGGGCGTCCCCGTTCGTTCCGCTCAGGGGGTGATCGCCGATTCTAGCCGATTGGCGGTAAGATCGCGAATGCATTTTTAACGCGGGACGCGTCCGCCGTCGCAATGGCCAGATCGCCCGTCGGCATGTTACGATTCGTGAAACGGCCCCCGACTTCTGGATGATTGCATGACCGAAAAACTCGAACCCGCAGACCGGCGCACCAAGCTGGCGGTCCGTTTTTCCGTCGTCATCGCGGCGCTGCTGTTGATCGCGGCAAGCGTGACGGCATCCCGGGATCCGTTTCCCGTCGATGCGGTGCTGACGACGGCCGGCTGGGCGGATGAATCGACCTGCAGCGAATGCCATGTCGAAGCGGATACCTATCCCGAAACAGGGCACGCTCAAACGTTGCGGCCGGCGTCGGACGCCAAGTCGATCGAAACGTTGACCGGTTTGATGAAGCAGTCGTTGCCCAATGACGAAGCGTTTGAAATCGAGGTCGATGCCAATTCCGAAGTCCACGCGGTCACCGAGCGTGACGGGATCACGCGGCGGATTCGCATCGATTGGTGTTTTGGTTCGGGCACTCACGCCCATACGTGGACTTCGACGATGGACGATCTGTTGGGGAACACCGACGAGGTCGAATTTCGTTGGACGTGGTTTCATCACACCGATCGATTCGCCCGCACTCCCGGGCAACCCGAACACGTGGGCGATACGCATTACGGAGCGTTTGGGCTTTTCTTCGATGGGGCAAAATCGGTCAGCTGTTTTTCCTGCCACAGCAGCCATCTGCCAGCCGAGGATTCTTCGATCGATTTCCACGGGATGGTTACCAGCATTAATTGCCAACGCTGCCATGGACCGCAACAAGCCCATGTCGCCGCCGGAGGGGAAGGAACCATCGACGATTGGATGGCAACCGATCGCATCGACTCGGTTCACCGATGCGGTCAGTGTCACCGCAACGCGGATGAATACGAGCCCGATGAGATCCGAACCGACAATATCGAAATTGTTCGCTTTCAACCGGTCGGCCTGCTGCAATCTCCCTGCTTCATCGAATCGGAAATGCGGTGCACGACCTGTCACGATCCCCACAAATCACTCTCGGCTCAGGATTCCAAGGGCATTTGGCAGTGCGTCCAGTGCCACGATCCGAAACAGCCCCAGCATACGACCTGCGGGGCGGGGAACCGCGACGATTGTTTGCGGTGCCACATGCCAGCGGTCCCAATGAATCCGAACATTCGTTTTACCGACCACTGGATCCGCGTGCGGGATGATATCGAGGAGTCCAAGTGAATAAAGAACCTTCGCGACATCGCCGCCATCCGTCGAAGGGATCCAAGCCTCTGGCCGGCTCCTCCGCCACCGCGACGTCTCCGGATCGCAACCATCTTCTTGCGCGGATGCCGCCATGGTTCGGTGCGTTGGCAACTTGGTGGGTTGCCAGTGTGATCATCTTATTGGCAGCAAACGTGACGCGGCTCGGCGAGCCGGTCGCCTTGATTCCTCCCCCGGACAACAGCCTCTTGGCGGGCGGGGAGGCTTGGAATCCGTGGCTCTCGCGATTCCCTTCGCTCATGCCTCTGTTTGTTTGGCCAACCTGGTTGGCGATCGCCGCAATCGCCGTTCTGATCGCTGCGGTGGCCCAAAGAACGCGGCGATGCACGGCGGCGGTATGCGCGATCGCGATGGTCGTTGGCCTTTGTCAAATCGATCCGCATGGCGGCTTCTTGGCCGCTTGCCTCACCTACGCTGCGGTACGATTGCGCGACCGCGTGCTGGCCGAGGATGAACCGTCGCGCGACAAAAGCCTTCGGACATTTGCGATCGTCGGATTGATCAGCGGTGCCGCATTGGCAACGACACTGGAAATGGCGATCCCATTGGCGATCGTGGCCCTAACCATCGTGTCGATCTGCCGTCAGACGCTTGCCGATCGCCAGCAGGTCGGATTGGTCTTCGGGCTCACCGCCGGCTGGCTCTTGTTGTTGATCGGACTGGTTGCCCTGCAGCCGGGATTGCTGGCGACAATGATACGACCGGTGACAGCGATCGCGAATCGACCTCTCGATTCTCTGATGCCGTCGATGCAGGTCATCTGGCAAACGCCTGACTTCGGATGGCCCCATGTCGTCGTCTTACTATTCATCATCGACGGTTGGCGTCGTTGGTTCATGGCGAGCGCGCCGCGTTTGAGCGACGGCCTGCTGCTGGCCCTCTTCACCGCGCTGGCGATTGGTTCGGGGCGATACTTTTGGCTCGCATCGATCGCGTTCGCCTGTACTGCGTCGTCCGATCGATTTGTTTTGCCGCAAACCGCTTCAGTCAAGCAGATCCGCCGTTGGAATGGGGCCGCTATCGGCATGGCGTTGGCATTCCTGGTGGTCCACGTCGGCCTGCAACGCGACGAGATACTGGGGGGGCTGAATTCGGCACGAAACGTCGACACCGAGCAATGGAATCTGGCAGGCCCCGTTGTCTTGCAGAACCTCGACCTGGCGAACCACTGGAAATTGCAAGACACTCGTCGGGCTCTTCCTTTGGTTGTCAGCGACCGCTGGGACACGTACGGCGATTTCTATCCGCAATACGCCGCGATCGTAAACGACTGGAGCAATTGGCGGGAGCATCGCTATGTCCGCAGCGATGGACAGTGGGGAGGTTTTCGCAAGTGGTTCGACGAATGGAACCCCAAGCTGATCGTCGTCAATGCAAACGATCTCAGCACGATCCGCCATCATTCGCTCGATTCCCCATGGAAGACATTGGGAATCGACAGCCGACGGGTGATCTTTGCGCAATCGGACGATCGCGACTCCAGCGTCCCGCTGCGCGAATCGGCCCGCTTATTGTCGATTTTGGAAATTCCTCGACCCGCCCCCGACGTTTACTTTGAACGAACGATCGCCTTCGGCGGCCCCGCCGAATCGCGAAAGGTCTCCTTGGTGTTGTCGGCGCTACGATTTCCGTTCGCCGCCCTTCGCGTCCTCCCCGACGACGACCAAACCGAAACGGAATACGCCCGGACGATGGCATTGTTGGAAAGCGCCCACCGAACGCTCCGCTACGCCGGCGTCCCCTCGTTGATCGACCAAACCCGCGCCCTGGCGCACAGCCAAAAGCTGTTCGCCCGGAGCGATCTGCAACCGCCGCAGCGACAACAAATTGAAACGGCGATCAGTGCACTTCAGAGTTTGCGTGCCAGGGTCTCTGTTTCCGTCGAGGGACTCGAATCTAGAGATGGCTCGAATCGTGTCGAGCATTTGGCTCGAGAGCTGTTACTCAACGGCGAGTTTTATGAAGCGATGCAAATCGTAGGTAAGATGAGCGAGTCCCCCCTACGAGACATGTTTATCGTGGCAGGAACAATGGGAAACGCTACGCCACAGGTCATTTATCAAGCACTGGATTTCAGCTCCGGACATCTCGCAACCGACCGACATCACGATCGCATTTCACTTCTCGAAGCTCAGTTCCATCGCGGGTTCTTAATGGTTGAGACGGGGGACTTCCCCAACGCGCGGTTGAGTTTTCAAAAGGCAATCGAATCGAACTTGACACACCCGCTAGGGAAGCTAGGAGCCCTCTATCACGCCGCGTCTGGCGTCCGATCCCCCTAAAGAGAGTTGACATCGCAGCGAAATTACAGGATCATTGACGCAGCACCATTCGCCGAGTCGCTCAGGCCACAAGGCGGGGTGCCATCTGGTATCGAAACGTTTATTCCAATTTCGATACTTAATTCATCCGTCATTCTGCTGGAGATCCAAAAGATGCGATCAGAATCGAGAAGCCGTACCGGCTTCACCCTCGTGGAGTTGTTGGTGGTAATTGCCATCATTGGAATTTTAGTGGGACTGCTGCTGCCTGCGGTCCAAGCGGCGCGTGAGGCGGCTCGTCGAATGCAATGTTCGAACAACCTAAAGCAGCTAGGGGTTGCACTGCACAATTACCACGACACCCACAAGGCATTTCCGTCAGCACCAGGGACAAACGAAGTTCTTAACGCAGATGGTGGGACCATCTATAGCTGGGATCGCTGGAGTGGGTTGGAGGGTTTGCTGCCATTTGTCGAACAGCAGGCGCTTTACGACAACTGCGACTTTCGTTTTTCTAACGGCAGTAGTGACACGACAAGTGGTGGTCTAACAAACGCGCAGGTTCGCGACACACGTCTTGACAGCACGTTTACCTGTCCAAGCGACCCAGGTTCTTCGCTCAGTTACCACGATTCCCATTCTCCTACCTCCTACTGTTTTTCGCGCGGACCGCAAGCGCACTGGGACGTAACCAACGGCCAGGAGGGCGGGTTTGCCGATGGTGAAAATTGGCACCGGATGCGAGACATCACCGATGGTACGTCCAATACTCTGGCCATGGCGGAGGCCGTTTTGGGAAGAAACCAGGGAATGTGGGACACGACGGCGCAGAACCGCGAGCGAGGCGTGATAGTCCAAGCTCCAGGCTCGTTTACCCAGTCGCTTTCGGGCAACTCGCGTGTGTTCCGAAATACACAGCCCTATATCGACATCATCAACGCGTATTACAACGACACCTGCCTTGCTGCGTATGATGCAGGCGGCTCCGGTGTATTTAACGGTTCAAATGACGAAAACGGTCGTTATTGGAATTCGGGCGATACAGGGCATGGACCACAAATCACTACTTTCATCGGTCCTAATGCTGGCCCCGGTTGTGACCTCGATACTTCATACACAGAAGCCGCACTCAAAGAGCCGAGCAGTTATCATCCAGGTGGTTGTTTGACGTTGCGTTGCGACGCTTCGGTTGGTTTCCAAACTGAAACGATCGACCAAGCAACTTGGATTGCGTTAGGTAGTATTCGCGGCGGTGAAACTGCGAATTAACTTCAAACACAACGACCTGCATTCGTGGAACGCTGTCGGTTTGCCTCGCCCGTTCATTAGCATTTAGATATAGGAATACCAACCCAGATGAGACATTTGCGTTTATTGTGCCTGTTGGCTGCAGCAACGATTGTTGGATGTGGTCCCCAAGTGTCCGGACCAGGTCCCGAACCTGCATCCGATCCAGATGCTCCTGTCGACGTGACCCTTGAAAAATCCATGACGTCTGAATAGGAAGAACTGTCCTCCAAAGTTCAAATTAATCGTGCGTAGCCCCTCGCAACATACAGCGTGCGAGGGGCTTTTTTTGCGCGAGCATTGAATGACTCAGACGTCATTGTTTGCCCTAAAACATCGCTGACTCGGGTCGCTTCCTACGTGAAATGGTCCCCTCCCAACTGAATATACTCGCCGTGCAATCGATCGTGCGTGGGAGCCGCAAGTAACTGTGAGTTCGCCCAAGCTGTGGCAATGTTGCCTACCTGAAACCATGGCTCACCACGCCATCCATATGGGTGATCACATAATGAACGGTAACCAGGGCTAGAGCCCCGCAAGGCGCTGCAAGCGACGGATGGGCGAATATACGGCAAGCCGACGAATTCTCAGAACTTCACTCAACCTAGGCACCTGCAGTCTCGAACACTGGATTTCCAACCGGCTCCAGACCATCTGAGATGGCACCTCTCCTTAGACGCCCCCCCCCACAAGGACGTTTTCGCCGCATTCTGCGGCCAGATCTCCAACTAACGCCCCCTCAAGGCTTGACTATTTAGCCTAAGTCGGAGAGATTTTCGCACCCAACCTACGTCATCAACGAAGGACAATCCATCGGGTTGCCACTCGTTGACCTCGCCTGACTCGAAATGCGGGTCGTCAAAAGTTTGTTGAATTCTTGCGATACCGGTACGCGGTAGACGTGTTGGATTAGTGTAGGCGTGGAAATTTCTAGGGCGCATGTCGCGCAACCCACACCCGCTGAAAACCGTTTTGAACTTGGAGAACTGAGGTACATGAAAGTCGCTCAATGGATCGTTGTTTTGATATGTCTCACGACGCCACTGCTGGGCTGTGGCAATCCAAATTCCGTGAGCCCCGATGATCCCAAATTTAACGAGCCGATGCCGCCAGTCGACGGAGCCGCCGAGCAAGCTGCTAAGCAAAAGTAGTCGATTGGTATGCCAACGGAGCCCCGTCAACAACGGCTCCGATATGCGAATACAGAGAGCCACCGTGTCTATTTGCATACTTGCTATTGGATTCCAGTGAGTCCAAGTTGAGCTTAGGTGTTAGGAGTTCGGCCGCAACAGGTTAGATGACCGAACGAACGCTCACGGTCTCTCCGACCATGACGTGTCGACAGCGGTCCGTTACGTCAGAACGTACGCACGTCACTCGCGCGCGCCTCTGCTGGGATGCGTCACGAGACCGATCGTGGCGCCGCCGAGAAAGAAGTCCAAAAATTGTTAATTTCATCGGGCTCTTTTAAACAGCCGGGTGTTTCAGTTTGGTGTGATTCGAGGGTCACCAACGGCTTGCTGCCCCATATACCCTTGCATCCCACATGGAAAAACGCATGGAAGCAGGTGCGGTCGTGTTGCTGATTATTGGCGCACCGCATCGATCTCCGTGGGCGTTGAACGCCCACAGCACTACAAATTTTTTAAACCATTGTTCCCTTACCTGGAGTCTCTGAATGTTGAGAAATGTTCGTCAAAGCCGTGTCGGCTTTACCCTTGTTGAATTGTTGGTCGTGATCGCGATCATCGGCATTTTGGTCGGTCTATTGTTGCCCGCCGTGCAAGCGGCGCGGGAAGCAGCCCGTCGGATGCAATGCTCCAACAACATGAAACAACTGGGCCTCGCACTACATAACTACCACGACACCTATCAGTGCTTTCCCGCCAACGCGGGCGTCACCCTGCCGCGATCACCTAGCATTGTGAACGAATCATGGGCATCGTGGAGCGGTTTGGCCAGCATCCTGCCTTTCATTGAGCAGGGGCCGCTGTATGACCAAATCGATTTCAGCTACAACTTCGACGCCAATATCGCGGGGGTCGCCGAGCACAGCAGCGTCGTCCGACGTGTGCGCATCGATGCCTTCGTTTGCCCCAGCGACCCCGGTTCGTCGGTTGCTTACAACGCGGACATGGCTCCGACCAGCTACTGCTTCTCACACGGTCCCGCTGCGGCCCGCGATCTTGGTGCCGGTAGTGAACCAGGCGTTTTCGACAAAGACTTCTTCTGCAAGTTCCGCGACATCACCGACGGGACTTCCAATACGCTGGCCATGTCGGAAGCCAAGATCGGTATGGATCAAGGGCAATGGAACACAGGTTCGACCAACCGCAACGAAAGTTATCGCGTGGTCGTTGGAACGGCGTTGACCCACGCTCTCGGTGGCAAGAACAACGTCTTTTACAACACCGCGGCCCACATCGCTGCGATCAATACGTATTACGACACCTGCTTGGGCATGTACGACGCTGGCACCGGTTGGGATACGCAAAGCGATGAACAAGGACGCCACTGGGGCTGGGGTGGCGCGTTCCGCGGTCCGTTTATCACAACGCTGAAAGGACCGAACTCGGGCCCCAGTTGTGACAACGACGCGTCGGTCACCGACATGTCGATCAAGGAACCCAGCAGCTACCACCCCGGCGGCGTGATGGCATTACGTGCCGACGCTTCGGTATCATTTGTCGGCGAAACGACCGACCAAGCGACCTGGATCGCCGCAGGCAGTCGCAGCTTTGGCGAAGTCAGTCAGCTGCCGTAGGGCCCCCCGCACTCGGTAACGCAACACGTTTTCACGAGCGATTACCACCTCGGCGTTTAAAGGTTTAACAACCACAAACTCGCGAAACCACGCAGCGAACGCTGCGTGGTTTTTTCGTAGACGGCGTTAAATATGAGAGGTGCGATTTTGTTCGGCCACGTTGGACTGCATTGAATTGCGACGCCTTAAACCGAGACAAATATCGGGAAAAATCGAACAATCCGCGTGTCCCGGTTCACCGTGAATCAACGGTAGCGTGTCCCGTTCCATCGCGACCGGTGGTTCCGTCTCTGCACGCAGCACACACCCCACCAATAAAGATCGCCCGCACCGACCACAATAACCACCGACACACCCCCTGCACGGAGTCTAAGGTTATCCAGACTGTGCAATTCGGGGTTTTCTGGGGCAGATTCACGCTTTAACCCTACTCTAAAACTTGACACCCCCACATAGTCTCGTGAAGGTTGATTTACTCATTCGGCTGATCATAGAGCGCGTGCGATGAGCCGCGACTCGACATTCATACACACATTTCGGTTCCGAACTGTGCGTCTACTTTTCTTTTCTGCATCGGAGGATTTGATATGGATCGTTTTGTCAAACGAAGCCCAAAGGGTTTCACTCTTGTTGAATTGTTGGTGGTGATTGCCATCATCGGAATTTTGGTCGGGCTATTGTTGCCAGCGGTTCAGGCAGCCCGGGAGGCCGCGCGTCGGATGTCGTGTTCGAACAATATGAAGCAGCTGGGTTTGGCGCTGCACAATTATCACGACACCTACCAATCGTTTCCTGCTAGCGCGGGCGTGAGCCTGCCCAATGCAAGTGGGACGATCGAAGGTTGGAACTCGTGGAGTGGGCTGGCGAGCATCTTGCCGTTCATTGAACAAGGACCACTCTACGATCAAATCGATTTCCGCTACAACTTTGGTGTCAACATTTCAGGGGTCGCCGAACACAGCAGCGTGATTCGCCGAACCCGTATTGACGCCTTCCAATGCCCTAGCGATCCAGGGTCGGACGTTGCCTACACGTCCGACATGGCTCCATCGAGCTACAGTTTCTCGCACGGTCCCTGCACTTCTTGGGACGTTGGAAACGGGAGCGAGCCGGGCATGTTCGACAAAGCCTTCTTCTGTCGGTTCCGCGACATCACCGATGGAACTTCCAACACACTGGCGATGGCTGAAGCGAAGGTCGGTCGCAATCAAGGCCAATGGGATTCGACAAATCCTAACATCGAGGAAAGCTACCGCGTCGTCGTCGGAAATGCTTTGCGGCAATCGGTTTCGGGAACCAGTACGACGTTCCGCAACACACCCGCTTTCATTACCGAGATCAATACCTACTTCGACAACTGCGTTGGCATGTATCAATCGGGCTCCGGTTGGGATGGTCAAAGCGACGAACAGAATCGTTGGTGGGCTTGGGGGGGTGCGTTCCGCGGCCCTTACATCACCACCTTGCGTGGCCCCAACGCGGGTCCTAGCTGCGACAACGATGCGTCGGTAACCGATATCTCGATCAAAGAAGCCAGCAGTGCCCATCCCGGTGGTTGTATGACTCTGCGTGCCGACGCTTCGGTGAACTTTGCTGGTGAAACGACCGACCAAGCCACCTGGATTGCTATTGGTAGCCGCGCATATGGCGAGACGCTGTAGAAGTTCCCGAAACGGTTGTTTTTGTTACTTATTGTTCTCTCAATGTTAGCGTAGGAATTGATAATGAAGATTGCAAGCTGGTTTTTGGTTCTCAGTCTTTTCGCCGTGTGTGGTTGCAACGACGCTCCCTCGGGATCGGTCGGGGATGCTAACGATCCGGCACTGACGACCGACTTAGAACCGATCGATGAGGCTGCAGAAGCTGCAGCCAACTCGGGTCACTAGAAGATCGACGGAACGTCAACTTCAATCACAGAAAACGCAGCTCCGGCTGCGTTTTTTTGTCCCTATACGGGATCGATTCCGGTCGTGTTCGAAATGCGTCTCTGACCGCGGGGCGAGCAACGCCTACCGCATCTTGTTTGAGATAGAAGCCATTCTTCGACGCCATTGGGATTGCAGGCGGACAGTACACCTCAGGTCGGACCGGAACCGCATTTCAGAGACTCGGCATTATATCCGGCAATAAGAACTGTGTGCTTGGTGGGAGCGCCATGTCGCTGCCTCCGCACCGCAGGCCAGAGGCCGACACAAGAATTGCCAGCATGTGTCGGCCTCCGGACTTTTATGCGTGAAGCCTACCGGGACCTGAGGCTTACGCCTCCGGCAGTGTCAGTGTCGGCCTCTGGCCTATTGGGGTGGAGGCTACTGGGGAACGGAGGCATATGTCTCCGGCAGTTGCTGCGTCGGCCTTAGGGCTTCGAAGCGGACAGCAAAGTTCTGGCTGGATCGGCGCCGTATTACCGAACTCTGTTTTCTGTCCGGCTCTGACGGGTCGATTGACCAGAATGCCTTCGGCCGCCCAAGCGCGACCGACGGAAATTAACGAAAACCGCAGTGAGACTTCGCAATTGAAGCGCGGATAGCGAAGGACTCACAAGCGGTGACGTGGATTTCGTTAGATGCGGGGCGTATTCCGATGACGTTCGCGCCCTAGTATCGAACTTCGACTCGCGACGAGAGACCGATAAACGCGATCGATTCATCGAGATCCAAGTAGCTTCCTTGGCGAACACCCTCGACATAGGATCGTGTAGAAAGCGAATTGCACCACCAGGATGCCAAATAGCCCACGGTAGCGCGGAAGCAACCCGAATCACTCTGCCAACCAATCCCAAGTTCCGTTTCAAGGACGGGGGTAATCCGAAAATCTTCGTATTGGTTGGCCACCATCCCGCCATTGAATTGATTCGATTGCCGGTAGTCACCGGTCCACTCGCCCCCAAGGAACGATGCCATCCCTTTGCTGTAGCACAGCATGCCCGACTTGCCGCTGCGACGTTCGGCGTCCAAGCCCAACAACAGGCCAAACCCGTTGAAGTCGATGTCGGTATCGACGGTCACCAATCCTGTCGCTGTCGAAATTTCCTGTTGAGCGTGCAGAGATTGCTCCATGCTTCCAAACCGGAACCCGCCAGACCAATGAAAGGCGGTCGATTCGGTACAAATCAACGTTTGGCGGTAAACCGCATCGATCAAATCAAAGCGGAGCTCCGTGGCTGCCGTGGATTGCAAAGCGTTGCCACCGGTGGTGAATGTGCTGGGATGGATGATCTGTGAATTGAGCACGTTGGCCTGATTACGAGTCAGCCGATCTTGGGTATCGCCGTCCCAGTGCGTGTAGCTGGCCACCAGACTGCTGGTCGTCGAACTGGCCAACGCGAATCCGACGCGGTAGCCCGGGGACATATCGACAGCGGCAATCCCGGTCGGCCCCGTCGGAAACGCGTTGGCCGTCGTATCGTTTTGTTCGATCGAATACACGATGTCGGTGTCGGCGGGACGAAGGTACAGGAATTCTCCAAACACTCCAGTCCGATGGGTCCACCACGGGGGCGGGCATTTCTTTGCGGCAACTTGAATCGAACTGCACTCTGTAGATTCATCACATCCGGTGTCGGCACAGCCACCATCGCCGATCGTTCCCCCGGGTCCACTCGTTCCACTGCATCGGTGAATCGTGATCATCCATCACCGAGACGTGAGCAAGCCTCTCCTGAGCGTAGGCGCTCGATTCCATCCACGGCCCTAAAAAGACGAGTACCAGCAACAGGCCGGATACCGTGATTCCATTTCCCATCGCGAACTTCCTTGTAGGTCTTGAAGGTCTGTCGTTCACGGCTGCGTGATGCACAAACTTTCTTTGATTCGAAACAACTTAACTAACTGCTAACTTGCATCGGAAACCTACACCTGCTACCACCACTATGGCTATTAATCGCGACAAACTCCACGCATCCCACCTAAGCTTCCACCCACAGAACAGAAAAGCGAAGCGATAAGTTTATTGATCGCATAGGTTTGCGCTATTGCAGCACCTACCGGGTGGGCCAGGATCGACCTCTCGAAAGGGCTCTCCGGACCCAAAGTTTGCGCACCAAGAGATCGCAGTGGAACCTAGCGTGCGCAGGATTCCCGCGGACGCTGGGGCGTGAAATCTCAGGGCTTCCGCATTCCGGTACTCCGCGTCGGTAGTCGGATTACGTGTCACTGAGCCTGGCTAGTTGACCAAATTCTGTTCCAGAACGAACAGATCCAACCAATCGTCTTCCTCTTCTTCGTCGTCGGCGAAGGCTTGATCGACAGTCGCCGACCAGCTTGCCAAATCCACAACCTCCTTGGACGCGGCTTCCGCTGCCGGGCGATTTAAATTCGCCAAGGCATTGATGATCTGCAGCGCATCCAACGGTGTGACTTGGCCGTCTTGGGAGACATCCAAGTAGTAGCCGCCGAAAGAAGCGAGCGCCCGAAGCGGCTGGCTGACCTGGCTGGTCGTCCCTCGATTGATTGCGTTGAGTACATGCAGCACGTCCAACGGCGTCACGAATCCATCGGCATTGGTGTCGTAAGGATTCGACGCGTTGGTCAAAGATCCCAGCACGGTCGGGCCGCCACTGTCGACCGAGACGGGCGGATCGAAGTTGCCCAGCAGCGGCAGAGCGAAATCGTCGCCAAACTGCGCGATCCGATCGTTCCCCAGAGGCGCGGGACTGAAGGGATCGAAGACGTTGCTTGGGAGCGTTGTTACCAGCGGCACGGCGGGAACGTTGTCGGAGATCAAGAAGTGGAACTCACCCGCTTCCTTGGGCAATTGCCCTTCGCGTCCGGGCACCCACATCGCAATGTCATCGACACCGTCGAGATTAAAATCGCCCGCCACCGGTCGCTCGTTAAAACCACTGAAGCCATAGGTCAATGTGTCGTTGATCGTGGTGTGATCGCGATTCAGGTCGAACCGGAAGACGCCCGTATCGTTGTTGTAGGTGGCCAAATCGTCGGCGCCGTCGCCGTTGAAGTCGCCGACAACGGGAAGCCCACGCAGCGTCGTTGCAAAACGCTCGCCCACGTCGATGGTGTTGTTACCATTGACGTCGAGGTACCAATTCTGTCCATCAAACAGACCGATCTCGTCGCCCGGATGGGCCGCGTTAAATTCGCCGGCGATCGGGATTCCGTTGACTTGGTACGCAGCCGGCATGTTGCTGACAAAGTCTTGCACGCCATCATCGTCGGTATCCAGAAAGAACTGGTAGACGCCGTTGAAGGCTCCGTACGATCCGACCTTATCGAACCCGCTGGCCGTCGCCGCCCCAACACCCGCAAAATTGCCAACGAAGTAGGCGTCGGTGATGTTACCAAAGTTGTAGACAAAGTCGCGGTTGGTGGCGTCGTTGTCCTGCCCCTCGGGATCCCAGACGAAGTTGCCATTGATGTCGGCGTAGACCAAGCCTTGCGACCACGTGGCGACTTCGGGCCGGCTATCGACAGTAAAGCGTGCGACAAAGTCACCGCCGGGAATCGCATCACCCGTCGGGAAGAAAGGCGTGCCCACCGGTTCGGCTGCGTTGCTTTCGCCATCCAATGCGTTCCCCGCCGGATCGATGATGTTGTCCTGCAAGGTCAACGTATAGCGATCGTCGGGCAATGGCTCGGCGAAGGTCAAACGAATCGAGCCGGTGGCGATGCTTCCAGCGCTCAACGGATCCGACGTATAGGCGATATGCGTGATCGGGATGATTCCCGAGTGATCGCCACGCAACACGATCGGTGCCAGCGGCGGGACATTCGACACCGCGGCGTACAAGAAGGCTGCGGTGCGCGCTGGAAAATCTTGCAGGTCGATCGTCAATCCATCGACCGCTGGCGTCGGCCCTTGAATAACATCGTTTGGCTTCAGCGTAAACAGATTGTGGGCGGGCGAACTGGTGATGTAGACGTTGGTCACCTGAGGGCCGTTCGTATCGATAAAGATATCCAGCGTTTGCACCACCGCGCCGCCGGGATTCTGATTTCCGGCGGAATCTTCGGCAGTGATCAAGATCGTTCGCAGACCATCGACCGGCAGGGCGGCCAGACGCTGCGTATCGTTCATGTTGACGGTCGACGTCAATTCCCAGCGACCAAACGGTTCCTGATTCGTGCCGTCCAACGGACTGGCAACGGTCTGCCCGATCAAAACATCCGCGGCGGTCAGTGTGCCGCTGCCATCGACGTCGACATACGCTTTGACAATCGCATTGGCTTCCGCGTGTCCCCAAAACGTCGGCGTTAAGTCGTTGGTGATGCCATCGTTGAAAGTTGCGAGGAGGCCGGAGTCTCCCGAATCGCTGTCGGGATGCAAGCCGTCTCCCACGATCGCTGGATCGCCAAAGAAGAGCGTTGGTCCGGCGGTGTCGACAACGATCTCCAGAGATGCGCTGCGGGCCCCGAAACCGGTGTCGTTGGCAAACGCATCGATCGATGGATCGATGATTTCGACTTTAGCGCTGATGAAGTGGCTGCCATCGGACAACACCAACGCAGCGGCGCCAGGTACCGCATCGCGACCAAAATCGAAGACGTAAACGCCGGGTGTGCCGGGCAATTGCCGCGCGTAACCAATCGGTGTTTGCGGTGCCGTCCCCTGTTGCTGCGGGCTGCCTTCGAGGAAAACCGCAACGCGGAAGCCCGCGTTACCAACCGCCGCGGCTCCCAATCCCGTAGCTTGCGACCCGTTGAACGGAATCACGATCACCTCGTCCGCTGGATTGCCGGCGACCGAATCGCCGGGAAGATCGCGAAGAAGACTGTCGTCGTCCAAGCGGAAGGTGATGATCGGTGTGTTGTCGCGGGTCACATTGTCAAATTGCGAACGACCGGTATCGGTGGTTTCGATGACAAACGAATCCCCCGCGGCCGGCGCGGCGATCAAGCCCGGGGCGACACCAAACAACCCAGTTCCGCTGTTGAACGAAGTGATGCTGGCCCGACGTCCGACGTTGGGGCCGCTGGTGAATTCGACAGTTTTACCGACGTAATCGAAGGTTGTTGCGGGAAGCACGCCGTTGGCCGGAGCGATCGCAGCGGTAAAGCTGGTCGTGGTGGCGGCCGGAGCCGCAGCAACGGTTCCCACTTGCAAGATGTCGTTTAGTTCCAGATCGTAGGGAACCGGAGGCGCCTCATTAGTGACCTTTAGTTCGTATCCGTTGACGACGGCGGGATCCGCCACTCCGTTTGCCGCGGCGCCAAAGACGGTGACAAAATAGGTTTGCCCCGCAACCGCAGGAATACGCACCCGCGCGTTCGCCGTCCCATCGGGGTTACCGAAAGCTCCCGCGCCGCCGATCACGTTGCCACCGGAATCGAGAACGTTCAGGCCGAGCTGTCCGCCTTGCGGAAGCAGTGCGGCGCTATAGACTTCGAAATAGGCGGTGACATCCAACGTGCCGGTATCCTGGGCAACGATCTGGAAATAGTCGACGTCGGCGGGAACGCCAATGTGTTCACCGAAGTTCGGAAAGATCGCCAGATTGTCGACATTGATCGAATCGCCACTGCCCAAGAAGGTCGCCGTCGTACGGAACTCGTTCGGTTCAGAAGCGTCCGGCCCTAGCACCAACCATTGGGGCACGCCACCATTGACGACGACGTTGGGCGAGACGACTTCGATCTCGGCATAACTGATATCAGGCATGGCCACGGCGTTACGGAAGACGCGAACGCGTCCCTCACCGGGCGTTTGTCCCACGGCGTTGACGGCAAAGTCACTCGCCGGCAACGTTCCACCCGCTGCCGTCGCGATCACCAACGCGTCGCTCGCCCCTGGTTGTCCGCCATCGACATGAACTTGCAGATTCCCGTTGGGGATGCCGCCGACCGTTGGCGATGGAACGACCAAGAAGGTGTCATTGCCCAACCGCCCCGACGCGGTGACTTGTTCGACGTCGTCGCCAAGCGTTACCGTTTTCCAGACAGCGCCTGCGGCATTGGTTACGGTGACCGTACGGTTGGGAGAATCGACCAACAACCGATCGTGGCTGTTGGTCCCTTCGACGATCACTTGATCGGCCGCGCTCTCCAACGCATCGACAGTAAACGCTCCGGTCACGTCGCTGAAGTGGAACGTGGTGTTGTCGTTTTCGTTCTGGAACGTACCTGCAGCGGCACCGCTGGGGCGATACGTTAGCCGATCATCGTCGTTGGTCAAAGTGACGGTTAACGGTCCGCCACCGGCCAGGACATCAACCGTTTCGATGCGGCCAAACGCGATCGATCCGAAGGTGTCTTCCGTGATTGTTCGATTGGCGGTGTCAATATCCAACAATGTGCCCGTGCCACGGACGACCAGTTCGTCGTTTCCACCTCCGTCTTCAACCAACAATCCGCCGACGCCATCAAAGGGACGTAGGAACGGATGCCCTGCGGCAACTTCAAAACGATCGTCGCCATCGAAACCACGCAAAACCAAAGCTTTCCCGCCGACCGGCAGAATCGTCGAATGAAGCAAGCTATTGAGTCCACGCTCGCGCACCGTAACCCGTCCGTCGAGCGCAACTTGGATGAGATCATCGTTATCGGTGCCGTCAATCCGCACGACGTCGGTCGGGTCGCCGCTGGCATCGCGTACCGCGATCGTGGCAGCCGCCACGTTGCGATACTCCAGCGACATGCGCGCTTCGCCATTCTGGTTGGCAGCAGACAGCAGAGTCCCCGAAGACTGCTGAGGCGAAGGGGTGTGGGTTACCAAATCGATTCCCGCTGGCGTCGTGTAGTCGATACCGTCGTTACCGCCACGTCCATCGAGAATCAAATGCTCCACCGTCGCCAACGTATACGGAGCCGGATCGGCGATCTGCCTTTGCACGACCGCATCGTCGTCGCTGGTGATCGCGACACGCAGCGAATCGTTCCCAGGCGTGCCGCTGACAATCACCGTATCGCCCGCCGTCGGATCGCCACCGTTGATCGTCATCCCGTTTAACCCCGTTGGCGTCGCCGAATGATTTAGACTGATCGTGTCCGTCCCGGCCCCCGCATTGATCGTGACGGCCGTCTTGTTTTCGAATTCAATCGGTTCGAAGTTATCAATCGTCACACGTCCCGCAGTCGCTCCGAGGATCTGCCCTACTTCGTAGTTGATCTGATTGTCGTCCTGCAGCAGGCTGGCGAGCCCTGGTTGCGCCCCGATCGTGAAGCTCACAGCAACGACATTTGTGACGACCGGTTCGAGTCCAAAAAACTCGACAATTTGTCCGTCCAAGGTGTGCGTTCCGTCCCCCGGTAACGCACCGACATGAATGGCTTCATTTGTAAACAACGTTCCTGTCGCATCGACCACATTCAATCGGTCGAAGCCAGCCTGTCCCTCAAAACGGATGTTGTTGGCCAGCGGTATTAAGCCACCACGAACGTCAACGGTCAGCGTATCGTTGTCGCTTGAACCACGGATTGTCAGACCCTCCATCGCGGCTTCAGGTTCGTCGAAGACGAGGTTGCCATTAACGTAGACCTCCACATTATCGCCGTTTTGCACCACGCGGAATTCATCCGCGAGCCCATCGCCCGATGCGCTATGGGGAGCGTCGTCGTCAGCGGTGACGACCGTGCGAGGAAAGTTCGTACTTGCAAGCAATGAAAACGCTTGCGGTCCCCCTTGAAGGGCTCCGGTATGGGAGACCTGAATCGTATAGGTACCCGGCGTTGGATCGGCAATGAAGACTTGTTCCACGTTGTCCCGCGAGTTCCTTCCCGTGGTTGCATCCCGATCGGGATCGGTGGGATCGAGCACCCACGGCATCGATACGCCATCGGGACCGATCACTCGAATGTCCAAGTCGTTGATCAAACGTGGCGTCCCCACGTCCACCCCCGCGGCGTCGGCTGCGGCGGCGACATCGGTCCATACGATGGTTGCCCGAAACGGCCCCCCCGCTTTCACGTCGACCGTCCGTTGAATCGTCGCCCCCGATGCCAGTACCGCTTCTTCAAGCATGTGGGTTTGGCCGTCGACCGGTGTCACTTCATTCGACAAAAACTCCGCCGCTTTGGCTCCATTGACCAAGCCCCATCCGGCTTTGTAGTCGGGACCGGGATTCCCAACGTCCGACGCCGTGTGAATCAACAACGCCTTCAGCGTGGCGCTGCGTGGATCGGACGAATGGAGATCACGGTAATGCTGCAACAATAAAGCACTGAGCCCGGTAACCGACGGCGCTGCCATCGACGTTCCCGATTTAATTCCATAATCGGAGTCATTTTCCAAATCGCTGGAGTACAACCGGATGCCGTTGGCGACGACATCGGGCTTGATCCGTCCATCGTCGGTCGGTCCAAAAGAAGAGGAACCTTCGAAGCCCAAGCTTCCGTCGTCCCCTCCCGCATCCCCATCGGGAAGCAGCTGGGGTTGAGGGTCGGCCAGAACGTCACTGTAATTACCTACCGTGAGCGTATTTTTTGCCGTCTTCTGATCTCCACCAATTGTATCGAATCCATCCGCGCCGCCATCTTCAGGCGGAGCCGCGGTCGCGCCGGCATCGGGAACCAGGTACCACCCACGATCGGTCGACGTGCCGAAACCGCCTTCAAAAAATGTTACATATTGGCCGGTGCCCAATTCGTCGTTGTAATTGTTTTGCCGATCGTTTCCCGCGGAAACAACCGTCAACAGTTCCGGATTGTTTCGCAACAGTTCATCGAATGCTCGAGAATCATCGGTATATTTTCCGAAGCGTGGATCCTCTTGATTGTTCAGGTCGTAGACCCCCAACCAAAGGTCCGCTCCAACGGTTCCCGGTGCGTTCAGCGGATCTTCATTGCTGTCGTTCAGATCGAGATTCCATCCTGCACGCGCCCCATACGAATGGTTCGATAGATCGATGGTTGCACTGTTTGCCGCCAGCTCATCAACGTCCCTCGCACTGTCGAAATTGATTCCACGTGCGGCAGGTGCGTAGCCAGCGGCGGCCGCATCGATCCCCGTTGCCAAAATCGTGCCTGTGACGTGAGTTGCGTGACTTGAAAGTCCCGTTGCCGCCGTGTTCAACTCGGTTCCCAGGTCCACTCTCCCAGCGAACTCACGATGCGTTTCACGAACATTCAAACTGTCCCAAACGCCGACCACGACCCCAGCTCCATCCAGATCGATTCCGAGGCCGCCATTGTTTCGCAGGAACTCGACATTTGCGGTATCCAAACTGTTCGCATTGTCATAGAAGTCGGGGCGTTCACCGCGTGGATCCATCCCTTCACCAAGGTAGAACGCGTTCTCTCCGACCGGTATCGACTGGCCGGCAAGCCCCAAAAAGTCGAGACTTGAACCCGATCGGAATTGAGAAATGTAGCGTCCGGCTACGTCCGACATCAGGGAGTTATTGACGAGCCCCAGCGAACTATCGTCGAGAAACGCTTCGCTTTGGCCCGACCCGATGAACTCATAATAGGTACCTTGTAACTTGCTGCCGTTACTGTAACCGGCGCGGGCCGTGATCCCGCCAATACCATCGATCCCTCCGTCGAACTCGCCCGCTTCCCATTGAATCGTGTCGTAATTGAACTCAACGTCGAACGCCCCCGGTTCAAGATCCGTTCGATCGATGAGGATCAACTGAAAGCTGTTCAGCGGTGTGTCGTTTTCGCTGAAATATCCAACGTCGATCCAATTCACCCCAAACGCAGGCCGGCCATCGACAACATCCGCACCATAGGTGACTTCCCCAGAACCCGGTGCACGCGTATCGACGTCTGCCCAAAACGGCGCGAGGATGGGTATTTCAAGATCCTCCAATTCGCTTGGAGTCCAGTCGTTTAACGCGTCCTCAAAGGTCACGTTGCCATTGTTATTGATGTAGAGCCCGTCGTAGCTGTTGCCAAAAAAGTTGATATCGAATCCCAGCGACACCAGTTGCGAAGAATCGTCATCGTTGGATGGCAGTATCTCTGCCTCAAACCCAGGCAAGCTGCGCACCGCAGTCAGAAGGCGTCTGTCTTCTAACAGTTCATGGCGCAATCGTCGTCGCGAATTGAACCGTGCGTTTGACGTCGACTGAGATGCCCTACTAAGAAATTTACGATAGCTCATGTTGTGATCCTCTGCCAAAACCAACCCGACCGACCATCCAGCTACTCCAGGCCACCCAATCGGCCTAGTCGCTACGATCCGCATTATGCCAGACTCGGATCGAAAATGCATCTCAACGGCGGTGTATTGCGAAAGAATTGTTAGATCGCAAATACTTCTGTTTTGCTGATTGCATCGACCTACATGGACACGCGACAGAAAGCCGCGCTCGATCGGCGCTTCGTTCAACTCGTTTCTCGCGAGAGCGATTGGCACTCCTTACGCCGGGTAAAACGAAAAACGACTTAGGCTGCGACGTATTACTGTGGCAAGTGCATCGCTTTAAGTTGCGTTTCGCTAACGCTGCTGGATTCACACACTGGCCGATTTCCAATAGGGCGACACTTTGGAATTTGACCTCAACGCCAACAGGTTCTTGCACTTGGCAACCTCTCTACCTATCCGTTGTCCTCGAATTGAAGCGGGAACCAACGGGTTGCACGTCCAGAGGGAACGGGAAGAAGGAAATTCCGCTGCAGGATGCCGATACCGGACTTCAGAGACATGGGGGGGCAGGCCACCACTCTGCAGCGACGTACCGTGACCTATGCTTATGTGGAATCGTCTCCTCAAACGGAATGCTGGCTGGAAACACCGCCCGCGTAGTCGGAACGACACGATTAAGAGTCGTTGCATACAGAAAATTTTATTTAAATTGTTGTCCTGCCGGGACGACTTGTATGCAACTCTTAAATCGAATCAATGTCGGCAACCGAATCGAAGCCCACGTTTTGCGACCATGGTAAATGACTGACAATCGCTCTAATAACGAAAACGACGCGTTCGCGATCGCCAAAGATGCGCTACGGTTGATCGGCCAGTTTAAGACGCCACCAACCCCCAATGTCTACGGCGTCTGGTACCGGTACGTCGAAGGACACGACACGGAACTGATCAGAAAACTATCGCCCGCGGTCACCGAAGCCCAATCGGTCAGCGTGGCGATGCTCGAATCGATCCACTCTCAGACCGCGAACGCTGCCGACGAAACGAACGCCAGTGTGGGCGAAGCCTTGATCGCCGAACTGGATCGTTTTCAATCCCTGATCACACAACAACAAGCGGCCGGAACGGAATTCGAAGGGACGATCGACACCGCCAGCAAACTGTTAAACGCCGACGATTCATCCCAGCAAAGTTCTGCCGACTGTATCGCAGTCATCAACGCAGGAGCGACCGCGATGAAACGTCAACTGCATGAGGCATCCCAAAAGCTGGACGCGGCTCAGTCGCAGATCGCCAAACTCCAGACGGAATTAGCCCAGTCGCGGCGGGGCATGATGACCGACCATCTCACCGGCATTGGAAATCGCCGGTACTTTGACGCACAAGTCCGACAAACGCTGAAAAGCCTTCGCTACTGCAGCGGCAGCGTTTATCTGATTTTGATGGATGTCGACCACTTTAAGCACATCAACGATTCCTACGGGCACGACGCTGGCGATCAAGTGATCCGATTTATCGCCATGGAGATTTCCCGCCGGCATCCCAACGTTTCTCTGGCGCGGTTGGGAGGCGACGAGTTCGCCGTGATCCTTCAAACCAGTTCCGCCCTCGCGGCGGTCGAGTTTGCCGATCAGATGCGTGAACATTTCGCCACGCAACAACTGAATATCATGCCCGCACGGACCCCTATCGGATCCATCCGGATCTCGATGGGACTTGCTAAATTGACAGAAAACGACGACGAAAAAAGTTGGTACACGCGAGCCGATGGAATGCTGTACCGTGCCAAGGGGATGGGCCGCGATCAAGTTGCGATCGAAGAAGAGTGCATGCAGGTTTAGGCGACAACCCTTCTGCCCCCGGTTATTCGTCGCTGTCCTCCAGTAGATGACGCAACATTCGCGACGGGGCATCTAGAAAGGACTTCGTTATCCGATAGTGTTCGGTCTCTTCATACGCGATCGGTTCGATTCCGCGTTCGCTAAATTCATAGATCTTCGCCCGCGGATAGCTCATGATAATCGGCGAGTGCGTCGCGATCACAAACTGGGAATCGAGCCCCACCAATTGATGCAGCAACACCAAAAACTCTAGCTGTCGCTGAGGAGAAAGCGCCGCCTCGGGCTCATCCAAGAAATACAAACCCTGTCCAAATCGGCTCTCGATCAAACTCATGAACGCTTCGCCATGCGATTGCTCATGTAGCGACCGCGCTCCGTAATTGTCGCCAACGCCCAGGTTCTCGATCTCCGTCGCCACGTTAAACAGACTCTCGGCCCGTAAGAACCAAGCGTCGGGGACCAGCGCGTGATACCGTCGCAGGCGAAGGGCCTTATGCAATTCGGAATGACTCTCGCGCGTCGCAAACAACATGTTGCGGCTCCCCCCTTCGGCGTTCAACCCGTTGGCGATCGCCATCGCTTCGAGCATCGTCGATTTGCCCGAACCGTTTTCACCAACCAGGAAGGTCACTTGCGGATGCAGGTCCAGCGATGAAAACCCGCGCATCGCAGGGAGCTGAAACGCATAGTGCTCCGGGTCGTAGATCCGCGACCGGTCCAGGACGACGGATTCGATAAAGGGTCCCGGCGTCACACCCTGTTTTAACTTCTTCATGCCGCCATTGTCGCCCAACCCCTTTCGGCTGGCCAGATCCAGTACTTCGTGACGCCGGACGAAACGTCATCGTCCATTCCAGCGACAGTCAATCGCACGATGCGACGCATCTCAACGCAAAATATCCCGCACCACGTTCCCATGCACATCGGTCAGCCGGTAGTCGCGGCCGGCGTGGCGAAAGGTCAGCTGTTCGTGGTCGATCCCCAGCAAGTGCAGGATCGTGGCGTGGAAATACTGATTTTGAACGTTCCGCTGCGAAGCCGCAGACACCGTCCGTTTGAGGTATGTATTTTCAATCTCCGTTGTGTTCGCGGTCGACCATCAAACATGTTGAGTGGAATCATCAAAACCGGAGGATGCGACTTGCGAGGGATAAGAGTCGGGTGCCACCCGCGTTGCAGTTGCGTGAGAGCGTTTGCGATGACTCCTGTTCCCGTTGGGGAAGAGCTCACTCCAGTGTGGGCATTGCTTGCGGAAACGACGTGTTTTGCCGTCGTTCAAGACTGCCACAAACGGCCCATCCCGCGTGAAGTTCATGTGAATTCATCGACGTTCGCCCGGTCCGTCTCTGCTTGCCGGCGCATCAGATGAAAGTGCCACGACGAAGAAATCGCTTCGTTTTTCCGCGGTACCGGGAACTAAACTTTTCGGTGGAGTGAATTTGAGCCCAGCGAAACGCAGCTCAGTGGCTGGCGTCGCGTGCTGGGATCGGAGCGCCTGCAATGCTTACACTAGTGCGTTTCACATTCCCCTTCAACAATCCACCTCGCCGAAAAACCTCCGATGCCGCAACACGTTTCGCTTGATCGCCGTTCCCTTTTGACAGCCGCCTCCGCCGCCGCACTGTGGCCGTTGGCGAACATTTGCATCGCCGAAGCGGCGGACCGTCGCACTCGCACGTCGAACGATCCGTTTCAGCTGGGAATCGCATCGGGCGATCCAGCCCCCGATGGATTCGTGCTGTGGACGCGGCTGGCGCCCGATCCATTGAACGGTGGCGGGATGCCAGCGGAGAACGTCCGCGTCCGTTGGCAAGTGGCAACCGACGACGGGATGAAGAACATTGTCCGCAAGGGAGTCGCCACGGCCGACAAAGACTGGGCGCATTCGGTGCATGTCGAGGTGCAGGGCCTGCTGCCCGATCGGACCTATTGGTACCAATTCGAAGCGGCGGGAGAGATCAGTTCGATCGGCCGCACGCGAACGACGCCCGCCGCCGACGTGATGCCCGACCGATTGCGGTTCGCCTTTGCATCATGTCAGCACTACGAGACAGGGTACTTCAATGCGTTACGGCACATGGCCAACGAAGACCTTCATGCAGTCGTCCATCTGGGCGATTACATCTATGAAGGAGGAATGTCGAAGCCACGGCCGCGGCAGCACAACAGCGCTGAGATCGTCTCGCTGGACGACTATCGCAATCGCTACGCGCTCTATCGCGGCGACGCCGATCTGCAAGCGGCGCACGCGGCCTTTCCGTGGATCGTCACTTGGGATGATCACGAATTCGACAACAACTGTGCCGGAGAGATCTCCGAACAGCCAGACGTCGCAGTCTCCGATTTCCTGAACCGGCGAGCCAACGCATATAAAGCGTATTACGAACACATGCCGCTGCGGCGTTCGACGCTGCCTCACGGCCCCATGATGCAGATCTACCGAAACATCAGCTACGGCCGACTGGCTCAGTTTTCGGTCCTCGACACACGTCAGTATCGCACCGATCAACCCTGCGGCGATCGCAACAAACCGGCCTGTCAGGGAGTCTTCGATCCCAACGCGACGCTGTTGGGGGACGTCCAGGAGAAATGGTTGTGCGACGGATTAGAGGCGTCGCCGGCGCGTTGGAACATCCTCGCGCAACAGGTGATGATGGCCCGTGTCGATCGCGTCCCAGGCGATGCGGTCGCGTACAGCATGGATCAATGGGCCGGTTATGAAGCGGGCCGCAAGCGGCTGATCCAGTTCCTTCAGGATCGCCAGATCGCCAACCCGATCGTCCTAACCGGCGACATCCACACCAACTGGGTGAACGATATCAAAGTCGACTTCGACGACGAACAAGCGGCAGCGGTCGCGACGGAGTTTGTCGGAACGTCGATCACTTCGGGGGGTGATGGCGGTGAAAAACGCAAAGACACCGATGGCGTTCTGGCCGACAATCCGTTCGTCAAGTTCTACAACGCGGAGCGTGGGTACGTCCGCTGCGAAGTCACACCGCAGCAATGGACTAGCGATTTCCGTGTCGTTCCGATCGTTTCGAAGCCCGAATCGGATTGCCTGACCCGAGCCAGCTTTGTCGTCGAACAGGGTGTTGCGGGCGCCCAACGGGTCTGAATTTGGTTCGGCCGCCGATCGTAGGAGCCGACGGCCCATCTGCTTGCGTTATCGGACGCTCGGTTCCAAAGATTCGGGCGCCGCTGGCTCCACATGCACTTTCTACGCGGGAAGCGCTCATTACAGCGGCCGTGGATTGCGTTAGAATCACAGATCGATCGCGGTTTCTATCGACGACCGAACTTCGAAAATTGGCTCGGCCCGCATTGGATGCGGCCGCTGGACGGGACATCCCCGCAGTGGCACTCCAACCGATGTGGCAGGTTTCGCGTTGTCGGTCGTTGACAGATACCGCGTCTCCGCGGACGGATCGCTTGTCATCGCCGGAGCTCGATCGCCACCGAGCCCTCTGGGAAACCAAGCGTATGACAAAGCGTGACCGTTCGCGCAAGCTGTCAAGTTATCGCTAAGCAATCAAGCAATCGGTGAAGAGAGATCCAAGCACATGGGAAGAAGCTTTGAAGTTCGCAAAGTGTCGATGGCCAAAACAGCGGGACAAAAGTCCAAGCTGTATTCCAAATATGGCAAGCAGTTGTACGTTCTTGCGAAAAACAGCGGAGCCGATCCGGCGGCGAATCCCTCATTGCGCAGCCTGATCGACAAAGCGAAACGCGAGCAAGTGCCGGCCCATGTGATCGAGAAGGCACTCGAAAAAGCGTCTGGCGGCGGCGGCGAGGACTTTTCACTAGCACGCTACGAAGGTTATGGACCCGGCGGCTGCGCGGTCATCGTCGATTGCTTGACCGATAACAACAACCGCACGATCACCGACGTCCGCAATTGCTTTACGAAGACGAGCTCCAAGCTGGGCGCTCCCGGTTCGGTCGCCCACTCCTTCGATCACTTGGCCGTGCTGCGATTTCCAGGCGAGAGCGCCGACCAGGTGCTCGAGATCTTGTTGGGTGCGGACGTCGACGTCGTCGATGTCGAATGCGAAAACGGCCAGGTGACGGTGTTTGCTCCATCGACCGAATTCTACAACGCGAAGCAGGCGTTGCTCGAAGCGACCCCGGAGCTGGAGTTTGATGTCGACGAAATCACTTTCGTCGCGCAAACCAATACCGACATCAGCCCCGACGACGTGCCGATGTTCGAGAAGTTTATGAACATGTTGAACGACTGCGATGACGTTCAAGACATCTATCACAACGCGATCTTGCCCGAATAGTCGATCGCGCGTTTCTTGCCGCGGTTGCGACGCAATCGCGGTCGCGGTCACACCAAGATTTCTTTAACGATCCGGCCATGCACGTCGGTCAGCCGGAAATCGCGGCCGGCGTGGCGGTAGGTCAAGCGTTTGTGATCGATCCCCATTTAATGCAGGATCGTGGTGTGCAAGTCGTGGGCGAATCAAAGACGTCGGGACTTTTTTAACGGCCCCGTTTATCAAAGAGTCCTGACGCCTTCGACCTTGCCTACGCAGCAGCACGGGCGAGACCATCACGCCCCCCGTTGCCGACAGCAGCCAGCGGGATGCGATCGAAGAGGCTGAGCTGATCGTTCAAGAATCGTCGTCCAGTTTCTTGGGAGTCGACAAAGCAACGCAGTACCCCGCCCCCACAGCAAACCGATACTCGGATTCGATCCCCGTCGATGCGGTGGACGCTGCATTAACCGACGATGAGCCGACATCGCAGGAAGAGTGGCGTGAGTTGATCGACACGGCGTTGGGCGAGTTTAACAACTAGGCGACGTCGAACGCAGCAACGCGCGGTACAGGAAACCTGCGACCGCGCGCAGTAAATAGCAAACTCTAGCAACACCACCGTGAAACCGCTGAATTGCGACACACAACCGTCAATGCATCGCAATTTGTCAGTTAACTCCTGGCACCCCATGCGAAGCAAAGCCTCTGGACGCCAAATGTTGACACCGCCCCCCACGCGGTCAACAATAGCCGCCAGTAAAGCCGCGAACCGCAATAACAGGTGAGAATCCAATATTTCCCCGGAACGTGCAGGTGAACAACATTGTTATTTCGCTTGCCTGAGAATAAGAAACACTGAGCCACACCGCGATCCACATCAAACTGAAAATCTAATGGCCACTTTCACGCAAACGCAAAACACTGGCAATCTTCAAGAATTCATCAACGGTATTCCCAGTCGTGGCGTGCCTGACAAAGTCACAAACAATCATCTAGAAGGTCTTGGCTACAAGTCGAAAAACGACAGGGCCATAATCACCGTCCTTAAATTCATCGGTGTTCTGGAGTCCAACGGCGCCCCGTCTGCTGCGTACAAAAAGCTGCGCAACAAACATACGGCGCCTTCCGAATTGGCCGCGTTGATAAAGATAGCTTACAGAGAGTTATTCAAAACCTATCCTGACGCCCAATCGAAAGACGGCGAAACACTTAAAACCTGGTTTGCATCGCACACATCGGTAGGCGAAGCGTCTGTAAAAAACATGGCGCAAACGTTCACCGCGCTTTGCGCTATCGCTGACTTCAATGGAACGCCTGACATCGAGCATGAGGAAGACGATGACAGCGACGAAAAACCAGGTCCTCGCAAAAAGCGACGCGTGCGCCGTCAGCTGGATGCACAAGTTGCGTTCAATATCCAGGTGCAGATTCCTGGCGAGCAATCGCCCGAGGTTTACGAGGCGATATTCAAAAACCTTGGGAAATATGTTCTGGGCGTGGTAGATGACGAATAGACCAATTGAATCTCTAACCCGCCTGGCGATCGGTAATGCAGACGCACAACGGAAAATAAATCTGGTCTGTGGTGCAAGTGTCGCCCCACTGACCAACGTCAGAAAAGCGCGTCATATCCAAGACGTCTTTGACTTACTAGATGAATTCCCAGATTGCGCTGGATACTCAAACAACCGACGTGGCCGAATCGTATTGCCTCTGGATTCAGAGGACGGCGTACAGGACATGTTGTACTTCATGTTGAAACCTGCGATTCCAGACCTCGTACCGGAAACGCCCGTTTCCGGGCCGACTCGACAATACACTATTCAAGATTTTCGTTCGCCGCTATTGCGCATCGTGATCGAGGCGAAACGCACTCGTAACAAGACGCATGGTAAGCAAATCAAGGCCGAGTTAAATGATGACATTGGTGATTACAAAAACGATCCTTATTGCGATGATTTGATTTTCTTTATTTACGATCCAGAAACATTTATAGAATCGGTTACCGGCTTAAAAAACGCGGTCGAGGGAGATCATGCTCACAATGGGCGGAAATTGCGAGTCCACTGTATCGTTCAGCGATGATTGCGACATACCAATGCGTTGCACCGGTTCCGCGAAGTCCGGGCGTCTTCAAATGGAGGGACGGATCAAAGGTGTCAGGACTCTTTTAGCGGCTTAGTTTATCAAAGAGTCCTGACACAATACTGTTCGGCACGAAAGTTGCGCATTGAATTTTGCGTGTTTCTGGCACGGCTTTTGCGCACCGGGGAACCAATTGCGGATGGTCCGCCAGTTTGACACACAGCGGATGAGCCAGTGCCAAAGCGACTCCCCAAACGACGAAAGCCAACGCCAGAAAAACGCCCCAGCGATCAGTGCACGGCCGACGAAGCTCAGCTCGATTTCAGGGCCCGGGATCTGCAGGGCCTGAAGTTTTTTAAAAAGATCCGACCGCTGTTAGATTCGCTGCACGAAATCGGCACACAGCGTGACAAGTCCCACAACCGCGACCTGCACATGGACCAGTACGGCGTACTTGTTCTCATGTGGATGTTCAACCCTATCCTGACGTCGCTCAGGGGGCTCCAGCAAGCCAGCACACTCAAGGATGTCCAAAAGAAGTTCGGCGTCGGGCGAGCTTCGCTCGGATCACTCTCGGAGTCGGTGAGCATCTTTGACCCCGAACCGCTGAAGCAAATTGCGGCGCAACTCGCGCACGACGTCCCATCAGCCGATCCTTCAAAGTTTGACGCGATCGAACACCAACTAACCGCCGTCGACGGAAGCGTGTTCAAGACTGCCGTGCGTGTGGCTTCGCTGGGCTGGTTGCCTAACAAAGCAGGAGGAACCACGAAGGGAAAGTCCGTTGATGGATACCGAATGCACACGCATTTCGAGATACTTCGCGGAGTCCCCGAACGCATGGATGCGACACCGGCCAAACCGAAAGGAAAGGATGACGAGAAGTCGGTCTTGGCATCGGTGCTGCAACCCGACCGCTGCTACGTGACCGATCGTGGTTACGCGAAGTTTGAGTTGTTCAATCAAATCAACGCTATTGGCAGCAGTTACATTTGCCGGGCCCGAGATAATAGTACACCGCAAATCCTAAGTGACCGAGAGCTCACGCAAGCTGACCGCGATGCCGGCGTTCGCGTCGACCGAGAAGTCATCTTAGGCGCGTGTACGAGCAACCGCAAAACGGTTCCAAGTGATCATCCAGTTCGCTTCATCGAGGTCGAAGTCCAACCTCATGTGCGCACCGGAAGCAAAGGCACCAACTGCGACGGTCGTCTGCGTTTGGTCACAAACCTGATGGACGTTCCCGCCGAACTGATTGCCGAAGCGTATCGGCTTCGCTGGCTGATCGAGTTGTTTTTTCGAATGATCAAGCAGCTTTTGGGCTGTCGACATCTGCTGAGCACCAAGCCGGAAGGCGTGGAGATCCAGATGTACCTAGCGATCATCGCGTGTCTGTTGATTTTGATCTACACCGGCGGCCAACCGAACAAACGCACCTACGAGATGATCTGCTTCTACTTGCTCGGCTGGGCCAACCTGGAGGAACTGGAAGCACATATAGAAAAACTGAAACCCAAAGCTCTATAGAAGCACTGCGCGCCGACCGAAGTCCTGTGACTTCGGCGTTCGCTGCTGCGCGGTCAGTGGTTGACGCCCATCCTTCACCGGGCAATTCGCATCCGGAATCATCATCGCCAACTGCAGTCCTGATCATCTCTGGACGCAGCAGCAACCGGGCCGAACAGTATTGGTCCTGACACCTTTGATTTGATCGCAAAATTCAATGCGCAACTTTCGTGCCGAACAGTAGTGGTCCTGACACCTTTGATTTGACCGCGGTCAGCTTGCGTGAGCTCTCGGTCACTTAGGATTTGCGGTGTACTATTGTCTCGGGCCCGGCAAATGTAACTGCTGCCAATAGCGTTGATTTGATTGAACAACTCAAACTTCGCGTATCCACGATCGGTCACGTAGCAGCGATCGGGTTGCAGCACCGATGCCAAGACCGACTTCTCGTCATCCTTTCCTTTCGGTTTGGCCGGTGTCGCATCCATGCGTTCGGGGACTCCGCGAAGTATCTCGAAATGCGTGTGCATTCGGTATCCATCAACGGACTTTCCCTTCGTGGTTCCTCCTGCTTTGTTAGGCAACCAGCCCAGCGAAGCCACACGCACGGCAGTCTTGAACACGCTTCCGTCGACGGCGGTTAGTTGGTGTTCGATCGCGTCAAACTTTGAAGGATCGGCTGATGGGACTTCGTGCGCGAGTTGCGCCGCAATTTGCTTCAGCGGTTCGGGGTCAAAGATGCTCACCGACTCCGAGAGTGATCCGAGCGAAGCTCGCCCGACGCCGAACTTCTTTTGGACATCCTTGAGTGTGCTGGCTTGCTGGAGCCCCCTGAGCGACGTCAGGATAGGGTTGAACATCCACATGAGAACAAGTACGCCGTACTGGTCCATGTGCAGGTCGCGGTTGTGGGACTTGTCACGCTGTGTGCCGATTTCGTGCAGCGAATCTAACAGCGGTCGGATCTTTTTAAAAAACTTCAGGCCCTGCAGATCCCGGGCCCTGAAATCGAGCTGAGCTTCGTCGGCCGTGCACTGATCGCTGGGGCGTTTTTCTGGCGTTGGCTTTCGTCGTTTGGGGAGTCGCTTTGGCACTGGCTCATCCGCTGTGTGTCAAACTGGCGAACCATCCGCAATTGGTTCTCCGGTGCGCAAAAGCCGTGCCAGAAACACGCAAAATTCAATGCGCAACTTTCGTGCCGAACAGTATTGGTCCTGACACCTTTGATTTGATTGACACCTTTGATTTGATTGAAGACCCATTGATCGCTTCCAGGCGGGAGGATCTCTGCGGTCGACATTGCAAAGAAGCAAGCGACCATCGCACCGATCCCACTAGCAACGATCGAAATCGGCCAACTGGCCTTCGTGCGTAGGAGCAAGCAATGACGGTCGACGCGATCGATCCGATCGTGATCCCGCTTGCGCCTCTGGCTAACCCTATCGAGTTCTCTCCTGCATAACCTTAATCCCGCCACCGAGTTTCAACTGTCGAGGGCAATCCGCCGGCCCGGGACCAAACGACCACTGACGCCTTCGTCAGTAGAGTCTAGACTGGGGGATTGTCATGGAAGACTCGTTAGCAGTTACTTTAGAGAGAACGTTCGATGCAACGCGACCACGAAGCACAGCAAGAAACCATCGACGGCCGGGCGGACGATGAACCAGACGTATTGATGACGATCTCAAAGAACTGGGAAGGTTCGCTGACGTCGGATGCTGAACCTTGGCATACGCTCAAGGCAACGCTGGGTATCTCGGGTGAGCAAGTCGGTTCGCTCCAGCAGACGTTCGCGCTAAAACTGCGCAGTGTGTTGCCGACCGATGCTTCGGGAACGGTTTCCGATCCGTCCGCCATCGCCGACGCTGACTATCAGGTGAAATCGTTGTTGGGTGTCGGTGGGATGGGGGCGGTGTATGCAGCGCGACAGCAGTCGATGGATCGGTCCGTTGCGATCAAGGTACTCAAGGGCGATTCAGCTCGGTCGGAGAGTAGTCGTCTGGCGTTCGTTTCCGAAGCGATCATCACGGGCCGTTTGGATCATCCCAACATCGTGCCGATTTACGATGTGGGCAAGCAGACCGACGATGCGCTGTTCTATTCGATGAAGCAGGTCGAAGGCGTAGAGTGGAAAAAACGTTTTGCTGAAAACAGCGTCTCGGAGAATTTGGAGATTCTGTTGCGTGTGTGTGATGCAATCGCGTTTGCACACAACCGTGAGATCATTCATCGCGATTTGAAACCAGCAAACATCATGCTGGGTCCGTTCGGTGAAGTGCTGGTGATGGATTGGGGGTTGGCGATCCCGACCAAAGATCATCCGCGTCGTGCTTCATTCCCGCCGCTTGGTGCTGGTGGGACGCCATGTTACATGGCACCCGAAATGGTCACCAACATCGCATCTATTGATGTTCGCAGCGATGTGTATTTGCTCGGCGGGATTCTGTTTGAGATCGTCACAGGCAAACCGCCCCATGTTCTCAATTCGCAGCCGGTAGGTCAACGCGAACGGTTGATGGCCTATTTCCGCGCGGCGGCAAACAACGTGATCGCCTCGACCGAGGAGGAAGGCGAGTTACTGGATATCGCTCGCAAGGCCATCGCGACCGATCCGGCCGATCGCTACCAGACGGTGCCCGAGTTCCAGGCTGCGATTCGTGAGTACCTTTCCCATGAGGAGAGCATTGAATTGGCCGCGAACGCGGCAGAACGCTTGAACAGCGCTCAGCAATGCGGCGTTTACGAAGAGTTTAGTCGCGCACGCTTCGGGTTCGAGACCGCGTTGGAACAGTGGCCGAAAAATGAGCGTGCGGCAGTCGGACTGAAGCAGGCAAACTTTGCTTTTGCAAGTCACGCGTTTGAACGTGGTGACTTGGATTTGGCGGCGTCGTTGTTAGACGAAGGGGAGCCCGAGCACGCCTCGCTAGGATTGCAAATCGGAAGTGCGATCGTCGATCGAGACGCGAAACAAAAGCAGCTGCGTCGACTGCGATTCGCGACCCTCGCAGCCAGCCTTGCCGTGGCCATCGTCTCAAGTGTGGGTGCCCTGTGGATCAACTCAGAACGGACTAAAGCAATGGTCGCTCGGCAAGAAGAAGCAGCTCAACGAAAGATTGCACAGTTCAACGAATTGAAAGCGAGTGCTGCGGAGGTTGAGGCTAAACACGAAGCTGACAACGCGGTGCAAAACATGAAGGTTGCCGAACGCAACGCTTACTACTCGGACATGCTGCTCCTGAGGCAAGCCTGGTCCGAAGGGAACACGGTTATGATGCGCAAACGGCTTGATCGTCATCGCGGCGCCGATGACGGCAGAGGATTCGAGTGGGGGTACTGGAACCGCCTCGCCAACTGCGAGATTTTCGCCCTAAGTGGTCATAACAATCGCATCACAGGAGTCGCTTACAGCCCCGATGGCACGCGTATTGCCACTGCGAGTACAGATTGGTCCGTGCGAGTGTGGGATGCGACAACGGGAATACAGTTGCTTCAGTTTACTGCACATAAAGGAGGATCTAACAGAGTATCGTTTAGTCCGGACGGGACGCGGCTTGCGTCGTGTGGCGGTGATCAGACCGTGAAGATATGGAATGTAGAAACGGGTAAGCAGATCCTGCTTTTGACGGGGCACACAGGTCGTGTAAACAGCGTTTCGTACAACGCCATCGGGACTCGCCTTGCGTCAGCGGGTGACGACAAGTTGGTGAAGGTTTGGGACGCAAAAACAGGACAGCTGATCCATTCACTAACTGGACACACGGGACCCGTCCACGACACTTCTTTCGGGCTAGGCGACAAGCTTGCGTCGGTCAGCAGAGATAGAACGTTGAGGATTTGGGACGCGGAGACGGGGCTGGAGACTCAAACGAATCTTTCAAACACGTCAGATATTTATCGCGTAAAGTTCAGTCCCAACGGCACGATACTTGCGACCGCTGAAGAGGAATCCGTGAAAGTTCGCGATGCGGCGACGGGGCAGATAAAGGACACGCTGGACGGCCACCTCACCACTGTCCATAGCCTCGCATTCAGCCCTGACGGCACGAAGCTCTGCTCGGGGAGTTGGGACCGAGCAATCAAAATCTGGGACATGGCAACTGGAGATGAACTCCTCACACTTAGAGGGCACGGCGGCCCCGTCTTCGACGTTTCATTTGGTTCCGACGGAACGCGTTTGGCGTCGGCAAGTGGGGATCATACAGCGAAGGTTTGGGACGTGTGCTCCAGTCGAGAGTCCCTCATCCTAAGCAACAGTAAAAGGAAATCGGTTCGATCTGTTTGCTTTAGCCCTGACGAAAAGTTATTGGCATCTACCACATGGGGAAACGAGTTGATTGTCTGGGACGCGGTCGCGGGCCAGGAAAAAATCGCGATACGCAACGATGTTGGGCTTCTCAAGTGTTTGGCATTTAGTCCGGACGGAACCCGATTAGCGAGTGGTGGAAACGACAGCCTTGTGAGGATTTGGGACCCTTCCTCTCTACAAGAAAAACAAACGCTTAAGGGTCACGTCGGCAAAGTCACAAGCGTGTCGTTCAGTCCTGATGGGACGGTGTTAGTCTCAACAAGCGAAGACCGAACAGTCAAAGTGTGGGATGCAGTAACCGGCGAGAATACCCGCACACTCGAACGACACAGCGATATAGTTCAACACGCTGCGTTTCGCCCAGATGGTTTGAAGCTAGCAACCGCCAGTACGGATAAAACCGTGAAGTTGTGGGACACCACTACATGGCAAGAGACTGGCACGCTCAATGGACACGACATCGAAGTCACTTTCGCAGTGTATTCGCCCGACGGAGGTCGCCTCATCACAGCAGATGGTCGCGGATTGGTAAAAGTCTGGGATGAGGCTAGCGGCCAGTTGATTCAGTCGTTGGCCAGCCATACCGATAGGATCAGCGCATTAAGTTTCTGTTCAGACGGTAGCCGCATTGCGTCGGTGAGTCGCGATGGATCGGTAAAAGTTTGGGACGCGGAAACATGGCAGGAGACACTGTCGCTGAACGGATTTGATAAACAATTAAACGATGTGTCGTTCAATTCCGAAGGCACGCAACTGATCACGGCGGATACATCCTGCAATTTAAGAGTGTGGGACGCACGACAGTGGACTCCAGAGTTGCGAATGCAGGCATATACCCGCAGCTACCTGACAGTGCACCGCGACCGAGCTAAGTCGCTGGAAGAACTTCGCGCGTCGATTCGCGACGATAAAACGATCAACGATACCGTCCGCCAGCAAGCAAGTGATTGGGCGGAACTGTTTTGGAAGAACCGGAATTGATGAAGCAGTTCTGTGGTGAAAGCATCTGTGATGATGCACGATGGTGATACTGGACCATAGAATTGCTATCCTCTGTTGCTGGAATGCTCCCCAGATTACAAACCGCTGTTCAGGCTCTCACATCGCAAAGTGGGTGCCGTCATCGGATGGCACCCACGGGGACCGCCTCGCAAACGCTGTCACGGCTACGCCAGGATCTCCTTGACGATACGGCCATGCACGTCGGTCAATCGAAAATCGCGGCCGGCGTGGCGGTAGGTCAAGCGTTTGTGATCGATCCCCATTTGATGCAGGATTGTGGCGTGCAAGTCGTGGACGTCGATCTTGTCGCGGACGATGCTGCGTCCCAGTTCGTCGGTCTCGCCGAGCACAAAGCCTGCTTTGACGCCACCGCCGGCCAACCAGATCGAAAAGCAATCGCCGTGGTGCCCGCGGCCGAACTTGCCTTCTTTGGTCGGGGTGCGGCCGAACTCGGTAGCCCAAACGATTAACGTCTCATCCAACATTCCACGCTGCTTGAGATCTTGGATCAACGCGGCCAGCGGTTGATCCGCGGCCTTGGCCAACGGTTGGTGCTCTTTCATGTCGCCGTGCGAATCCCAGTTCGGCCGCGATCCGCTGTCGACCAATTCGATAAACCGCACGCCTCGCTCGGCCAATCGACGCGCGATAATGCACTGCCAAGCGAAGCTCTTCGTTTCCCCTGGCTTCAGCCCATACATCGACAGCGCCCGTTCATCCTCGTTGCTCAAATCAAACGCTTCAGGTCCCGCGGTTTGCATTTGAAACGCGGTCTCATAGCTCTTGATCCGAGCGGCCAATTGGGAATCGTCGCGGCGGCTTTGTAAGTGCTTTTGGTTCAGCGAATCGACAAGCGACAGTTCCATCTGCTGGATCTTTTGCCGAGTCGTTCGCGGCGCCAGATTCGCGATCGGTTCGGTCCCAGGAATGACTCGCGTTCCTTGATGATAAGCGGGTAAAAAATCGCTGGCGTAAACCTGCGTGCCGCCATAAGGAAGATGGGGCGCAATCACGATGAAGGAAGGCAGGTTCTGGTTGACCGTCCCTAGGCCGTAGCTGAGCCACGATCCCATGCTCGGCCGGGCGAACGTTGGCGAACCGGTATGCATCCCGACAGCCGCTTCGGTATGGTCGAAGTGAGCCGACTTCATCGACCGGATCAGACAGATCTCTTCCATCGAATCGCGGAGGTGAGGGAACAGATCGCTGACGACCGTCCCCGTCTTCTTGGCTGGCCGAGTGGGGAAGACGCATCCCATCAACTTGTCCTTGCCGCTGCCATCGCGTCCCTTTTTCGACGACTTGGGATCGAAGCTGTCGATGTGGGAAACACCGCCGGTGGCAAAGACCATGATCACCCGCTTTGCTTTGGCAGGAAAATGAGGCGACTTGGGTGTCAGCGGTCCCATGGCGGGAGCCTCCGCCGCCGCCAGGTCCGACAGAACGGCAGGGAACAGGATCGAGCTGCCGATCAGCGAACGAAGGCATTGCCGACGCGTCGGTTCGATAAAATTCATCACATCCAACCTTTGACTACCATGGCTCAATCGACATACAAAAATTCGTTCGTGCGGAACAGCGATCGGACAAGCGCGGTCCAAGCTTCTTGTTCACGCTTCGCAGCATCATCAACAGAATCTCGCAATTGATCGTCCAGCGAACGCAACCACTCCATCACGCCATCGCGTTCGGACTGCGATGGCGGACGCCCAAAAGCTAGTTCAAAGGCATAGGGCAACCGTTCGCTGGCGTCCTTCTTTTCCGCAATCAACCGCGCTGCAAACTTCTCCGCTCGCTCATGCACAAACGGGTCGTTGATCAGATACAGCGACTGGACCGTCGTCACGCTGCTATCGCGCGCGGCGGTGCTGGCGTTCTGATCAGGGCCGTCAAATGTGGTGAAGAAGGGACGCGCGTTCAGCCGCGCCATCATCAGATAGACGCTCCGCTTTTTCGAATCGTAGCTGTCGCGGAACGGATGGTGTTGCGTGTACTTCCACTTCTCCGCCGGAGGAAACGGATGGGGGTCGCGCAGCATCTGCAAGTCCAACTCGCCGCTTAACAACAGCATCGTGTCGCGCAGCGTCTCCGCTTCCATCCGCTGTCGGGGAAATCGCCAATGGAGTTCGTTGTTCGGATCGACCGCCAGAGCTTTCGTGTTGCCATCGGCTTGCGAACTCAATTGATAGGTGCGGCTGAGCATGATCCGGCGGTGAAGCGATTTGATCGACCAACCCTCTTCGATGAACCGAGACGCCAACCAGTCGAGCAACTGCGGATGGCTGGGCGCCACGCCGCGGATCCCGAAGTCGCTGGGCGTCTTCACAAGTCCGCTGCCGAAATGATATTGCCAGATCCGGTTCGCCATCACTCTTGCGGTCAGCGGATTGTCGGCGGCAGTCATCCACTGCGCCAACTGCAACCGACCGCTCGACTGCGTCGCCTGTTCGGGAAGCATCTGCCCACCGAGGACCTCTAAGAACTTGCGAGGCACGATATCGCCGGGTTGATCGGGTTCGCCACGCTGCTGCAAATGGACGTCATTTGCGTTTCCATCAGCCATCGCATACGCCAACTCTTTTCCCGGTTTGCCGCCGTCGACGAGAGCGACAAAGTCGCGTGGCTTCTGATCGAGTTCGATCCCCGGAAACGGATACCGCGTGCTTGCGAAGATGCCATACAAACCGTAATAGTCGTCCTGCGAGATCGGATCGAACTTGTGGTCGTGGCAGCGAGCGCAGGCGACGGTCATCCCGAGCACCGTGCGGCCCAGGTTGTCGATCGTATCCTCGATCGTCAAATGCTGCGGGTAGTTTTTGATGACCGATCCAAATCGGCGCGAACTCGCCAGGTAGCCGGTGGCAATCGTCTGCTCGTTCTTCTGCACATCGCTTTCGGCGGGCATCAGATCCCCGGCGATCTGTTCTTGTAGAAAGCGATCGTACGGTTTGTCGGCGTTAAACGAATCGATGATGTAGTTGCGGTACAGGTAGGCTTCGGGGATGGGGAAGTCGGAGTTGTCGCCAGCGGTGTCGGCGTACCGAACCAGATCCATCCAATGCCGCCCCCATCGTTCACCATAACGAGGCGATCGGAGCAACCGTTCGACAACCTTGGCAAAAGCGTCCGCCGAATCATCCGCCACGAAGGCTTCGATCTCTTGCGGCGAAGGGGGCAAACCGGTCAGATCGAATGTCGCCCGGCGGATCAGCGTCCGCTTGTCGGCATCGCCAGTTGGAACCAGGCCGCGGCTGTCGAGCTTCTCCGCAATGAACCGATCGATCTCGGTTACCGCCCAATCGGACGACGGCGTTGGAACCGTCGGATCGGACAACGGTCGAAGCGACCAGAACTGCCTCGCCTTTTCGACATCGATCTTTTTGCGAACGAATCGCGTCGCGGTCGTTCGCGGGTCGGGAGCGCCCATCGCGACCCAGCGTTCCAAATCGGCGACGTCCGCGGACGATAGTTTTTCATCTGGCGGCATCTCCATCCCATCGGCGTACCGTACCGCTTGGATCAGGAGGCTGTGATTGACGTCGCCGGGAACCACCGCCGGTCCATTGGTTCCCCCGCGTCGCAGCGTCGGCCGCGAATCGACTAACAAACCGCCCTGCAGATCATCGCTCTCGCTGCTATGGCATTCGTAACAATGCTTTACTAACAGCGGTCGGATCCGGGTCTCGAAGAACGTCAGTTGATCGTCCGTAATCGGAGCCTCGTGCGAACCGTCGTGTTTGCCGCGCCAAAGTTCGACGCCTGAGAAGTTCGCTGCGCCACCGCGGCTTGTCAGTTCGATCGTCCCTTGGGTGACGTCGACGTACCACGGCCCAAGACGTTCCCAATGCCCGGCGGCACCGCTGGAAAACTGAGAGACCACGGTTTTACCATCGACGCGAATTTCAAACGTTTCACTTCGGTTGTCCTCCCAAACGTATAGAAAGACCGTAAACGTTTCGTTGGGCAGGTTCTTCAGCAGCACGCGATTCCCGTTCCACCGACTGCTGCGAATCATCAGCGCCCGCTGCGGATCGGTCGCAGGGACAAGTGCGACACCTTGTTGTTCAAAGGCCTTGTCCTTGCACTCGTAATTCCCCGACTCCTTCCCTTCCCAACGATTCCCATCGATCAGTACGGCGGGGCCATTGAGATTCAGCCCACGAAAGAAGCTTGCCGTTTCATCGGCCGAAGCTGCTGAAGCAAACGTAACTATTGCGAGTATCAACCCACCACGCATAACAACCGTAGATAGCACTCGCAAACACTCCATGGATCGATGGCCGAGGGAATTCGCAATTCAAAAGTTGCCGCCGCAGGATGCGGAGGTATTCCGTATCCACGCCTTGGCCGGTGGCTGGAATGAAAACCACATCGAAGAACAAGCCTTCTCTCGATCGCTACTCCAGCTTCCGACCGACAGCGAGACCGATTATACGGAGTGCGAAATCGCAAGTCACGCGTAATACGACCTGGTGCTTTCGTTTCGAGCAGCCATGTTGCCGCGGAGCCGATCGGTAGCCCCGTCGATTGAAAATTCGTTGACCGCGGCGGGTAAACGTGCAACACCCTGCAGAACCGAGCCAGAATCCTCGGAATATGCCAAATAGTTGTGTTGTAGCGAACGCCCGGCAGGGGGCCTTTCCAAGTCGGACGATTTTGGTTGCCATGCTCTCTTTTACTAGGTACCGTTCGGCGTCGTTCTCTTGTTCCAAGGTTCCCGCCAGCGATCCAACATGGCCTCCCTCGCAACCACAACCGCCCCTGCTCGCGCCGCAGGTCTGGACCGCGTCTGGCGAGTTGGCAAGCATGTGGCGGAGCTGGATGGTTTGCGGGGCTTTGCAATTTTGATCGTGACGCTGTATCGATTCTCCAAAGAGATACCGACGGATTCATCGGTCGGGCATCTGATGCACCTGGGGGCGAGTTTCGGCAGCCGAGGCGTGGAGCTCTTTTTTGTCCTCTCTGGATTCTTGATCACGGGGATCCTGATCGACGGCAAGGACCAGCCCCACTACTTCCGAAACTTCATTGCACGACGCAGCCTGCGGATCTTCCCGCTCTACTTCGCAACCTTGATCGCGTTGGTCGTCGCCGCCCATTTCGTTCCCGCGATGCGAACGATGTTTCACGATGCGATCGACAATCAATTCTACCTTTGGACCTATCTGGTCAACGTGAAGATGAGCTTCGCCGATCAGTGGTGTTTTGGATACCTGGACCATTTTTGGTCGCTGGCGGTCGAAGAACATTTTTACCTAGTCTGGCCGTTTGTCCTGTACCTGATCTCCAACAAAGTCGCCCTTCGCACGGCGGTCGGTTTGGCGATCGTCAGTGCCACTTCGCGGATCGCGTTTGTCCTACTGAGCGACAACGGAGTCGCACCCGATGTCCTGACGTTGTTCCGCTGCGATGCGTTGTTGATCGGAGCGGCGATCGCGTTGATCGCTCGCCAGCCCCGAGGACTCGAACCGCTCCGGCGCTGGCTGCCGGTGACGACTATAATTGGCGGGCTGTTCGTGCTTGCTTGCGGAATCACGGAGAAGCGGTTCTTCACGATACCGCTGACGATCTGGCCGATCGTTTGGGGTGGGATCCTGATTGGGTTGCTCACAGCCAATCGATCCGCGCCACTGGCTCGCTTCTTCAACCTCAAATTTTTGCGGACGCTTGGCAAATACAGCTACGCCATGTACGTCTTCCAAAATCCATTGATCCCACTCACCTCCGCTGTCGTTTCGGTCGCCGCGTTTGAAACGCTGGTCGGTGGGGCGCTGCTTGCAAACGTGCTCTACATCGCAGTGATGTTCGTCCTGACCTATGCGGCGGCGGTGCTCAGTTGGAACGTGTTGGAACGCCACTGTCTACAACTGAAACGCTGGTTTCCCACCGGGGCATCCAGCGACGTGCCCGTTGTCAAAAACAACCAGTCCACCACGGGCACGTTCGTCCCGACGAACGCTCCGGCGAACTGAGCCTCGACGAAATGCGACGGCTACCAATTGATTTGGTGCATCGAACGGATCATCCCAACGCGGCGTGGACCTTCGTCACGAGCCCGTTGTCGCGATCATCGCTACCCGGTAACAGAAACGCCGCGTTGGCGAGGAAGGCGTTGCGAAAGGCGGGGGAGACCGCGTAAAAATCTTCCAGCACCGCAGAACTAAATTTGTAGTCGTGCGAATCGTTTCCCTTTAAGAAGACCAACCGCCGCGCGGCATTGATCACCGATTCGGGCGGACCGCCTCCCTTCAAATAACCGAGCATCTGCGTCGCCGCTTGCTCGCGATCGCTCGAGACCGTGCGGAAGATCGTCTCAAGATCGGCTTCGGTCTTCCCACCGGCCTCCGCTGGTGTGGCATCGATCCGCAGATCGGCGATCTTTCCTCGCGACCGCATCGATTCGCGGAAGTAGGGAATAAAGGCCGCATTTTGCAGCAGCAATTCGCGACGCGTTTGATCGCGGAACGCCGTTCGGTAAGCGTACTGCATCGCGTTGGTTGCTGTCGCCGAATGCAACGCGATGATCCCCGGCTGTTGGCCGATCATCTCACCGGCGGACAAGAAGATCGCATCGGCGATCGATTGTGGCGCGATCCCGTCGGCAAGCATCTGCACGCTGGCGTCGACAGCTTCGTTGGGCGACGCGCTGCGCAACGTATCCAACAAAGACAACGTCGCCGCGGAATCGATCCGACCATGATTCCAGTCCTCACCTAGCGTCGAAAGCTTTTCCTGCGTCACTCGCCAGGCGGCGTCGGGTCCAAGGTCATGCTCGGCTGGATTCGGTTCGCCGTTGTGATTCAACATAGCGTAGGCGAGTGAACGGAGAACCGGTTCGGCGTATCGCCAGCCGATACATTGCAGCGTCCGGTACGCGTTGGCCACGTAGATCGCTTTGTGACCAATGCTGCGATAGTCGCGGCAACCGTAGTGAGCCAACAGGTCGAAGACTTCCGCAGCGCTAGCCGATCGGCAGAGCGAGGCGATCGCGACATCGGCCGCTTCGACATCCCATGCATCCATCGCCTCACGAAACGCTTGGTTCGCACGATGCGACGGTGGCAGCTTCGCCTCATCGACCGCCGCCATGGTCCAATCTCCCTCGCGGACATCGCGTGCCTGAGCCGACTTAAAATAGTCCAGCGCCCAAAAGATCGGCAGCCAACGGTCGCTATCGGGAGCGGCGACGCTGGCGAGGTGTGCGGAATTGACAACCAAAACGGCGTGAAACTTAAAACCAACGCTCGGTCGCGGTTGGATGTTCCGCACCCCAGCCAACAACAGCGCCGCGAGCACTTCTTGGTAACTGGTTCCCGATTGAATCTTCGCTGCAAACCGCTCGATCACTTGTTCCCGCGGCGTCTCTTCCAACAACCGGACCAACGGTTCGATGTCGGGCGAAAATTGAACCGCCGACGCGCCGAGTTGCGTTTCCGCTGCCGATACCGAAGGCAAACGGCCGAGAAAATCGAGCTCGTTTAGTGTCAGCACCGCCCCCGCAGCACCCACCGACTTAAAAAACTGTCGCCGTTGAGGAACGTTCATCCGTCGTCTCCCGCCTTGAATTCGAAGCGTCGGAAAAACCGCTCGGCCTACCGATCGCTATCAGAGAAATTCCAGGGCGACGTCTCGCGTGAACCTAAGTTTCATCAACAGCGAAGACATCGTTCGACGCCATCCCATCGCCCAACCGCAAAATCATTATACGGCATCCCCGAAGGATCTCCCCAATAGAATCTCACCGATTACGGGACGCTTCCCCATTCGCCTAAACGGTCGCGTCGATCACGGTGGCAATGATTCGTCTGCTTTCATCTCGCGTCAGGATCGCGGTCCAACGATGGCCGGCCATCGCTGGCAACTGGGCAAGCAAGTTGCCGGCGGTATCGGCGGTCGCTTGTCCCTCGCCGTCACAGGCGGTGACGCGGACGTTTTTCCAGTCACCCAACAGCCCCAGGCCGGTCGCTTTGGCGACTGCCTTCTTCGTCGCGAGGATCGCAGCGAAGCAGCGCTCACGGTTTTCGCACGCCGACAAAAGCGAGACCTCTTCGGGCAGCAACGCTTCGGCAACTTGAGCCTCGTCGAAGTCGGCGATCGGCTGAACCGCAACGCCAACGCGGCGGGCTGTCGATGCAATCGCGTAGCTGATTTTGTTGCAATGAGCTACCGAGATGTTCGGCATCACCGCGTCGGCCGATGGCACGTCACCCGCGCTTGGATGTTTAGCTCGCCTTGGCAACGCATAAGGTCGGCCGTTGTCATCGTGCCGCGTGTCGATATCGGACATGTACAGCCGCTGACCGTGCTGTTGATGCCACAAACGACGAACGGCATCCTTGGCGACGACGCGGCCAAAGACCCAGCGAACCTTCTCGGCGTGAGGGATTTGCGCGTCGATGAAGTCTTCGTATTCCTGTTCGCTCAACAACACTTCGGCTGCCGCTCGCAACAGCGTCGGTTGCGACAGGTCGTCCAACCAAGCGAACCTCGCGGTGGCGATCGCATCATCCGCCGCCGAAGCCTGCGTCGAAAACTCTTCCGACAAATGGTAGACGTTCTTGGGGCCGTGGAAATTGACTTCGTGAAACGGCAGATAGAAACGCCACAGTCGCACGCCGTTGATGCGATTCCAAACGCGTCCCTCGCCGTCGATCGAAACGACCGAATGAGTGAAGTGCCGCGGCGATTGCTCGTCCAAACTCCCGTGGCATTCAAACCGTGTTCCCACTGCGGGCCGCGGTCCGAAGAACTCGACGCTCTTCACCTCAAACGGCAACATGATCCGCCCCGTCTGGTCGGGCTGTTCCAGATGCCAGGCCGCGTTGGGATGCATCGCGACATCCAACAGCACCGGATCGCCAAGGAATTCGACCGGCCGATCGTCGCGGAACAGCTCATCCCGCGGCAGGACTTCGATCGTTGATTCGATTCCTTGTTTGCCGATCTTCGCCAGGCTGCGGACGCCTTGAAACAACTCGCCGTGAAACAAATTGTTATACATCGTCTTCAGCGTCGTCTCGCACTGCTGGGCGTCGGTCAGTTCCAACGGCTGGGCGAGCGGAGCTTCCGGATACGCAGCGGCCAGGGTCACGGTGCCAACAGCCGCCAGCTTCGGTTTGTCACCAAACGGCTCTTCCCGGTTCCCGGTGTCCATCACACGGACCAGCACGCGCGTCGTCGCGTCGTCGTCCGATGGCATCAAGGTCGCTTCGATCCGGATCGTGATCGGATCGCGCTCGTAAAACGCTAACCATCGCGACAACTGGACTCGGCTGATCGAACAGACGACCCGTTCGGGAGCCAGCTGCAGCGCCGCCTCCATCATCATCTCCAGCGTAAACGTCATCGGCATCACCGGCAGCCCACATTGCTCGGGCCGGATCGCGCTCACCTCGCGGCCGCCGACGGTATGATGCGTCGCGTAATGTTCGATCGCTGGATCGAGCAGCCGATGCATGACCAGATGCATTCCCGGTTCGAACTCGCTGACTTCGCCCAACAGCGGCAATTCGGGACGGGGCAATCCTCCTCCGCCGCCGCTCGCCGCTTCCTCAAACGCATGCTCCTCGCCCGACCATAGGCTTTCATTCGCCAGAATGTCATCGGTGGGCAGCGCCGCCGCGGCGGCCAGGCGACGTCGCGATCGATTTCCGGCCGTCGCACGTCGTCCGCCGCGAGGACCGATCGTCCGCCCCGCGTTCTTGGCGACGAGAAACTGCTGCATCACATCGCTCTGTTCCGCCAGCAACTGCTGCATCGTTTCCAGATGAGACGACATCACCGAGACGCTGCCAGGAGCGATCGCTGCGGCAACCTCTTCGCGCGGCGACGGCTGAACAAAGGAATTCCCTTGAGCCTGTCGGAACTGCAGATCCAACGCCTCCAACTGGATCGGAACGTGATGCGCGGCCAACTGAGCCGCGACGTGGACGATCTGATCGGCGGTCGACAAACGGGGCGTGTCCATCGGGATCGCCGCATGCGGCTGGCCCCGCAAGATATCAGCGACAAAGGAACTGATATTCCCCCGCGGGCCAACTTCCAGGAACAGCCGCACGCCGTCGGCGTACATCTGTTGGATCAGCGATTGGAACCGGACCGGGTTGTGCCAATGAGCCAACGAGAGCTGGCGGATCTGGTCGCTGTCGTCGGGAAAACGTTCGCCGGTGGCACACGAATACAACGGCACATCGGGCGATCGGAAACCGACGCGATCGAAGGCGGCACGCAGCGGGTCCATCAGCGGTGCGAACATCGGCGTGTGGTAGGGCTGCTGCAGCGAAAGCGCCTCGACGATCCAGCCCGCTTTTTCGATCGCCTCACGAACGCGCCGCGTCGCTTCGCGTCGGCCAACGACGATCGATTGATGCGGGCAATTGTCCATCGCCACCATCGCCTGGTCGCTCATCCCCGCCATCGACAACGTTTGGAAGACGACAGGTTGCACCTTGTCGGCGGCCGCGGCAACGGCCAGCAGTTCCGCGTCGCCGCCGCCCGATTGAACCTCCATCTGGTTCATCACGTTGGCGAACATCGGCAGTTCTGTCGTCAACTCCATCGACCCGGCGGTCATCAGTGCCGCCAATTCACCGGCGCTGTGACCGGCGGCGGCTTGCATCGGCACGCCCAACATCTTGGCAACTTCGCTCAAGCACCAGCCCGCACTCAAGACGCTCAGCATCGCATTGTCTAACCGACGCAACAACTGTTCGGCTCGATCGCGATCGTCCTGCTGCCAACCATCGATAAAGTAACGCAGGCTGTGAAACGGCGGGCCGATCTGACGGGCAAAACCGTCGCACTGTTGGAGCACCGATTCGACTTCGGGCCACTGGGAATCGAGTCCCTGCAGCATTCCCAGGTACTGAGCCCCTTCGCCGGGGAAGAGCCACGCGATGCCACCGGACAGTCCCAGCGGTTCGGGATAATAATAGATCCCGCCGACATCGTGGATCGGTTTGTCCGGGCGTCGCTCCAAGCGATCGGCGGCGCGAGTTGCCAACAGACGCAGCGTTTCCTCGCTGTCGGCGACGATCAACAACCGTTCAGGAGCATGCGGATCTGAAGTTGCCGATTCCCCACCAGCCAACGCTCTCAGGTTCGCAACCAGTTGAGGTTGCGATTCGGCCGCGATCACATACGGTTTCAATCGGTCGGAGCTTGCGTTGGTATCGGTCATCGGTTCCAGAGTCAGTCGAGGCTATCGCAGTCGAACGCGACAGAGGTACGAATCGGCGGTGATAAATAGGTCCTTGCCGTCGGGGCCGCCGAGGGTGCAGTTGCTGGTTCGTTGGCCCGTCAGCAAACGGCCGATCAGTTTTCCCGAGGGTTCAAAAACATAGATCCCGCCGGGGCCCGAGGCCCACAGGTTGCCTTGCGGATCGACGGCCAATCCATCGGGCAAACCGGGCAACTTGCCTACCTGATCGGTTGCATCATAAAGGATCGACATTGCCCCAGCGGTACCATCGTCATTCAAAGCAAAGCGAGCCCAGATTGCGTGTTTGGGGTCCGACTGAGCGACGTACAACGTTTTTTCGTCGGGCGAGAGACCGATTCCGTTAGGACGAGCGAGTTCCTTGGAGATCAGGGTCAGCGTACCATCGGTCGCCAACCGGTAGACGCCACAGAAGTCGAGTTCGCGCCGCGGGTCGTCGTATCGCTTTGGCATTCCGTAGGGCGGATCGGTGAAGTAGATCGCTCCGGAGGAATGAAGCACCAAGTCATTGGGGCTGTTCAGTCGCTTGCCTTGATAATTGTCGACCAGCGTTCGCTTGCCGCCATCGCGCGTCAAAACGCTGACGCGGCGATCGCCATGTTCACACATCATGACTTGCCCCTTGGCATCCAAAGCCAAGCCGTTGGCTCCCGGTTCCAAACCGTAATAAGTGTTACCTGTGTAGCCGCTAGGGCTCATAAACAACGACACGCCGCGCTTCGCATCCCAACGGAAAATCGAATTCCGCGGGATATCGCTCAGCAACACATAACCACCCTCCTCGGGAACCCACAGCGGCCCCTCGGACCACGTGAAGCCCGACGCAAGGACTTCGATCTTTGCATCTTTCGCCAACAGCTTGTCTAGCGCGGGATCCAAGCGTTCGATCCTGCCAAGTGAATCCTGAGCCGAACAAGGTTGAGCGGCCAGTCCAAACAAAATCGCAGCCAGCGCAAGGGAGCGGAGAGCGAAGGTCATGATGAAGCCTCGAGAGAGTTTTTCTGGGGGAAGAATCCGCTCCCGCACCCAGTGCCTATGGGGGCGGGAGAGCACGCGGAATAGCTTAACCACTCACCGCGTCGATGGGAACCAAAACAGAAAATCACGATTCGATTTCCAGCGATCTCCTCAAAGACAATCGATCGGTGGTGCTGGGTTGGCAAGCTGTGACCTTCAGCCAGGCCGGAGGCTGGCACATGGAATACACACATGTGTCGGCCTCCGGCCTTGGAATTTATGGTGCTGCCGATACCGGCGGCTTACACCGCCGGCAGTTCATGTGTCGGCCTCCGGCCTAGGGATTGGTGGTGCTGCCAGTACCGGCGGCTTACACCGCCGGCAGTTCGTGTGTCGGCCTGCGGCCTGATGGATGTTGACACAATCGGCTGATACTTTGAGGCACAGGGGATTTATTGAGCCGTATATATCTCATTCTCCCACCTTGGTCAGGTACTGCGTCAAGAGCGGATTGCAGGCCGGAGGCCGACACAACTAATGCCGGCGGTGTCAGCCGCCGGTTCTCAACCGGTCGGTTCCCTACCAATGCCGTAGGCCGCCACAAGGAATGCCATCGAGCCAGCAGGCACAAGAAGAAATCGATTGCCTAAATGCAGCTCCCTAAACCTTCGAACTACTCCCAAACTCGCGCTGGATCGAATTCGATTTCATGTTTTGCCAATAGCGTGAGATACTCATCCTGGAAGGTCTGTTTCGCATGATGTGTCAACTGATTTTGGATATACCTGACAACCCTGTCGGCTTGAGAAGGGCTAACCGTAAACGCGCCGTAACCGTCTTGCCAATGAAACTTGAGTTTTCCCGCTCGCGCATCGTTGACCTGACGACTTGAATTAGATTTCAACGCTCCTACAAAATCGGCAACCGCGACTTTCGCTGGAATCCGGACCAGCACGTGCGCGTGGTCGTAGAAGCCGCCAATTTTGATCGCGAACCCTTCCAGATTTTTTGCGATTCCAGCCATGTACGACCAGACTTGGTCGCGAAGCGCATCGTCTTGCAACAACGGGCGTCGATCCTTCACGCTGAAGACGATGTGATAGAGCAACTGTTGGTGCGTGGACATGCTGGTACTCCACCGGAATCGATTGGTGTCGCAATACAATATTGTTTAACAAATCCAGCCTACACCGCTTCAACCTAATGTTAAGAGTTTTTGAGGCAAATTGGTTGATCGATTACCGGGATTCAACACTTGATTGTGCCGGCCTCCGGCCTAGGGAGTTTTTTGGTCCTCAACATACCGGCGGCTTACACCGCCGGCAGATCGTTTGTCGGCCTCCGGCCTAGGGTGAGTTCTTGCTCGGCCGCTAACCGGTGGCTTACACCGCCGGCAGATCGTGTGTCGGCCTCCGGCCTGGGTGATTGCTGAAACATGTCCTTGAGTTGGGAGTGGTCAGGCAAACCGGGGGACTCGGTGCGCTGAAGCTATGTTGGTGCCCCTCGTTCAGGACAATAGACAAGAGCTGTATTTAGGCCGGAGGCCGACATAACTAATGCCGGCGGTGTAAGCCGCCGGTGGCCAAGCTAGGAATAATCCCCGAGGCCGGAGGCCGACAAATCTAATGCCGGCGGCGTGAGCCGCCGGTGGGCAAGGTCGGTTACTAGAGCAGGCCGGAGGCCGACACAAGGAATGCAAAAAATGTGTCGGCCTCCGGCCTCGGGGGAGTTCTTGCTCGGCCGCTAACCGGCGGCTTACACCGCCGGCAGATCGTGTGTCGGCCTCCGGCCTGGGGGGTTGCTGAAACATGTCCTTGAGTTGGGAGTGGTCGGGCAAACCGAGGGACTCGGTGCGCTGAAGGTATGTTGGTGCCGCTCGTTGAGGACAATAGACAAGAGCTGTTTTTAGGCCGGAGGCCGACATAACTAATGCCGGCGGTGTAAGCCGCCGGTAGCCAGGGTCGGTTACTGAACCAGGCCGGAGGCCGACACAAGGAATGTAAGAATGTGTCGGCCTCAGGCCTCGGGGGAGTTCTTGCTCGGCCGCGAACCGGCGGCTCACACCGCCGGCAGTTCGTGTGTCGGCCTCCGGCCTGGGGGGTTGCTGAAACATGTCCTTGAGTTTGGAGTGGACGGGCAAACCGGGGGACTCGTTCTTGCTCGGCCGCTAACCGGCGGCTTACACCGCCGGCAGATCGTGTGCCGGCCTCCGGCCTGGGGTGAGTTCATGCTCGGCCGCTAACCGGCGGCTCACACCGCCGGCAGATCGTGTGTCGGCCTGCGGCCTGAGACTTTGCTAATCGCCGCAAACCGGCGGCTTACACCGCCAGCGGATCGTGTGTTGGCCTGGGGCTGGCTGAGATAGGGGATTGGGAACCCTACAGGCTGCGCAGGAAGGTTAGCAGGTCTTCGAGGTCGGGTTGAGAGAGCGGTTGATCGAGGGTGTGCTTGTGCTCGGTGAAGACAGCTTCCAACGAATCGGCTCGCAGATCGTGGAAGTAGCGGGGGCCGCGCTGGCCGACGCCTAGGAGCGATGGCGGGTTGAAGAGGGTGTGTCCGAGTTCGTCCTCGAGCCCGACGTCGTACAATTCCGCCGAGGTGTATTTGCTGCCGGCGTGGCAATCGTTGCACCCTTGGCGTTGGAAGATCACTTGGCCGCGCGCGATCGACTCGCCGACTTCGGGAATCGACGCGTCGACGATTGGTGGCGGTGGGACCAAGGATTCCAGAAACGCAGTCAGCTGGACCACCTGTTCGCTAGTGAGCGTATTGTGCCCCTGCATCGTCGTGCGGACGGTGCGCTGCAGTTGAGCCTCCAACTTTTCATCGGCACCGATCCAGCCGAAGGGAGCCGTATCGGCGCGGCCCAGCAGCGAGAGCACTCGTTTGGGCGAGGTGTACGCTCCGTCGCTTAGATTGTCCGCGCGCTCATTGACCGCATGGCCGCCGGGATGACAGCTGGAACAACTCATCCAACCATCGTGCGCCAGCGACGCGTCGTGAAACAGGCGTTCGCCGAGTTCGGCCGTCGTCGGAGTCCAGCCTTCCGACAGGCGAACGGTTTTCAAGACGCTTCGCTCGCCGATGTCGATCTTGGTCAATGAATCGTCCAAACGATTGACCACCCAACCGGTCTTGCCTCGGCTGTCGACAGCGACCGCAACGGGATTGATGCCGACGGGCAGCCGAGCCAATTCGTAGAACTCTTCGTGTCCAATCGCAACCTCGTTAGCTCCACCCAATGGAACGATAACGATCCCGTCGACGGTGCAGACGAGATCGTTCGGATCGGCGCCTCCCTGCCCCACGATTCCAATCGGATCGATGTGCCCGTCTTTGTAGAAGTTCTCTTCGTCCGCTTCCATCACACGCCCGCGGTCCAACCAACGCAGATCGTTGGAAACCATCATGCCCCAGTGGATGTCATTGTTAGACGATTGAGCGGCGGAGTTAAGCATTTGATGTGAAACGATCAACCGCTTGCCGTCGGGATCGTCGATCATGCCGCGGATCCGATGCCCGTAAAATTCGGTCTGCCGCAGTTGTTGCCCGGTAGCCGCATCCAAGTACGCGATCTGGCTACCAAACGCATCCACTGCCAACACAACGTTTTCTGGCTGAAGCAACCGCAGCGTCTGCGGTGAAAAATTTAAGTCGCACGTCCATACGCGATGCGCGGGACTGTCGTTCGAAGTGGGCACGACGCACGTGACGCTGCGACTCCAAAGCCCCGCGACCAGCAACTGGTTGCCTTCCGCGGCGATCACCGAAGCCGGACTCTTCACGCAATCGATCACGCTGCCGGTCGATAATTTGCCGTCGACAAAGTGGATTTGAACGAGACGATTTCCCGCCTGGTCGATCGCCCACACCGATGCGTCGGGCAACGCTTCGACCGCGACCACGTCACCGCCGATCGACAATTTCGATTGCAACTGGCCCGTGTCGCTGTCGAGTGCAAGAATTACACCACTGCGCCGGCATGCAACGAGCAACGTTTGATCCTCGGCCACGAAACAGGCGTCGACCGGCCGAAGCGGTTGGACCGCGTTTGCGGTGTTGGGTACACCGAAGGCGAAACACGCGGCCAACGCCAGCGAGCCGTGGCGCAAAGAACCCATGAGGCGGGAAAGTTTAGAATCGTTGAGCATTGCAAAGGTTCCAGTTCGATTCCAGGCGGGGGCGACGTCGCAGGCAATTTCCTGTTGAGGTGCACCTAAATCTTAACAAAGGAACGATGCCCGCCATACGGCAACCTCCCCGACACCTTCCATTTCGTCGCTTTTCATTCGCCACGAAGCGGATTACCCCACGTGACACCGGCACGAAACGACGGGTTAGGAAAAGGATGCGTTCTAAGGAAACCGTCCTTCGTCGCCGCGATCACCGATCGGGCGGCGTTTGCTCGACCGCCCGCTCCAGGATTTGGCACGCTTGATTCGGCGACAGGCTATGGCGCAGTTCGGGCAAAACGAAGATTCGAACACGTTTGACATAGTTGTCGAACTGCTGACGGGCCAAAACCGCGGCGACTGGCGAAACATCGCCTAGCGTTCGCACGAATCCTTGTTCATCGACAACATCGACGTTGATGTCGACCTCCAATTTTTTCGGCGGCGCGTCGATCAAGACATGCGTGGGACCAACTCTCCGACCGATCTCCACACTGGCCAACCGCGCAAACGTTTCGCTGCAACGCACCAACCATGGATAGGATCGACCGGCGAGCGAGGCATGGATCTGCGGCGAATCTAAAACGCTGAACTGAGCGATCTCTTTAAACAATCGCCGTTGCGCACCAAACAGGCCTTGAGCCAGCCATTGGACGTCCGTCCCAGCGCTGGCCATCAATAAACGCTCAATCCAAGGCGCGTCGGTCAGTTCGCAAATCCCATCCATGTCCAACCGCTCGTGCAATTGGTAAACCGCCCGTTGCAGCATCGCCGTCGCCGCGCGAACGGTCGGATGCCAATAAACCTCGCTGAACATGATGTAACGTGAGAAGACCATCATCTCCGCGGCGGTGCGCCCCTTATCGGTGATCGCCAAACGCGGCCGCGTGGGGTGAATCGCCAACGACGCGATCAACCGACCGACGTCAAAGTTGCGTCCATAAGGAACGCCTGCGTGCAGACTGTCTCGAACCAGATAGTCCACCTTGTCGACATCGATCGGCCCGCTCAAAAGGCTTGTCAGCACTTGGGTCTCGTCCGAATCACAATTGCCATCCAACAGGTCGCAAACCCGTTCGGGGTCCACATTCCAATCGTCGCGGATTCGATCGGCGATTTCCGTTTGCGTGATGATCCGACGCGCCCGCACCTCGTGTCGCGGTAGGCCTGGCAATTGCATGTCTTCGGTCGGATGACAGAACGGCCAATGACCGACATCGTGTAACAGCGCTGCCAACAAAAAACGTTCTCCACCGCGCGGCTCGACGATTTCGGCGAATCGATCGGTCGCCACCAACCGCTGCAGGAAAAGCAAGGCGTTGCGATAGACTCCCAGCGAATGCTCCAAACGCGAATGGGTCGCCCCCGGATAAACGAGCCCGACTAGCCCCAACTGACTGATTTGGCTGAGCCGCCGCAATGGAGCGGCATCGAGCAACCGCGCGGCACGATCCGAAAGGGGCACGTTCCATTCGGGAGGGATCCGCACCACGCCCGGCGGCGCCGCAATCGAAAGCAATTCAGGAATTTGCGCAAGGGCTGCACGGTGACTCATCGCGGCTAGGTCCCTCGCACGAGATCGATCAGATCACTGGTCGACAACTTGGCCGCCGCGTGCGTCCCTTCCATCACTCCCGAAACCAAATCGCGTTTCGCATCGTGAAGTTTCAGGATCTCTTCCTCGATCGTCCCTTCGGAAATCAATCGATAGACCATCACCGGATTCTCTTGCCCGATACGATGGGCCCGATCGGTAGCTTGGTCTTCGACGGCGGGGTTCCACCAGGGATCCATATGAATCACATAGTCGGCTGCGGTGAGATTGAGTCCGGTGCCGCCGGCCTTCAGTGAGATCAGAAACGCCGTAGCGTCCCCGTTTTGAAAACGATCGACGCCCGCTTGCCGTTGATCGGCGGGTGTCTGTCCATCCAGATATTCGTAGCGGATTTCCTCCTGGTCGAACATCTCACGGATCAACGCCAAATGCTTCACAAACTGGCTGAAGATCAACACCCGATGGCCTTCCTCCTTGAGTTCGGCCACCGTTTCGAGCAACAACTGCAACTTGGACGATCGCTGTGTTAACGATTCATCGACCATCCGCGGACTACACGCGATCTGTCGCAATCGTGTCAGCAGTGCCAAGATCTTAAATCGCTGGTCTTTCACGTCGCCGAGATTGGCAATCTGATCGATCTCGCCGATCGCCGATGCCCGCACCTTATCGTACATTCGGCGCTCGGCATCGCTCAATTCGACATACAAGTTCATGTCACTGCGCGGCGGCAAATCCTTCAGCACCTCCGTTTTGGTGCGTCGCAACACAAACGGTTGCAAGCGATCTCGCAACGCCAACCGACGCGATTCGTTGTTATCCTTTTCGATCGGACCTGCGAACCGTTTGCGAAATTGATCCCAGCCACCGAACACGCCGGGAGAGATCACGTGGAACAGGCTCCACAATTCGCCAAGGTGATTTTCGACCGGGGTGCCTGTCAACGCGACCTTCCATTGAGCCGGAATTGTAGCGATCGCGGCAGACGTTTTGCTGCGGCTGTTCTTGATCGCTTGGGCTTCGTCCAACACCAACGTCGACCATTGCACGCCTGCCAACGCTTCGGCATCGCGAAGCGCCAGACCATAGCTGCACACAACCAACGTCCCCGGCCCGACACCATTTAGGAATTCGCCACGTTCGGTCTCTCGGTAAAGGTGGACGCTTAGATCGGGGGCGAACCGTTCGGCTTCGCGCACCCAATTGAATCCGACCGAAGTCGGAGCGATCACCAACGTGGGACCTTCGCTGCTGCGATCCAAGATCACCGCCAACGTTTGCAGCGTCTTGCCCAAGCCCATGTCATCGGCCAGGATTCCCCCAACGCCCCACTCGGCGAGTCGTCGCAACCACCGGAAACCGTCGGTCTGATAATCACGCAACGTCGCGTTCAGGTTGCTGGGAAGGACCGGTTCCAATTTCTCGGCCCGCTCCAATCGGACCAAACATTGGTGCCAGGCACGGGTCGCTTCGACTTGGACATCGTGACTCAAGAAGTCGCGCACCGCGGAAGCCGACGTGGCGTCAAACTTCAGCGAGCGCCGGTCCTGAGTGATCGAATCGCGAAGCCCGGTCAATTGGGCTCGCAAGCCCTTCTCGATCTTCGTCCACCCCTTATCGCCGATGCGAACGAAGTCGCCCCGCACGCTCGCGTCGCCCGTCTCCTGCAACGCCCCCAACAGATCGACCAATTCGACCGATTCTTCGCCCAGCTGGCAGCTGCCCGACAATTGAAACCAATCCTGCTTGCGGTTGATGCCGACGCTGACGTTGCTGGACGTCACCGCCCCCAGAACCTTCAGCGGCTTTTCAGAACCCTTGTCCCACAGCACTTCGGTTCCATCGGCTTCCAAGTCTTGCAAGTGGGCGATCAACTGCAACGCCGCTTCGAAATCCTGAATGCTGCCGTCGAACGTTCGCGCCGTCTGCCCCAATCGGCCCAGCAGCTCTTCGGCCGCGCGGACTTCTGCGTCGGCATCGCGTTGAAATTGCACCGGCTGGCCATCGCGGTTCCCCGACTTCAACATCAGCCCCGTACCCGGACGGTGCAGCACATCCATCGCGTCCCGAACGCGGACGCCGTAGTCGAGCGAACCGCTGGCGTGCGCGCGTAACAGAACCACGGGGCGACACGCGTCGGCAACGATCTGCCCGGCGATCGTCTCGGGAACTTTGATGTTGATCACGCGTTGCAGATCGGCGACGCGGCGAAGTAGATCCTGTTCAAATTCGACCGGAATCCGCGGCAGCCTAAAAACCGAAACGATCGTCTTCAACCGGCTGGGGTGCATATCGCAAACGCGCACGCTGGCGAGATCGTTGCGGATGTGAATCAGACAACTGTCGTTGAACAGGTACGTGTTGTTGTATTGTTTGCTGCCAACAAGTCCCAACCAACAATGTTCGTCATCCTTGCAGAAGGCAAAGGTCGCATCGAAGCGAACCACTTCGGCCGGATGGTTGTTAAACAAGATGTTCGGCTGGCCGACCATTTCGCGAATCGCCGCCACGGGATCCAGCTTGACGTGGACGCGGTAATAATTCGACTCGAATTGAATCAACGCTTTGATGCGGCGATCGGCTTCACTCAGCGAAACATCTAAATCGGCGAGGTTGGTCAGCGCCGTTTTGCGTCCTTTAGTCCATCCCCCGCCACGCTTCTTCGCCTGTTGGACAACGGCAAAGACTTCGTGATCGGTCCCGCGAGTGGAGATGTTCCACGCGATCCGATCTTGCGAGACGGTTTGCAACGGAGGCAGTTGCGCGTCGTCGATTTCCATTGCTGCCTCGGGAACGACCAAGGCATCCAGCAGGCTCTCGATCCGCGCTTTGTCACTGAAATCAAAGCGTTTGGGATCCATCGATCCGGAATGGAACAACCCTTGGGCGACCTGACGATTTAACCAACTGCGGTAGTCACGCAATTGTTCGTAGACGTAGTCGACAAAGTGGAAGCAGTGCGAGCAATAGTATTTGCCGAGCGACGTGGGACAGCTGCAGGCGAACTGTTTTCGGAGGCTGCCATCAGGGACTGCCACCATCACATCGTACCGCTCCGAACCCTGGCGGTACTGACCGGTGACCGTGCCGTCGGAATAGATCGCCGAGACGTGGAACGCATGCGGTGGCTCGTAGGTGTCCGCATCAACGATATCATCAGGAAACGAATCCAGAATATCCAGGCAGCCTTCGTACCATTGGCGAACGCGTTCGGCCCCCAGCCGCTTTTGCGGGTCGGAAGAATTCTGTTCATCCTGCCAAACCGAGCCGGAATCGGATCGGAACGCCGAACCGGGAGATTCGGTGAGCAATTGCTTCAGGATCGACGTGGCATAGGGAGGCATGGGGCCACCGACGGCGCGTCCACGTTTATTTTTAGCCATCGAACAGACGCCTTTCTGTTTTGGCAGCGCGACGTCCCGATTGATTCGCCGCGACTAGCGACATGGCATTCCTCGGCGGGTACACGATCGATCGGGCCGCGGTGGCGGTTTGCCGATCGTTGCTGAGGAATCAAAAAGGAAGCAGCATCTGACGCGTGCGGGAGCAAATTTTACGACCCGACCAATATATCGCCGCATCGCAAGCGACTGAAGCCCGGCCCCGGCCATCCCCCACCGATCGGTCAGGATGTGGGACGATCGATCCGGACGATCGGGGGGGGCGATGCCGAAACGTCGATCGGCTGGGCCGTTTCCGAAAAACGCGAGAGCATCTCATGCAGGCGTTCCATCGGCAGCCCTACGACATTCGAGGCGCTTCCCGAAAGGATCTGCAACCAGTCGTTGCCATCCTGGTATCCGAACGCTCCCGCTTTGCCGACCCAACGCTCGCTGTCCAGATAGGCTTCGATCGTCGCGTCGTCGATCGCTTCCATTTTCAACTGGGTACAACAGACGTCGAGACAGGCCTTTTGATCGGGCACCGACCACAAACAGATTCCCGTGTAGACGGCATGATCGGTTCCGGCCAGCATCGTCAACATCTGTCGGGCGTGATCGCGGTCGACCGGTTTGCCCAGGATCTGGCCCCGACACGCAGCCACCGTATCGGCCGCGATGATCATTCCCGAATCGATCCGCCGCATCACGTCTTCGGCCTTGCGAAACGCGAGCCGTCCGACCAATTCGGCCGGCGATTCGGAACTGCAGACGCCACATTCGACCGCGGGATCCGGAGCGATCACATCGAATGAATAGCCAGCTTGCTGCATCAGTTCACGGCGGCGCGGCGAACCGCTGGCCAATACGATCGGCAAACCCTCCGGCTGTGGCAACGCATTGTCGGTCATCAAAGTCGCTCCTGGTCTACTCGACGTCGTCGGGATCGGGACGGTTGTCGTTGGGGGGCAACAGGTCGTCGCCGGGGGACTGTGTCGATGGCGGCTGCGGCTTGGGGGGCTGAGGTGGAGGCAGTTGTCCGCCCGCTTGATTGCCACGAATTTGCAGCTGTTTCATTGCGTTGTCGAGCGATTCGATCAGCCGCGGGATCTGCCCGGCTGCCATGTAAACCCGTGCACTGACGGCCGATTGCGGGAAGAAGCTGGTGATGAAGTCCATGCTGAATTCGGCCGCGCCATGACCGATCATGACGCCATTGGCATAAGCGCCACTGAGCAGCGAGTCGCTCATCTTGAGATCATCATAGATCTCCTGAGGCGAAGGCCGCCGCGCGTCCGAAGGTGGTTTGGGAGGATCGGCAGGGGCGCCAAAGCGGCCTTTATAGATCTCTAGGTTCTTGCGAAGCGCTTCCAGGAATTGCGGAAGTACCGGATGCGGCAGGACCACGCGGGCTGCCACCCGATGAGGGCGGGAGATGTTTTGCACAAAATCGAGCACAAATTCGCTCGGCCCGGTAACGACAATCGCGCCGGTGGAAAAAACCCCTTCGCCAACGTGGTCGGGGATGCGGGCCCGCAGATTGTGCGCATTGTCGCCGGGAACGGGTTGATCTTCAGACGGTGAATCGTTCATCAGAGCCTGTCGCTGTCGAGAAGGAAATTCGAACCGCATTCAAAGGCATGCGGAGCGTGTTGTCGCGTCGAAGCAGCCGACGCGGGATCTACGACCATCCATCGGTCGGGGTTTAATGTAACCCAAATGTCGCAGATGGGTAGACAATGCCCCCTCGGATCCCAGCGGCAAATCGCCAGCCCTGCTTGTTTGGACCGCCCGGCGCGGGAGCTTCGTTTCCAGCGAGCCTTCGCGGTCCGCGAGACAGGGGAGTCCAGCCAATTTCTTCTTTCGATGGCGAAACGAACCGAACGCCGTATCGGCGGTCGTCCGGGCGCGTCAGGACTGGCCGAACGACCGGACCGCGGCAGCGACTCAGCGAGTTCGCCGCTGCGAAGCCGATCGGCCAACGCGGAGGGCTGACGCCGGGAACGATCTCTGCCAAACTGGCAACGCCGCCAGACAAAGGCTTGCGGTGACCAGATCCCCGGAAGCGTAAAGCCTTACCCAAAGCGACCTTGCGACAAACCAAATACGTTTGGCACGCATCTTGCTCTATGGGGAGCCTTCAGTGGCGGGCTGCCACTCTGCGCCACCGAACGGTTTCGTTTTGCGTGCGACGTATGGCAGCCTGGCATGGCAGCGATTTCACCGTTCACATTTTTTATGGGTCTGCTGGGCTTCACCGCCTGGCGGCTCGGACACAATGACGTTCACAGGAGAGACACGACGTGGCAAAACAGATCGTGTTTGATGACGATGCGAGGCAACCGCTATTGGCGGGTGCCGCAAAATTGGCGCGTGCGGTTCGCAGTACGTTGGGCCCTCGTGGTCGCAACGCAGTGCTGGACAAAGGTTGGGGTTCGCCCAAGGTGACAAAGGACGGGGTAACCGTTGCTGAAGACATCGACCTGGACGACGCAAATGAAAACCTTGGTGCTCAATTGATCAAGGAAGCCGCCAGCAAAACTAACGATGTCGCTGGCGACGGCACCACGACCGCCACCGTTTTGGCCGAAGCGATCTTCCGCGAAGGGCTGAAGATGGAAGCTTCCGGCGCCGATCCGATGGCACTCAGCCGTGGTATCGCCAAGGCTGTCGATATGGTTACCGCAGCGATTCAAAAGCTGTCGACACCGATCAGCGAAAAGAGCAAGGCGGAAATTCGTCAAGTCGCCACGATCGCCGGTAACAACGATCCTGAGATCGGCCGCGTATTGGCTGACGCGTTCGCCAAAGTTGGCAAAGATGGCGTGATCACGGTCGAAGAAGGTCGATCCAACGAAACGACCGTCGACGTTGTCGAAGGGATGCAGTTCGACCGCGGTTTCCTGTCGCCTCACTTCGTCACCAATCAAGACGATGTCTCCGTCGAATTGGAAAACTGTGCGGTTTTGATTTTCGAAGAGAAGATCAGCGGCAACAAGAAGATGATCCCGCTGCTCGAAGCGATCAGCAAGTCCAAGAAGCCATTGTTGATCATCGCCGAAGACGTCGAAGGCGAAGCGTTGGCGACTTTGGTTGTCAACAAGATGCGCGGCATCTTGAACGTCTGTGCCGTGAAGGCTCCAGGCTATGGCGATCGCCGCAAGGCAATCCTTGGCGACATCGCCGTCCTGACCGGTGCACAACCGATCTTCAAGGATCTGGGCATCGATCTGGAAAACGTCAAGCTGGACGACCTGGGAACGGTCAAGAAGGTCAAGATCACCAGCGAAGACTGCACGATGGTTGGCGGTGGCGGAGCGAAGGACAAGATCGAAGCACGCGTCGCTCAAATCCGTAACGAAATCGCTCACACCGATAGCGATTACGATCGTGAAAAGCTGCAGGAACGCTTGGCCAAACTGGCCGGTGGCGTCGCTCAAATCAGCGTCGGCGCAGCAACCGAAACGGAAATGAAAGAACGCAAGGCGTTGATCGACGACGCGCGTGCGGCAACGCAAGCGGCATTGGAAGAAGGCATCGTCCCAGGTGGCGGCGTGGCCTTGATCCGCTGCGAAAAGCATCTTCTGAAGTTGGAAGAGTCGACCGAAGGGGACGAGAAACTGGGCGTTCGCATCATCCGCAACGTGCTGGACAAACCTCTGCGTGCGATCGCTGAAAATGCCGGTCTCGAAGGGGGCGTGGTCGTCAATCGCGTCCGCAACCTGAAGGACAAGAACGAAGGCTACGATGCCAACAGCGACAAGTACGTCAACATGATCACCGCTGGGATCATCGATCCCGCCAAGGTCGTTCGCACCTCGCTGTCCAACGCAGCCAGCGTGGCATCGCTGTTGCTGACCACCGAATCGTTGATCACCGAAATTCCTGTTGAGGAAGAAGGTGGCGACGACCATCACCATGACCACGGAATGGGTGGCATGGGCGGAATGGGTGGCATGGGCGGCATGCCTGGAATGGGCGGCATGGGTGGCATGCCTGGCATGATGTAATCCGGCAGATTGCTGCGTTCGGGGATCTGCCGGTGCAGAGCCCCCGGGCGTTTCGATTCAAATTCAAATACAAAATTCAATAAAAAACGTATCAGTTTAGGAAGCTACACAGATGGCAAAGATCAATATCCGTCCTTTGGATGACCGTGTTGTTGTGCAACCCGCATCGGCGGAAGAAACCACCGCAGGCGGCATCGTTCTGCCCGACTCGGCTCAAGAAAAACCACAACGCGGCACTGTCGTTGCCGTAGGCCCTGGCAAATTGTTGGACAGCGGCAGCCGTGGCGAATTGTGCGTTGCTGTTGGCGACGTGGTGATCTACGGCCGTTACGGCGGCAGCGAAATCGAGATCGACGGCCAAGAGCTGAAGATTCTTCGCGAAAGCGACATCTTGGCAAAGGTTTGCTAGAACCGATCTCCAAGCCCGGCGTGGCGTGAGCCCGCCGGTTTGAATGCGATCGCGGATGGTATATCCGCGACTCGGAAATCCTGGCAGGCAGCCGATGCCTGCCACCCCATAAAACGCACATTCACCGCAACGCTTAAGGACACAGTACCGTGGCAAAGCAATTGCTTTTTGATGATCACGCCCGAGCACGCATGCTCGCAGGCGTTGAGAAATTGGCCCAAGCTGTCGCGATCACGATGGGGCCAACCGGTCGCAACGTAATCATCGACAAATCGTTTGGCGGGCCGACCGTTACCAAAGATGGTGTAACGGTTGCCAAAGAAGTCGATCTGGAAGATCGTTTTGAGAACATGGGCAGCAAGCTGGTTGTCGAGGTCGCTCAAAAGACCAGCGACCTGGCTGGCGACGGCACCACGACGGCCACCGTGTTGGCCCACGCGATCTTCAAAGAAGGTCTTCGCAACATCGTTGCCGGCAGCAACCCAACGGCGATTCGTCGCGGTATCGATCGCGCTGTCGAAGCGGCTTCGGCCAAGCTGCACGAAATGGCCCGTCCGGTCAGCAGCAAGGATCAAGTCGCCAGCGTTGGCGCGATCAGTGCCAACAACGACAACGAAATCGGCGGCCTGTTGGCCGATGCGTTGGAGCGTGTTGGCAAAGACGGCGTGATCACGGTCGAAGAAGGCAAGACTCGCGAAACCGAAGTCTCCTACGTCGACGGAATGCAGTTCGACAAGGGCTTCGTTTCGCCTTACTTCATCACCGATCCAGGCTCGATGGAAGCCAGCTTGGAAAACGCGTTGGTGCTGTTGTACGAAAAGAAGATCAGCAACATCCGCGACTTGGTGCCAATCCTTGAAAAGTCGGCTCAAAGCGGTCAGCCATTGTTGATCATCGCCGAAGACGTCGACGCCGAAGCGTTGACCTTGTTGGTTGTCAACAAGCTGCGTGGCACTTTGAACGTCTGTGCCGTCAAGGCTCCAGGCTTCGGCGATCGCCGCAAGGCCATGTTGGGCGACATCGCGGTTCTGACCGGCGGTACGTTGATCAGCGAAGACTTGGGCATTCAGCTTGAAAATGTCACGCTGGAACAACTCGGCCGCGCGAAGAAGGTCAGCGTCGACAAGAACTCGACAACGATCGTGGAAGGTGGCGGCAAGCGTGCCGACATCGACAAACGCGTTTCGCAGATCCGTGCTCAGATCGAACAGACCGACAGCGAATACGACAAAGAGAAGTTCCAAGAGCGCTTGGCCAAGTTGGCCGGTGGCGTGGCGATTGTCAGCGTTGGTGCCGAAACCGAAGCGGACATGAAGCAAAAGAAGGCCCGTGTCGAAGACGCGTTGCACGCAACCCGTGCTGCCGTCGAAGAAGGCATCTTGCCAGGCGGCGGTGTGGCGTTGGTACGCTGCAAGCAAGCGGTCGAAGATTGCAAGAAGGGTGCGAAAGCCGATGAAAAGATCGGTGTCGATATCGTCTTGCGTGCTCTGGACGCTCCAATGCGTCAGATCGCCGACAATGGCGGGATCGACGGTAGCGTCGTTGTCGACAACGTCGAACAACTGAAAGAGAACCACGGCTACAACGCTTACACCGGTGAATATGGCGACATGTTCGCTTACGGTGTGATCGATCCCGTCAAGGTGACTCGCACGGCGCTTGCCAACGCAGCGAGCATCGCTGGCTTGTTGTTGACGACCGAAGCCTTGGTTACCAACTTCGATCAAGAAGACAAGGACAAGCGTGCGGTTGAAGGCGTCATCGCGTAACGCGTGACGACTTAACCCTATTTACGACAGCACAGGGCCACTTCCGCGTTCATTCGGCAGTGGCCCTGTTTATTGCAGCATCGACGACGGATTCATCGGATGGCCGAAAAACGCGACTATTACGAATTGCTTGGTGTCAGCAAAGACGCCGGCAAACCCGAAATCGACAAGGCATACCGTCGGTTGGCAATCAAGTACCATCCTGATTCCAACCGCAATGACGAAAACGCCGTCGAACAGTTCAAAGAGATCAGCGAAGCCTACGAGGTTTTGAACGATCCTGACAAACGCGCCCGCTACGACCAATACGGCCACGCCGGCCTTGGCGGCGGTGCCCCTCAATTCAACGACGTCGAAGACATCTTCGAAGCCTTCGGCGACATGTTCGGCGGGTCGGTCTTTGGCGACATGTTCGGTGGCGGACGCGGGGGGCGACGCAAACGCGTCCGACGCGGTGGCGATGTCCGATGCGACGTCACGCTGACGTTGGAAGAAGCGGCCAGCGGTGTTCGCAAAGAGGTCAAGTTCCGCCGCCGCGTAGCCTGCACCGGTTGCGATGGGTCGGGCGCCGCCAAGGGAAGCGAACCGCAACCCTGCGTCGCGTGCGGTGGCGTGGGACAAGTCATTCAATCGGCAGGCATCTTGCGGGTCCAGACATCGTGTCCCCATTGCGGCGGCGCAGGTAAAGTCATCCGCGATCCTTGCCAAACATGCCGCGGTCAGGGACTGGAAGAACGGCGCGTCAGCTTGGATGTCGATATCCCGGGCGGCGTCGACGATGGCATGCGGGTTCGAATCACCGGCGAAGGGGAAGCGAGTCCCGACGGCGGACCACCGGGCGACGCGTATTGCTTCGTCAAAGTCATCGAACATGCATTGTTCCAACGCGACGGCGCGAATCTGATTTTGCAGTTGCCGATCGGTTATTCCCAAGCGGTCTTGGGTGCCGAATTGGACGTGCCGACCCTGGACGGTCGCGAATCGCTAACGATTCAGAAGGGGACTCGCAGCGGCGAGGTCTATCGCCTGCGTGGCCGCGGAATGCCCGACCCTCGCGGCGGACGACGCGGCGACCTGTTGGTGCAAACGTTTATCGAAGTCCCGAAGAAGGTGAACGAGAAGCAGGAAAAATTGCTTCGTCAGTTGGCCGAACTGGACGAAGAGCACGTGATGCCCGAACGAAAGTCATTTTTGGAGAAGATCAAGACGTTTTTTGAACCCGAGGAATCGGACGCCTAACAGAAAGTTGCCGGGCCAGGTTTCGCGCCAGCGCGCGTCCTGATTCGGCCGTTGGAAGCTGCGGATTGGTTTTACGGTGCCTTGGCCATGGGGCACGCCATCCCTTAAATAGGAAAGAATCTCTAATTATGAATAATCAAGAATCAAACAACCCTGAAGACACCTCGGCCGATGAAGCCGGCTTCGACGCAACTTCCGAAGCCAATCTGAACGACGAAGCTTTCGACGCGGTAGCCGGCGAGATCGGCGGCAGCAGCGAAGGCCCTTCTTTGGAAATGCAATTGGCCGAAGCCAACGGTCAAATCCTGAAACTGCATGCGGAACTGGAAAACGTGCGCAAACGGATCCGTCGCGAAGCGGACGAACAGATTCGCTATGCGTCGCTGCCGCTGATCCATGGACTGTTGGAAGTCTTCGACAACCTGCGTCGTGCCCTGGAAGCTGCCGAAACGTCGCAATCGACGAGCGGACTTGTCGAAGGCGTCCAAATGGTCGCCAAGCAGTTCGAAGACACCTTGGGCAAGTTCCACTGCAAACCAATTCCCGCCAAGGGAGAGACCTTTGATCCACACGTCCACGAAGCGATCTCGCAAATGCCCAGCGATGAATTTGCTGCCGGCACGGTGATGATTGAAGCCACCCAAGGCTTCCAATTGCACGATCGCGTGGTTCGCCCCAGCCAAGTGGTCGTCAGTACCGGGAACTAACGTGCCGTGGAGGCACGGTGTCCACAATCCATAAACTTGCCCCTCTCTGAAGCGCCAGGCAAAACCTGTTGTTGTGCTTCATGATTTTTTAATGTTGAACCATTTCCAGGAACCAATGGATGCCAACCTACGATTACGAGTGCGATGCGTGTGGTCACGAGTTTGAGCATTTTCAAGGGATCAATGATCCACATTTGAAGAAGTGCCCCGAATGTAAGAAGTCGAAGTTGCGACGCTTGTTCGGCACCGGGGCAGCCGTTGTTTTTAAAGGTTCGGGTTTCTATCAAACCGATTACCGAAGCGAATCCTACAAGAAGGGAGCCGCAGCGGACAAAAAGAGCAGCAAGCCGAAGTCGGAAAGTAAATCCGCCGACAAGGCACCCGCTGCCAAATCGGAATCGAAACCCAAGAAAGCTGCGGACTAGCGGAAGCTTCCGCTTAACGCTCGATCTATTTAACGCATGCGTAATTTGAGCCCACGAGGTCGATGATGATTGCGGCAATCTATCGCGACTTCAAGGGTTCCATCGCGATCGAGAACGTGCCCGATCCGACTCCGACCAAGCAGGGCGTTGTGATCCGAGTGGAAGCCACCGGATTGTGCCGCAGCGATTGGCACGGTTGGATGGGGCACGATCCCGACATCCGCTTGCCGCATGTTCCGGGGCACGAATTGGCGGGAGTGATCGAAGCGGTTGGTAGCGAGGTCGCTTCCTGGCGGACCGGCCAATGCGTGACCCTTCCCTTCGTCTGCGGTTGCGGCCGCTGCCGGCAATGTGCCGCCGGTCAGCAACAGGTTTGCGACCATCAGTTCCAACCGGGGTTCACGCACTGGGGCAGCTTTGCCCAGTACGTTGCGATCGATTACGCCGACGCCAATCTTGTCGAATTGCCCGATGCGATCGCCTGCACCACCGCCGCAAGCCTGGGTTGTCGGTTCGCTACCGCGTTTCGAGCGATCGTCGACCAAGGCCAGGTTCGGGCCGGACAATGGGTCGCCGTCCATGGGTCCGGGGGAGTGGGACTCTCAGCGATCATGATCGCGGGCGCTTTGGGAGCCAACGTGATCGCGATCGATATCGATGATCGAAAGCTGGATTTTGCGCGGACCGTCGGCGCTGTAGCAACAATCAACGCGCAAACCGTCGACGACGTGGTCGCTGAAATTCAAGCGATCACCGGTGGCGGAGCCGATCTGTCGCTCGACGCCTTGGGCAGCCCGACCACCTGCTTCCAATCGGTCGCCTGCCTGCGAAAGCGAGGCAAACACGTGCAGGTCGGATTGATGTTGGCCGACCACCAACATCCCCCGGTACCGATGGACAAAGTCATCGCCGGAGAATTGGAAATTTTGGGCAGCCATGGGATGCAAGCGCATCGCTATCCAGCGATGCTCGCCATGATCGCGGCAGGAAAACTGCAACCGGAAAAGCTTGTCGGGTCGACGATTCCATTGTCCGAAGCCGTTACGGCACTTCCCGCAATGGATCGCTATCAAGGAACCGGCGTTACGATCATCGATCGCTTCGAATAGCTTTGCCTGCCAGCGCCGCCAAACCTTTTCTGCTCCGATCGCTCCAAAGCGTACCGCTACAAACCGGCACTTCCAGACTGCGTCTAGAACCAAAGTGTCCGGCCCAACGCCATTCTTTAGGGAACTCTTCCTCGGCATGCCCTTTGCGGTGTTCCACGTTGCCAGTGGCCCTTCCCACGGCTCAAAGTCTTGACCGTTCGGTCCAGACCCAATAGAGTGCATTGGTAGCGCAAGACGCGTTTGCCCCGACGGTGACGCGTCGTAGCGGGAGGAGACCACTCGGGATCCTCGTTTTTTTAAGGCCGGTTTAGACCGACCAGTCCAAACTATGGAGCCAGGAAAATGACCGACTTCAACGTCCACACGATCCAGTCCGCTCCCGACGCGAGCAGGCCACAACTAGAACAGAGTCAGAAGGCGTATGGATATGTGCCCAATCTCCACGGCGTGATGGCTGAGTCACCCGCGTTGTTGGAAGCTTATCGAACAGTCGCCACGATCTTCGACACGAAAACGGAGCTTAGCGCGACCGAACGGCAAATCATCGCGATGACCAACAACCGGCTGAATGGATGCACCTACTGCATGGCCGCGCACACTTCGATCATGCAAGCGGCAAACGTTTCCGAAGATGTGATCACCGCGCTTCGTGACGGCACGTCGATTGCAGACCCGAAGCTGGAAGCCCTGCGCGTCTTTGCGGAGCAGGTAAACACCAAGCGTGGTTGGGTGGCGGAGGATGATATCGAAGCGTTACTAGCCGCTGGATACACCAAGCAGACCGTTTTCGAAGTGATCGTCGGGACGGCGTACAAGGTGTTGTCGAACTACACCAACCACATCGGGCAAACCCCGTTGGATGAAGGTTTCGCCAAAAACGAATGGAACGCAGAACCCCAGCGGGCCAATTGAAGACGAGCCGCATCCGTAATCGTTCAACCTCGTTTGCGACGACCAAATTCAACCGCCCGGCAACGCCGGGAGGGTTAAAAAGCAAGCGTTTAGCGACGCTTGCCTGGGAGTGACAGAATCAGGTAGCCCGCGCAACCGAAGCGGCGCTGACACGCCTCTCCAAATGACACTTCGCAAGTGTGATCCTCTTCAAACGGACGTTGGAAGAGAGTCAAACGTATTCCAATAGTCAACGTCCTCGATCGAGCGCCAATCGATCCAACGACATCCTTTCAACGGAGCGAAAACAGATGACATTTGACGTGAAGAACAAGACGGTACTGGTTACCGGTGCCAACCGTGGGATTGGCAAAGCGATTCTAGAAGAAGCGTTGCAGCGAGGAGCGGCCAAAGTTTATGCGGCGGTCCGAAATGTTGATTCCGCCGCACCATTGGTCGATGCGCACGGAGACAAAGTCGTGCCGATTCGGATCGACTTAGATGATCCCGCATCGATCACAGCGGCCTCAGAAACGGCAACCGACGTCGACGTTGTCGTCAACAACGCGGGCGTCCTGAAAACCGCTTCGGCCATCGCTGGCGATGCAATCGAATCGTTGCAGTTCGAAATGAACGCCAACGTCTACGGATTGATGCGTGTCGCACAAGCGTTCGCTCCCGTATTGAAAGCCAATGGCGGCGGAGCGCTCGTCCAGCTGAACAGCGTCGCATCGGTGAAGACCTTTCCCAACTTTGCAACTTACTGCGCGTCGAAGGCGGCCAGCTATTCGATCACCCAAGGGCTACGTGAAACCTTGCGGGAACAAGGCACCCAGGTCGTCAGCGTTCATCCGGGCCCTATCGATACCGATATGGGAACCGCCGCGGGATTTGAAGAGACAGCCTCCCCTTCATCGGTCGCAAACGCAATTTTCAAGGCGTTGGCAGAAGCTCGCTTCCACGTATGGCCCGATCCGGTAGCGCAACAGATCGGTGAAGCCTACCAAAGCTTTGCTGAAAACGTCGTCGAAGCGGACAAGCAGGAAGAAAGCGTCGGCTAACCCTCGACACCGCACCTCACACTCCCTGGGGCCACGCGTCTGCGACGCGGGCCCCTTCCCGCCCCACGATCGCCTCCTCGTCTCGAACTCCATTAAACCACGCAATTGCACATCACCATTATGAAACGAACACTCTCCGCACTCGTCATCACGATTTTTGCAGCGACCTTAACGGTCAACCACGCAACGGCCCAAGACAACGAAAACGCATCCCAACCAAAAACGTCACGCGAGGAAAGCGATCACGTGCAGCGTCCCAAAGTGATCATCTTCGATGTCAATGAAACGCTACTCGATCTTGCGCCACTGAAGACCTCCGTCGGCAAAGCCCTTGGCGGCCGCGAAGATCTTCTGCCGCTGTGGTTCTCCACGATGCTCCACTACTCGTTGGTCGAAACGCTGACCGACAACTATCATCACTTCGGCGAGATCGGAACCGCCGCGCTGATGATGGTCGCCCAGACGCAAGGGATCGAACTGAGCTATGAGGAAGCCAAAACGTCGATCGTGACGCCGCTCCGCTCGCTGCCGCCGCACGGCGACGTTTTGGCCGCGATCACCGCTCTCTCCAAGGCCGGATACACGATCGTCAGCCTGACCAATTCATCCGCCAAAGGGGTCGAGACTCAATTCCAGAATGCCGGGCTGACCGAGCTGTTTGAAAAGCGATACACGGTGGAGAGCTTGAAGAAATACAAGCCCCATCCCGACACCTACCGGATGGTTCTCAAAGACCTCGGCGTTCAACCCGAACAGGTTTTGATGGTCGCCGCCCACGCGTGGGATATTGCGGGGGCTACCAATGCGGGACTGCAAACCGCCTTTGTCGCGCGGCCCGGAAAAGCGCTCTATCCCCTTGCTCCCAAGCCCGACTACGTCGTGAAGGATCTGACGGAGTTAGTCCAAGCTTTGGAAAAAACGCGTCCCGCTGCAACGGCCAAATAACGCGACATCCCAATGTCGGGCGGTTGTTTTTAAGCGTCGGGCGCCGATCCGGCGTCCGAGTCTTGGCTGTCGGTATCGGGCGTGGGAAGATCATTTTCCGATGTCGTTGTACCGGGGCCTTTGCGGTCGCGCGATCTTTGTAAGATCTCGGCGGCGACGTCCTCGTGGGTTCGCTGCTCATCCATCTCGATGAACTGCACCTCCGACATCGACCGCAGCCAAGTCTCCTGGCGACGCGCCAACTGCCTCGTATGCGCTTTGACCTGATCGATCGTGGTGCTCAGGTCGATCGTGCCATCCAAGAATTCAAAGACTTCCTTGTATCCCACCGCCTGCAGTGCCGTCCGGCTGATCGTGGGGAAATCGCGTCGGATCGCCGCCACCTCGTCGACTAAACCGTCCGCAAACATCTGTTCGACGCGTCGATCGATCCGTTGGTGCAGCAGATTTCGTGGCCAATGCAGCGCGTACACATTGGCTTCATCCGCCGAATGCGACGCTTCGAATTGAACTTGTCGATGGCTGATCGGTTGCCCCGTTAATCGGGCCACCTCCAAAGCTCGGATCATCCGGCGAGTATCGTTCGGATGCAACTGATGCGCCGACAACGGATCCACTTGCTGCAACCGAGCACGCAAAGCTTCGGCACCATGTTCCCGCAGCTCCTCTTCGATCGCCTTGCGAAACTCCCAATCGGCTGGTGGTCCGGCGTCGAACCCGCGGAGACAGGCCTTCAGGTACAGCGGAGTGCCCCCCACAAACAGCGGCAACTTGCCGCGGCCAACGATCTGATCGACCGCCGCATGAGCCGTCTCCAAGTATTGCGCGGCGCTAAATTCCGTGTCTGGATCGACCTGATCTAACAGATGATGCACGGTCTGCTGCTGAAGCGCAGCGGCAGGTTTCGCAGTCCCCAGATCCATCCGACGGTAGACCGTCATCGAATCAAGCGACAAGATCTCCAGATCCAGATGCTGCGCCAAACAGACGGCAATCGTCGATTTGCCCGAAGCCGTGGGGCCCGTTAAAAACCAGGCACGTTGGGTCAGCGGGGGGAAGGTTGTCGGTGAGCCCATCGGTGGGGTAATTCAGTTCCAGAGGGAATGTGGGAAGAAAGCGGCGTTGTGGTTGTGGCAATGATCGTAAACCTTGCGAGCTGGAGCGCACAGACGGTTCAACAATCCCAAGCCTGCAACTTGGTCGCTGCCGGCGATCGTTGAAGTACAGAAAACGCGAACCGCCACAGCTTGCCCCCTGCCAAAAAGAGATCGAATGGTCGATATTGTTACCATCGAATTCGAAACACCCCCGATCCGACAGGGCCGTGTCCCGCCTGCACTTTTTGAAATCCTTTGGCCAATTTGATGAGCGAAGCACTAACGATCTTGAATCGATTGATGGAAACGATCCAAACGCGCGCCCAAGAGCGGCCCGCGGGGTCTTACACGACCAAGTTAATCGAGGGAGGGGTGGGAAAGATCGGCAAAAAAGTGATCGAGGAAGCGGCCGAAGTGGTCGAAGCGGCTGCCGAAGAAGGAGCCGAAGGCAAGGAACACTTCACTTACGAAGTCGGAGACCTGCTTTACCACACGATGGTTATGATGGCTTGGCGTGGCGTGACTTTGGACGATGTGGCCGCTGAACTGGGGCGCCGCGAAGGAATCGGCGGGCTGGTTGAAAAGGCTTCCCGAACCCAACCGGGCGACAACCCGGCGTGAAATCTTTGTGTCCGACGACGGGACCGCCAAACCGCGCGGTCCGCGGCAATTAAAGTAGTCCCTCGGTACCACCCCACTATCGGATCACGTTCGTTTCCAGACGGCAATCGACGCCACGGCCTTTGGGCAAAGCGAACCCTCCATTTTTTAAGCGACTAGCGACGAGAACGAACTCATGGGCAACAACACAAATTTGCGAATCGGCCTGCCCAGCAAAGGGCGATTGAGCGATCTAGCCGGCGATCTATTGAAGCAAGCCGGACTCCGCTTCCGCCGTCAAAACCGCAGCCTGTTCGCGCGGGTCAGCGATCTGCCGGTCGATCTAATTTTCTTGCGCACCGACGACATCCCAACGCTGTGCGCCGAAGGGGCGATCGACATGGGGATTACCGGAAGCGATTTGGTGGACGAAGCCCAAGCCGACGTTTCGGTGCGGATGCCGTTGGGTGTCGGCCGCTGCCGCCTGGCGATCTGTGTCCCCGAGGATTCGCCGGCGGAATCCGGGAAAGACCTCGCCGGCGCGCGGGTCGCGACCAGTTTTCCCAACATCTCCGGCAATCACTTGGCGCAATATGGCGTCACGCCCCATTTGGTTCACTTGTCCGGATCGGTGGAAGTCATGATTTCGCTGGGGATCGCCGATGCGATCGTCGACCTTGTCGAAACCGGCAGCACGTTGGCGGCCAACAAGTTACGGATCCTCGAAGAGATCGGCACCTACGAAACCGTCTTGATTCAGAACGGCAAGTGCCGCGATCGCGTGACGGCGGAGCGGATTGTTCGGCGACTCGAAGGGGTCGTGATCGCCCGCGACTTCTCGTTGCTGGAATACAACATTCCAAAATCGGCACTGAGCGCCGCCGAAAAGATCACCCCCGGCTTCAATTCGCCCACGATCAATCCGTTGGAAGATCAAGATTGGTGCGCCGTCCGCGTGATGGTCAAACGCAGCGGAGTGATCGACGCGATGGAACAACTCGAAACGCTTGGCGCGTCGGCGATCATGGAGACTGAAATCACCAATTGCCGGCTGTAGTCGCGACCAGCGACACCGCCCCCTCACCATCCATCAGGCCAGCCCTTCATCGGCTGGCTTGGAACGATTTGTGAATCCCCTTGCAACGGCTTGCATTGCGGATCACAGCAAGCGCGGCGATCGACAACGATCGCGCCGTTGCTTGTGTCCCCCAGGAAACCCTTCAGGAGAATGACACCTTGGCTAGCCCTTCACGAAGCGGCGTTTTTGATTCAGCATCCGACTCGCGGCTTGAACAGTTTTGCGAAAGCATCAGCTTCGACCGTCGACTCTACGAAGTCGACATCGAAGGTTCCTCGGCGCACGCGCAGATGCTTGCGGTACAAGGTCTGATCTCGGGAAAAGAATGCGATCAGATCATCGAAGCGTTGGAAGCCATTCGTGGTGAATTGGATGCCGACACGTTGCCGATGCGAACGGAATTGGAAGACGTTCACATGCACGTCGAACAAGCCTTGATCGACCGCTTGGGCGATGTCGGCCGCAAACTGCACACCGCCCGCAGCCGCAACGATCAGGTCTCCACCGATTTCCGACTGTGGATCCGTGCCCAATTGGATTTGGTCGACGGGCTGTTGGCCGATCTTCAACGCGCCTTCCTGGGACGCTGCGAAGCCGACTTTGATGTGATCCTGCCAGCCTACACGCACCTGCAACGGGCCCAACCGGTTTTGGCGAGCCACTACTGGTTGGCGTACATCGAGAAATTGGCGCGCGATCGTCAACGGCTCGCCGATTGCCGCAGTCGCGTGAATATTTGCAGCCTGGGCGTCGCCGCCGTTGCCGGGACCTCGATGGATATCGATCGCAAGTTCACCGCCGAAAAGCTGGGCTTTGACGACGTCACGCGGAACAGCCTGGACACCTCCAGCGATCGCGACTTTGTCGTCGAATCGGCGTTTGTGTTGACGATGATCGCACAACACCTGAGCGGTTGGTCGGAGGAATGGATTTTGTGGAGCACCGAAGAATTCGGGTTCCTGAAGATCCCGCATGCTTTCTGTACCGGCAGCAGCATCATGCCGCAAAAGGTCAATCCCGACGTGTTGGAACTGACGCGAGGCAAGACCGCGCGGGTCGTCGGCAATTTGCAGACCCTGTTGGTTTTGATCAAGGGATTGCCGTTGGCGTACAACCGCGACCTGCAAGAGGATAAGCCGCCGTTGTTCGATTCGTTCGACACCGTGATCGCGTGCCTTCAGTTGGCGATTCCCATCGTTTCGGGCAGCACCTTGCAACGCGACCGGATTGCGTCGCGGTTGGAACACGGGTACCTGGACGCCACGACGTTGATGGAATACCTGATGAAGAAGGGCTTGCCACAACGGACCGCCCATCATCTGGTCGGCTCGTTGGTCGGCGAAGCGATGAAACGCAAAATCCCGCTCAGCGAGATGCCTCTCGACGCGATGCAAGAAGCGGGCGTATCGGTCGACAATTCGATCTTCGACGTCTTAGGAACCGCCAACGCCGTGCGAGCCTACGTTAGCTATGGATCGTCGGCCCCCGAACAGGTCCGCCAACAGATGAAGTATTGGACGGCATTGCTGTCGTAGCAGCCAATGGCGACGCTGTAAGACGCCCCCGTTTTTAGCGGCATGCATGATCTCAATCGTGGCACATCAGGGCCGCGATGCGTGCGGTCGTTCGGAATAGTCCGATAAATTCGCCGCTCCGGCGGCGACTGGAAAACAGATCGAGATTCTCCGTAAAAATGGACTAGAATACGAGCATATCTTTCCACCTAAGGTCTGCCGTGTCATGAAGCGTCATTTTTTGATCGTTGTAATCGTCTGGATTTTTGTCGCGCCGCCAGCGATTCACGCTCAAGATCCGTTTGCCGCCCCGCCCGGCGGCGCGGATCCTTTTGGTGGCGGAGACGCTTTTGGTGCCGCCCCAATGCCCGCGGGAGACGCTCCCTTTGGTGCCCCCGCAGCTGCGGCGGACGCCTCGGGCGCTCCGGAAATCGAACCTCTTCCCGATCCATTGGTTCTGGAACTTCAACGCTATTCTCAAGGGGATAATCAGGAGCTGGCGTTGGCGATTCGTGGCGCCGTTCAAATCTCCGATTGGAACCAGGTGGCCGCGTTCCTCGATATTTTGAACGCCAAGCCGCTCTCGGACGCCGATGCCGCGGTCGTCGCCAACACGATCCGCGCTAACTATCTCTTGCGGATCCAACAACACCCCGAACTCAGCGATGCCCAACGGGCGGTCATCGGCAAAGTGATCGCGGGAGCGCGAAAGTATGCTGAGGACCGCAACCGGATCGGCACACAGATCAAACGTCTGGAAAGCACCAGTCCTGGCGAGCGGCTCGACGCGATCAGCCAGCTTCGTTCCGGCGGTCTAGCGGCAGTCGCTGAACTCGCCGCCGCCTATGTCTCCGATCCACCGCTGGTCGCGCGTCCGCAATTGCTCGACGTGCTGGGCCAATTCGACGATCAAGGTCCGCTCGCGCTGCGGCAATTCGCGTTGTATGGCAAAGCCGCGGCCCGCGGCCATGCGTTGCAGGCGTTGGTTGCTTTGGACGTCTCGGGATCGATGCCCGACCTGGTTTCGGCATACCACGGCGAAAACGCCAACGAGACCGAACGGTCTGCTGCCGAGAAAGGCTTCGCCGCCGCCGGACTGCGCGGCATACCAAGCAGCCGGGAAGCGGAGATCTACTTGAGCCAACGGCTCCAGCGGGCGATCGATTTGGCAAGCCGCGCGACCAACGACGGCAGACTCCAACGGATCTGGCAATTGGACGAAGCTCAGAAGGCTTTGCAATGGCAAGACGTTCCGCAGCACGTCGCTTTGGCTCGCGAAGCTGCTGACGCCGCGACACGCTACCGTCGGCTGAAAGACTCAGACCCCGAAGCGCAGGTCGCCGCCGAGCTCGCCGATCTCAGCTACCGTTTGATGACCAATCCCTACTATGGATCCGAAGCCGACTTTGCCATCCGTTACGGCAAGCAGGGCCCCAGCCAGGATCAGATCGTTCAATTACAGAAAACCCTCGCAGCCGCGACGCAGCAACGCAATGAATACGCCGCGATTGCCGCGATTCGATTGTTGAAACAGACGGCCACGTCGAAGCTGATGTTGTCCAACGGCGCGGCGCCTACGTTGCTGGTCGAAACCACGATGCATTCGACCCCGCGGGTTCGCTACGAAGCGGGGATTGCCGCGGCGGAAATCAATTATCGCGGCGGCTATTCGGGCAGCAGCGATTTATTGCACCGCTGGTTGGAAATGTCGGCACTGAAACGTCGGCCGACGGCGTTGATTCTCGAGGCCCGCAAGCATCTGACCCGCGACAAACTCAGCTGGCTCGAATCGCTCGGTTACGATGTGGAAGTGGTCGGTTCGGTCGCCGATTTGTTGCGACGCATCGAAGCCGGCGGCGACATTCAACTGCTACTGGCGACAAGTCAGCCATACGATCGGCAGATCACCGAGACGGTCGACCTGATCCGCAGACGTCCCCTGGGAGGTGAATTTCCGATTTTGATCTACTGTCAGCCGAGCAAAACGCTTTGGGATGAAGACCTTCGCGAACCTATTTTGGATCGTTCTGAAAAAATTATTGTCGACGTTGCTGGCTCCGAATCCGCCATTGCTGCGGCGGAAGAACCGAACGAAACCGGACTGCCTCGCGTTCGCCGAACCGAGATCTATCAAGACACATCGCTGGGGGAACGCTTCAGGGCCTTGCGTGCTCGCCATGCGGTTCAGGAGGAGCGAATCCGGATCCAACAAAGTCTGGGCGTTCGCTGGCCCGCTCCTCTCGCCGTAGTGGAAGAAATCACGTCACCGCAAGGCCTGGGACAGATGATCCGCGATCTCAACAGCAGTTTACCGATGCCTGCGATGACATCCAACGAACGCCGACTGTATGTTGATGCCGCGATGGTGGCGTTGGCCAGGGTGGCCAATCCCGACGAACCCAACAATCCGTACGACTTTAGGTCTCATGAGCAAGAACTTACCAGCGCGATCCAGGCAGGGGGGTTCAGTACTGAGGGATTGACGCTATTGTCAACGTTAGGAACACCGAATTCGCAGCTCACGCTTGCGAACCTGGTCGATTCAATGCTGCTACCATTGAGTGTCCGACAAGCTGCAGCCCAAGCTTTTGCAGCGTCGGTCCAGCGGTTTGGCACGCGGATCGATCGCGAGTCGGTTGCCCGCCAATACGAACGTTACAACGCAGCGGCCGAAGATTCGGATCGGGCTGCATTAGGTGTCATTTTGGATGCGATGGAACAGCGAGCCAATGCAACTTCTCGCTGAGCTGCGCTGTATACCGATCTCCACTGTAGGCGAACCTGCTGCCCAGGTTGGCGCGAAGAATGTCATCCTTTGGAATCTCACTTAGCGGGGAAGATGGATCGCCGCTCCCCGAGCTGATCGGTACATCGCCTGCGATGCAGCAGGTGTATCGGATTACCCGTCGCGTTGCGCAAAGCAAAGCGTCGGTTTTACTGCTGGGGGAAACCGGAACCGGGAAAGAATTGATCGCTACGGCGATCCATCGCTTGAGCCGACGCGCGAACGGACCGTTTGTCCGAGTCAATTGTGGCGCCCTTAGCGAAAGCCTGCTGGAAAGCGAACTCTTTGGTCACGTCCGCGGATCGTTCACCGGAGCGGTCAACAACCGCACCGGTCGATTCGAAGCGGCGCACAGCGGGACGATCTTCTTAGACGAAATCAACAGCACGACGTTAGAACTGCAAGTCAAACTGCTGCGTGTATTGCAAGAACGTGAATTCGAACGTGTCGGCGATACGCAAACGATCTCTGTCGATACCCGCGTGATCGCAGCCAGTAATCGCGAACTGGCCGCTGAAGTGAGCGCCGAGCGATTTCGCGAGGATCTTTACTGGCGGCTGAACGTCGTGCCGATCGAGATCCCGCCACTGCGCGATCGCCGCGAAGATATCCCCGCCCTGGTAGCTCACTTTCTGAACATCTACAGCGAAGCCAATGATCGCTACGTGACGCATATCCAGCCCGAATCGATCGAAGCGATGCAAAGCTACCATTGGCCGGGAAATGTTCGTGAGCTGCAGAACTACGTCGAACGCGCCGTCGTGATGGCCGAAGGGGACGAATTGACGGTCGAACTGCTCCCCGCGGAGGTTACCGGAATCCGTAACGGTGCCACCCGCAGAAAGTCCTTTGCGCCGGCCGATCTCGATTCGATGACGATCGAAGTCGTCGAACAAGGATTGACCGAACTGGGGGACGATAAAACGAACCTGCATTCGAAAATCGTCGATCGCGTCGAACGTGAATTGATCAACCAAGTCCTGCAAGCGTGCGGCGGCGTGCAGAAGCAAGCCGCAATGCAATTGGGAATCAACCGCAATACGTTGCACAAAAAGATCAAAGACTATCAGTTGGGCAAAGACGACGACAACGGCTCCGACGACTAGCGGTCACCCTACCTCGCCAGCGAAACAACGCGCGGCACCGCCGTTGGGAACCGCTTGACGTTTTCATTTTGGCAGCGTCTCAGACGCGTAAAAGATCCGCTGCATCGGCGTGCTTCCGATTTAGCGGCGTGTCGCGATCGCGGATGGCAAGCCGCATCGTCACCGTCCAACGGCCATCGGCGTCTCCCGTTACGATCCAGTGCGGCATCACACAGACGCTTTGATGGACCAATTCAAACCCGGCTTCGCTTTGGCTGACCGTTTGCACCGGGAAGGCCCACACGCCACTTGGTCGATCGATCGACAACGCGACGTCAATCCCCAACCACTCGTCGGTCATTTGAATCCCAGCGGATGCGTTGAGGTCCAAGCGCTTGCCCAATTGCCCCAACCGTTCCCCTTCGAGATCGCTGAAGTAGCGATCGTCCGCCCCAGCGGGCAGCCCGGCGAAATTGAGCTCGATGGCAAAGTGTAAGGGGCGATCCTTGGGAAGATCTTCGATCAGATATGCGATCTCCAACGTCTCGCTCCCCACCGACATCGTGACCGCTTTGGTGATCGACAACGGAATGCCCCACGCGTTTCCATCGCGGCGCATCTGAACTTGAATTCGGTCGGCCGCGCGACGCAGCTTCGCTTCATACCCCAAATCGACAAAGTCGCCACGTTCGATGGCGTCGCCACTGCGAACCGCGTCGAGCGTCGCGTCGTCATCCCAAAAGTGATCCATCAACGATTTGCGCGGATAGCGATCGTACTGCAACATCTGGTCCAAGCCCGCCTGCTTAAACACGACCCGGTCGTGGATGCTGGCGACCGAATCCCCTTCGCCGCTCGCCCCCGACAGCACCTTGCGGTGATAAGGTTCCGGCTTTCGTTGCATCGTTGCCAAGAGATTATGCGCGATCGATCGGGTATCCAGTTCGTACAACCGCCCGCCGCGCGCCGGTGCCAACCAGGCAACCATTTTGTCGCTCGACAACCGCACCTCCTGATCGCCATCGAAATCGTAGTCTTCCACGGTCGCTTCCACCCAAGGTGTCGCTCCGTAGCGTTGTTGGTTCAAGAGGTTGTCGGCAGTGATCAATTCGTGGTACACCGCGTTTCGCAGATGCGGAAGATAGATTCCACCAAACGCACCATGCCAATACGAACAATTGCATTGACCACGGTAGAGATGGTCTTGTGCTTTCTTCCAAACGTCGGGATCGATTTCGCCTTGCATATCCGCAAGACGTCGGCTGACCGAGAGCATCCGCGCATACATCTCGTTCGCTTCGGGATATTTGACTTTAAAGTTCCGCCAGAAACCTCCACGAACAAACGGCTGGATCGAATCCCATTGGGCGGAATCTTGTCGCAACGCACGCGTGGCGTCGTCGTATTGAATCTGCTGCGCAACCGGGAGCGCCCATTCGGTCATCTCTCGATAACTGCAATCGGGTAGATAGACCTTTCCCTTGGCGGGCGTGCTTTCGATGGCTTGTGCCAAGGTATTGGTCGCCAACCAATCGCGGTTGTCGGTCAGCGCTTCGAAGAACCGAATCAGCCAACCGTCGCCATAGACATGCTGCTGCGTATCGGGCCAGGTGCCGAACTTTTCCCCATCATCGCCGAAGACAAACACGCTGCCGGGCTGCTGTTCGGCCGCGCCACGGATGTAGTCGATCGTCTGCTCCACCGGCGCGAAAGGGATCAAATACCGCAGCTGTTCACTTCCGGGGAAGACCCGCAACAGACGCCCTTCCTCTTCGGTGATGAAGTAACCCGTCAATTGCTCTTTAGGCAATCCGGCGGCGTGGAAATGAAAATCGTCCAGCACGGTGTATCCGATTCCCGCATCCGCCAGGTCGCTGGCAAAATGCGATTCCCAAACGCGTTCGGGAGTCCACATCCCCGCGACTTTTACGTCGAGGTGTTCTTCGATCCATTGGCTGTAAGCGCGGATCTGACCGATCCGGTCGCGACTTGGCAGCATCGACAAAATCGGTTCATACAGCGGCCCCCCAATGATCTCGATCCGTTGCTGCGCGGCGAGCCGCCGCAAACGCTCGAGGTACTCCGGATGCCGCTCCGCCAACCACAGCATCAACGGACCGCTGGTGTGCAGCGAAATCCGCAGCTCGGCAAACGGCTCAAACACGTCCAAAAACGGTAGGTAGCTGTCTTGATAAGCTTGCTCGAAAACTCCATCGAAGTTTCCGATCGGTTGGTGGTTGTGAAGAACCAAACAAAGTTGAGCGGTGGGCACCATGAGTCTCTTGCTAGCGTAGAAGGGTTTCGCAGGCAGTCCAATGAATTAGTTATGACAGCCATACCAAGTTTGTCGAGCGCCTTATCTCTTCGCTTATCGGCAAAGACAACCCGATCCGACAACCTTTCTACATGCGATCGCTCTGTAACTACGATCAGCCGCTTGGGCCCCTATCGCTACCGAATTTGTGTTTGCGCATGTTCACCAAAACGCCGATATCGGCTCGCTTGCGAAAAGCCCTCACCTCTCGCCGCATGTTTTGGAAAGCTCTATATTAAGGATCGAGAAAATGGCCCTGCATGCGTCGCGACAGTGAGGTTGGATTGAAGTTTAAAGTTCTGATCACGGGCGTCTGCGGTTTTGTGGGGTCGGCGATTGCGAAAACGCTTCTCGATATCGATCCTTCGCTTCAAGTCGTCGGGATCGACAACCTCGCGCGAACAGGCAGCGCGCGGAATTGGCGACCTCTGCAATCGCGTGGCGTCCAGCTGTTTCATGGAGACCTACGCGTCGCGAGCGATCTTGCCGCGGTGGGACGTTGTGATTGGGTGATCGATGCGGCTGCATTGCCATCGGTGGTTGCCGGTGTGGACGGCCGTCACAGCAGTCGACAAGTCGTTGAAACGAACCTGATGGGAACGCTGCACTTACTGGAACAGTGCGCGACCCATCGCAGCGGCCTGATTCTGCTGAGCACCAGCCGAGTCTATTCGATTGCGGAACTGAACCGTCTCCCATTGAACATCGACGATAACGCGTTTCAATTGTCGCCGGACGTCACGATGGTCGGTGCATCGACCGCGGGTATCTCGGAAGCGTTTTCGACACGTTCCCCCATCTCCATGTATGGTGCCACGAAGCTTGCCTCCGAAACGATGGCACTGGAATATGGCTTGGCTTATCAATTTCCGGTTTGGATCAACCGCTGTGGCGTCCTTGCCGGCGCCGGTCAATTCGGACGCCCCGATCAAGGGATCTTTGCGTACTGGATCCATTCACATCTTCGACGCAGGCCGCTGAAATACATCGGCTTCGCGGGCCAGGGAACACAGGTCCGCGATTGCCTCCACCCCCAGGATCTGGCTCGATTGCTTTATCTGCAAATGACGGAAGATTCGACGACAACACGCTCCCCCGTGCTGAATGTCAGTGGCGGAATCGAATCTGCGATCTCTCTTCACCAACTGACCCAGTGGTGCGACGATCGGTTTGGTCCTCACGCGATCGCGGCATCCACGGAGACACGGGCATTTGATCTGCCTTGGATCGTTTTAGATTCGAGTCGCGCGAAGGACCAATGGAATTGGGAACCGAAGATCTCCGTTTCGCAAGTCCTTGACGAAATCGCAGCGCACGCGACGGCCAACCCCGACTGGTTGGAGACTTCGAATTGAATTCGCTTCGCAACAAGTTCGAATCGAGGTCCGGAGGATTTCACGACAAAACGCTTTGCGTTCGATACGTTTGGTTAATTCCGGTACTTCTATTTGTTGTGCTGCGTCTGCCCGCATTGATCCATATGCCCGGCGGGCAAGATGAACATTGGTTCGCAGTCCCGGGCTATACGGTGTGGAAAGAAGGGATTCCGCGGATTCCCTATGTTCCGACGCAGAACCGCGACACGTTTTTTAAAGATGCCGATCGTTGCCTCTTCACGCTGCCACCGGCGTTGTTTTATTTGCAAGCGCCGTTTTTCGCCATCTTCCCCGCGGGGTATCCCACCGCGAGGATTCCATTGTTTCTCGCCGCCCTGGCGACGATCCCCTTGACGTTTGGATTGTGCAAACGCTTGGGCACATCGGATGCCGCAGCGTTGTTGGCCGCAACGTTGATGGCCATCGGTCGACCGTTGATGTTTACAGGATTGGTGGTGCGTCCCGATTTGTTGTGCGCCGTCTGTGGCTGGCTGTGCATCCTGATGCTGACTCGTTTTTTCGCCGACGGTCGTTTATCACAGCTGTCGATCAGTGGACTGTTCTGCGGTTTGGGCGCGCTGTTTCATCCGTTTGCGTTGGTATTTGCAATCCAAGTGGGATTTGCGATTGTGGCGATGCGATCTTCGATCATCGACAAGGCGAAACAGTCGCTGGTGTTCGGTCTATCGACCGGTGCTACCCTGTTGCTGTGGACACCGTTGATCGCGATGTACCCGCAGGAATTCGAGAACCAATTTTTTGCGAACGTTGTCGATCGCGCGGGTCCAGGAATCGGCAGCCGCATGTTGTTTCCATGGGATTCGCTGCGGCATCATGCGGTGCTGTTGTTCGAGTTCGCAGGTGTTTGGCAGTGCTTGTTGTTGGCGTCCGCACTGGTCGCCGGTTCCGTTGTGATCCTCACCACCCAACCACGTCGATTTGCCGTCCCGTATCTCGGCTTGTGTTGGTCGAGCGTTTACCTGACGGCGGTCGTCGCGGGGATCCATCCGACCAAAGGCTATTGGGTTTATCCCGTATTTTGGATCATGGGCGCCCTGGCGCTGACGGTCGATTGGTTCGCTGGCACCGTGCATGGGGATCGCAATTCACAAGCGGCTGGCGACCGAGAAGTCCCCGGTCGCAAACGGCGTCGGATCGTCTACTGGATTAGTGCCGTGCTGTTGATTGGTATCTCCCTTCCTGGCGCCGGACTGACATCGTCGTATCGGTACGTGCGCTATTGGGGAGACCCGAAGTACCACGCGCCGACATTTATTGCTCAGGTCTTGGACGATCTGCCGAAGGAGGGCCTTTTCCTCGCGGATCTATCCTATGTTTTTGATGTGTATTTGAGTGGTCGTGAAACGCTGCTCTGCCAGGAACGGGAGTTCTATTGGGGAGACCAGACGATCGACTATGCCGTGATCTTGCTCGCTTGGGAAGGACTCGATGCGAATTGGAGCGAACAATACGATGCGGTGCTCGAGAAAACGTACGGCACGCGCGAACGCCCCCAAAATTGCTTTGTCGAAGTCTACCGACCTCAAGAGTTGTTGAATGAATGAGCCACGTCCCCAATTAACGCTCGTTCTTCCGGCACACAACGAAGCTGCCAACATCGGGCCGTGTATCGACGATCTGATGGAATGCCTTGTCGACCGACACCAGATTCGAACCGAGCTGATCGTCGTCAACGATAACAGCCAAGACGCGACCGAAGCGGAGGTGTTGAATCGGGCTGCGCGGTGGCCAGGCGTGCGGTTGATTCGCCGCACGCTTCCGGCGGGCTTTGGCCGCGCGGTGCGGACCGGATTGAACTATGCCCAGGGAGATGTCGTCATCATCTACATGGCAGACCGATCGGACCATCCCGAAGACGCATTGATGTACTACCAAACCATCCAATCCGGATACGACTGCGTCTTTGGATCTCGGTTTATCGCCGGTGCGCACGTCAATCGCTATCCACGTGTGAAGCTTGTCGTCAACCGAATAGTCAACAACACGATCCGGTGGATGTTCTGGACCGATTTGAACGACCTGACCAACGCGTTCAAGGCCTACCGACGCGAAGTCATCACGACGTGCGGGCCCTACAAATCGTGCCACTTTAACATCACGTTGGAAATGTCGTTGAGCGCATTGATCGGTGGCTATCGCATCGCCGAAGTGCCGATTCGTTGGGAGGGACGCACCTGGGGCGCGACCAACTTGCGGATGGGACAGATGGGGCGTCGTTACCTTTGCACCCTTTTAATGTTGTTTTTCCAGCGTGTCCTGATGTCCGACGATGTCCGTTCCGAACGCTCTGCCGAAGTCGCCAGCGGCGAAGAAATCTTCCGCCAATAGCGTCCCGTTCGAATGGTCGATCGGCATCGGCGATCGACCGCAGCACGCATGTCGAAGTTCTCCCGCGGCGCGTGATCCAACACGACCGTTCGGCCACGTGGGAGGCTGTGGTAATCGACGGCTCATGATGTCACAATGGTTGGATGAACAAATCCAACCTGATTGAAACCACCGACCGAACGTTTGAAATCGATGTACTGGAGCGGAGTCAGACCGTACCGGTGGTGATCGATTTCTGGGCCGATTGGTGCCAACCGTGCCGTGCGCTCGCACCGCTGTTAGAACAAATGGCGGAAGAATTCGCGGGCGACGTGGCGGTGGTCAAAGCAAACACCGACCATTGCCAACAGGCAGCGACCGAGTTTAGTGTGTCTGGAATTCCCGCAATCTTTGGCGTCGTCGAGGGTGCGATCGTCGATGGACTGCAGGGGGTGGTCAGTGAAGAAGTCTTGCGTGTCTTCTTCCGCAGGATGGTTTCGGCGGGCGAATTTGTCGCGGCCAAGCGGACCGAAGATTCCAACCCCGCCGCGGCGTTGGCAACGTATCAAAAAATGCTCGCCGAAGATCCTGAAAACGTTCCGGCAAAGATCGGTCTAGGCCGCGCATCGCTCGCCGCCGGAGATGTGTCCACCGCGACCCAAGTTTTGGACGATTTGGAATCGCGTGGTTTTCTGGAGCCCGAAGCCGAACAATTGAAGTCGCGGTTGTCGTTGGCCGCCGCCCTTCCAACGGGCGATCTTGGGGAAATGGAAGCGCAACTGGCCGCCGACCCGAACAATCCTGAACTGAAGATTGAAGTCGCTCGCATGCAGGCCGCGGCGGGCAATTTCCAAACCGCGCTCGACCTCGCTTTGGCTGTTGTCGAATCCACGCAGGGCGATCGTCGCGATCCGGCTCGTTTACTGATGATCGATATCTTCCGCACCCTCCCCGACGATTCGCCATTGACGGGCGAATACCGCCGAAAATTGGCCTCGGCACTCTATTAAGGATCGTCGCCGCGGTTTTCACCGCACACATCCCAGTGAAACCTTCGCAAGAAACAATGCCCTCGTTTTTCTTGCCGTCGACTGGTCGTGACCTATAGTTTTCACGACGCTGGGCATTTCGTCTGTAAACATTGCATTCGCGGCCGTGCCCAGCACCATCGAAACTTGGGCATCGTTGTGAATTTCATTCGTCGTTTTTGGGTATTTGGTTTGATTCTCGTGATGGTGGCGCTGCACGCGTTGATCATCGTGAACGTTCGTAAAGAACTGGTGAAGATCAAAGCCGAAGAATCCCAAGCGGTCGATCTGGGCGAATTTCGCTTTCAACGCGCGGACGATAAAACGACGATCTACCAAGTGCATCTGTTTGCCCTCTTGGAACCGAGCCAATCGCTGCGTGGTCGGAAGCAATTGGAGCAGAATATCGCGATGCTGACCGAGGTCGTTGGACAACAATTGCGGCTTGCAGACAAAGCTTGGTTGGCCGATCCGATCCAAACCGATTTGAAGCATCACTTGAAACAAGAGATTTCCAAATCGATGAACATCGACTTTCTGGAACAGTTGCTCGTTACCGAGTGGCTGGAATATCCGGCGGGTATCGCTGTAGGAAACTCCTTGGCGCAAAAGTAGTCCGCCGCGCTACGACGCGGTGTTTTCAAACGCTTCGTTTGCCTCGCGGCGACCGATTTGGAACGCTACACCGCCCCCGGTTCCCGGATATCGGGCTGTTGCCCCGTCTGGTAGTGTTTACCGAACCGATTGGCAATAAATTGGTCAAAGCGGACCTGTTCTTGGCGCACAAAACCTTGCCTGGGAAGCAGTCCCGCCACATGCAGATCGACGACCGCGCAGATCGCTGCGGCGGTGGTAATCTGGATCGCACTCCACTGCTCGCCACCGATCTGCCGCGCGTAGATCTTTCGCGCATCGCTCAATTGGACCAATTGCCCGTTGCGTTGGCCAGTCACGGTACAGAACGTGATCACAAGATCCTGAAACGTCACGGGAACCGCGTGCTCGAGGATGTCCTTGAGCAATTCGCGACGCGAACCGAGGCGAAGATCATTGACCAGGAAGGCGACCAAATCGCGATGCCCTACGTAACGGATCGTCTTGTAGTTGAGCGACTGCACGCTATCGCGTAGCGTATCGCAAAGCGTCCCGAGCCCGCCGCTGGTGTTAAACGCTTCGTACCGCGCTCCGTCGATGGAAAAATGTTCCAAACCTTCCAACGGCAAGCTATCGATGCGTTCCCCTTGATGGATCGTTTCGCACGGGTTGCAGTATTCGTTGATCAAGCCGTCGGTCGACCATGTCAGGTTGTACTTCAGCGCATCGGTCGGATATTGCGGCAGCGCTCCGACGCGCATTCGGACCGACTCCAATTGTTCAAACTCTCCGCTTAGATGGCGCGCGATGATGGAGATAAATCCAGGAGCCAAACCGCACTGGGGCATGAAGATCTGCCCCGCCGCGGCATTCTGGGCAACGGCCTGCACCGCACGCGTCGTTTGCACATCTTCGGTGAGATCAAAATAGCTGCTGCCGGTTTGCAAGGCGACTTCGGCGATCAAAGGGTTGAAGTGAAAGCTGAGGGCAGAAATCACGATCCCTCGCGAAGCCATGGCCGCGGCCAATTCGGATCGATTCCCCGCGTCGATCTGCAAGGTGTCTACCGCCGGCATCGATTGGAACCGCGTTAGCGTCTCCGGCCGGGAATCGGCGACGGTCACTTGATAGTCCCCGGTTTCCGCTAAGAAACCTGCGATCATTCGGCCGATCTTTCCTGCCCCTAGCAGTAACACGTTTGTCATGGCCGATTCTCCAAAGGGTCCCAGAAACAAATAATGAAGATGGCAAGGCTTTGGAATTATATCCCTACAAGGCGCTCGATCCATGATTCAATCGCATCCCAGCGGCGACAACAATTTCCAATGGCAACCGCAACCCGAGGCTTGGCAAGCTATCGAAGGTTTGGTCGATCGCCTGGCAACCAGCGAACGATGGATCGAAAGTCTCGCCACGAGGATGCTGTCGGAAACCGGCACACGGTTGATCGATTGGGTTACCGAAATTCGCTTGCCCGACGATGGGACGCTGCGCGACAATTTGTTAAACGTCGGCTTTGAGACCTGCCTGGGCGAAGATGCGATAACGTTGCGGAACCGCGACGGAATGTTTCCGACAGTCCGGTTTGAACCGCAGACCGAGAAACCTTGTTTGACGATCAAGGCCGATCGAATCGACGATTTCTGCGTTGCGATGGGGATCGTCCACGACGCCACCGACCGGCAACCTAGCGATGGATTGCGCAGCCGCCGCGCTGTGGTTTATGTCGGCGCCGCCTGTGATCTCGCAGTCGGCGAGAACCACGGCAAGGCATCGGCCTGCTCCGACCAGGAACTCGCATCGCGAATCGCCACGTTTCGCAAAGCGTTTGACGAACGTTACCGTCCCGTCCATGGGCACGAATCCCAGCAAGCTTTCGAAACAACCATCGCGTTGCTAAAAGATGCCGTAGAAAAGCTCGGCAGCGGGTTGGCTTGCGACCAGTTCTTTCAATCCGAGCGCGTTTATTGGCAAAATCGCAACCATGCGGCGAGTGTTCAGAAAAAGCGACAGGATGTCTTGGGACTCGGCTGGGCCAACCACGACCATCACACCTACCGATCCAGCCGCGTCTGCTTCCATCGTGTGATCGAAGCCCTGGAGGTGCTTGGTTTTACCTGCCGGGAACGGTTTTATGCGGGAGCCCAGGCGGGGTGGGGCGCTCAAGTGCTCGAGCAATCCGAAGCGGGGGTGATCGTGTTTGCCGACGTGGATCTCTCGCCCGACGAAGTCGCTGGCGATTTCGCGCACCAGCCGCTGCCAGACCTTTCCGAATTGGGGACCGTGGGATTATGGTGCCGTCTGCATGGCGAAGCGTTCCTGGCCGCTGGGATGCATCACCTGGAATGCCAGTTTGCCTTTGATGCCGTCCGGTCGCAATTGGCGTCCGCTGGCGTCCCTACGATGGAACCGTTCACCGATTTCCCCTTCCTGCGACAAGCGTTTACGACCGCAGAGATCTGGCCGGTCGATCCGTGGGTGCTTCGCAACGCGGTCGCCGATGGCGTGATCACCGCTGCCCAAGCCGAACGCTTCGAACAAACGGGGGCCAGCGGTTCCCATCTGGAGATTCTCGAACGCAACGATGGCTACAAAGGATTTAACCAAACGGGGATCAGCGACATCATCCAGCGGACCGACCCCAGGAACCCAGCGACGGCGTGATCACTTGGGAAGCGAAGGCTACCCCAGCCGCAAGCCGCGTGGCAACGCTTCCCCGAACACCTGTTCCTGCTCTTCATGGCTGAACCGGCCTCCGTCGGAGACCAGCGTGGTCAAGTGTTCTGAAACCTGATCGTCACTCAACGCGTCGACGACTTCATCGCGTGTCGACGATTCAACATCGCGGTAACGGTCATCGACGCGGCGACACAGCTGCACAAGCGCCAATTGTTCGGCGGGGCCGCGTTGGCGAACGGCTAACAACGCAGCGATCCATGGCTGGATCGCATCGACCGAGACCACCGTATTCAGCGGACCATAAAACGGTTGACGCGTGCCCAGTCGCCCCAATGCCCAAATCATCGCTTCGCGAGGCGATTGCATGCTGTTGCGGTTCATCAGATCGATGATCATGTTCCCCAGATCGATCTTGTTTCGCACGCTCAACAATTCCAGCGATCCAAGCAGACGCCAAACCTCCACCGATTCTTCGGGCTTCAACGGAGCAGCGTTGCCGACCGGGCGACCGATCGATTTGCGATGCATTCCACGGATCGCAGCGATCCAGTTCTCAGCGATCGCCGCCTGCTGTCCGCTGCTAAGTCCACCCGCGATCCGTCGCCACAGGATCAAACTTTCGGTCTGAATGTTGCCGCCGTGGTGCGCCAACTTGCCATGCAGCGTCCGCCATGTTTGAGCCACGCGCCAATCATCGACGGCGAGCCCATACCCCGGACGCAGCGAATAACCCAACAGATTCAACCAGCGGGCTTCGTGCGCAGCGCTCTTGTGGCGGCCCCCTTCAAAATCCATCAACGCTTCCCAGATCCGCCGCAGCAGCGACATCGGCCACGCATTGCGTGAGCTGCCCATGATCTCGGCCAGATGCTTGACGATGCGTGCCGGCTTGGCGGTTCCTGTGTCGCCGAAGACCTCCGCGATCGCGTGGCGACACAGCGACCAAGTCTCTTCGTCGACGAACCCTTCGGATTCGCCCACGGCTACGTGCACAGCGGCGTCGGTCTGTGTGGTCGATCGAACATCGAACTGCAGCTTCCAGCTGCGATGGCTGCCGATCTCGTGGCAGGACAAATCAATCGTCCCGATTTCGGTCAGCCCGATCCGCAAACGGACCGAGACCTCTCCCGTCTCCTTGCGGTTTTTCGAACGCAACACAGTCCGCACCGGTGGCAACGAAGTCATCTGCTCCACGTCCAACGGCAAGACTTGGCCCAGTTGATCGGCCAGACGAATGCTGGAAACATACAACGGGAACTCAACCGGTTGCGAGATCGTCAGTTGGAAGGTTTGGTCGAGTTCGAACGTCTCGCCAGGTTGCGCTCCGCCGGGGACCAGACAAACGACCCGCGGTTGCCCGCTGACCGCATCGGCATCGACTCCGATGTAGTAGCTGCGGGCCAGCGACGCGGCGATCTTGACCCCTTCGCCTCGCCGAACCATACCATAGTAGGCCGCGCCCCGCGCAACGGCCAAGTCGAGGCGATCGTTATCGAGCAGCGTGGGCGTTTTCCCAAGCCAATGTTCCAACCGCCGAAGCACTTCGCCACGCAGAACCGGCGATGCAAAGAAGCCGCCGTTAAACAGAACGACGTCGGGCAAACCGCCCCCGTCGTCCTCGCGATGCGCCGTCAGGAAGGCACTCAAGTAGCGGGAAATCGCCGAATCCGAAGCGTAGGGCAAACCAAACTCTTGAAACCCCGAGGCATGTTGTGTCGGTGCATCCGCCAGTTCACACTCGGGAAGAAAGCCATCGACAAGCAACGCGCGAACTTCCTCTTGCGTGACTTCGGTCTGCAGGCTGCTGGCGATCAGCCGCGAACCGCCCGACGGCAGGCTGATCGAGACCTGTTGCGATGCCCCTTCGCCCAGCAATTGCTCTTTTGCAGCCCGGCTTGCCGACAACAACAGATCCCATTGCCGTGGAGGCAGCTTTTTCCCAGGCGTCAGTTTTTGCTCGAGATGTTTGGCGAGCGCGAGGTCCAGATTGTCGCCCCCCAAAATCAAGTGTTCTCCAACGGCAACGCGATGGAATTGGATCTGGTCGGGTTCGGTCCGGCTGGCGCGGACGCGAATCAATGTAAAGTCGCTGGTACCGCCGCCAATGTCACAAACCAGGATCGTCTGCCCGACATCGACGCGCTGTTGCCAGTCGTTTTGATGCTTGTAGACCCAAGCGTAAAACGCGGCTTGGGGTTCTTCGATCAAGACGACTCGCGGAAGTTTTGCTTGGCGCGCCGCGCGAACGGTCAGCTCGCGCGCAACTTCATCAAACGACGCCGGCAACGTAATCACGAGATCCTGATCGGCAAGCGGTGCGTCTGGGAACTGGTGATCCCACGCGTTGCGGATGTGCGTCAGGTAGTGGCTGCTCGCTTCCACCGGAGACATCCGTTGGACGTCATCGACGGCATGCCACGGCAGCAGCGGCGCCGTACGGTCGACCCCCGCGTGGCACAGCCACGACTTTGCGGACGAAATGCCACGACCTGCCGTCTGCGCTCCCTCCTCGCGGGCCATCACCCCGACGCAGTGATCGGTTTCGCTTTGATGCCACGGTAGGCGAAGCGATTCGCCACTGGCTTGTCCGGACGCGGGTTGATAGTGGAACGAAGGCAACGTATCGCGCGATTCGACCTGTCCCGCAGCGACCAATTGCGGAATCGATAACACCCGAATCTGCCAAGGCGTCTGTTGGGTATCAATGTAGGTGACGGCGCAATTGGTCGTTCCCAAATCGATACCAACCACAAACCGACTGGGCAATCGATCGACCAACGGATCGAAACTCGCTTCTGCCTCCGACACGATAGCTATTCACTCTTGGGAAGGGGATACAACAAGGGGCAATGGGCTCAGAGAACCGGATGCGTCCATTGTATCGTTGTCGCTGGGGATCGCGAAGCTGACGCGCTGCAAGTTCGGCTACAAACGAAAACAGCCCATCGATAAATTCGATGGGCTGTTCGCAATGATTTATAGATCGCCTGGCGTTCGTCGCCGCGTTGCTAATTCAACATCCGCGTCGATCAGCTGGCGTCGTCGTCGTCATCCAAAGCCAAAGGAATCACGATCGCTGCAGCGATGACAGCCGTCCAAACCAAGGGGCTCTTCAGCAGGCGAAGGCACAGGCCTTCGTCGCCGCCGCGGTCATCGCATTGGCCGCGATAGGTCTTGGTGTCGGTGACGTCGATCGCGCCTTTGAGGGCACCCTCAGGAGCCGAATCGGCGTTCCAAACGCGGAACGTTCGCAGACCGGCGAAGCTGGCAACTTGGTAGGTCCCAGGATTCAAACCCTCGACCGAATACTCGCCGCGTTCGTTGGTCTTGACAGTCGTGACGTGCTCGGTTTGTTGGCCGATGACCACGGTTGCACCTTGAACCGGTTGACCGACAACGTCGACGATCGATCCGTTCAGATTGCCAGCTTGGTCCAAGGCAAGGTCTTGAATACCGCGGTAAACTTTAACGCCTTCGATGACGGTGAATTGCGGTTGAGCTGCGAAGACAGCTTGTTGCATGCAAACGGCAGCGCACAACATGGCGGCAATGGCACGTTTGGCTCGAATGGTCTGAAACATCGATCGCTCTCCAATTGGATATCTGGTGGGTCCGTTCCAGCGGGAGAGACTCCCGACTCAGAATGATTGTGACAGTTGTAGTGATCGTCCGAATCGCATCAATGTTTTAGTCATTTTGGATTTTTTGTGCGGTTTTTCTGGACTGGTGGTTTTGGGCATTCACCAGACGACGCCATTTGCCTGGTCGCATGTCTTTTGGCTCGCCGGTCGCTATAATTTTGAATCCTACGAAGCAACGATTTCGATAGGGCGTCTCCACGCCCTGCTGGCAGCGATCTCGAATCGCGCCGCGATGACATCGCGGGCCTGTCTTCTGTTACGCAAATCCCAAAGGACCCCAACACCATGCGCTGCATTTTTGCTGCAACCCTTGCTCTGCTGTTCGCCTCCGCCCCCCTGTCCGCCGATCAACCAACGACTCTCCCTGCGGAATCGGGCGAGATGACTTCGATCTTCAACGGCAAAGACCTTACCGGCTGGGATGGCGATCCCCGGCTGTGGTCGGTCAAAGAGGGCGTGATCCACGGCGAAACGACAGCGGAGAATGTCGCCAAAGGAAACACGTTTCTAATCTGGCAGGAAGGGAAAACCAAAGACTTTGAATTGCGTTTGTCCTTCCGTTGCAATGCGACAAATAACTCGGGCGTTCAATATCGCTCGCGTCACATCACCGACGGCAAACCCCGCAACGCCTGGGTGATGCGTGGGTATCAACACGAGATCCGCAACGAAGAGAATCTGCCCAACGTCTCCGGTTTCATCTACGACGAAGGTGGAAAACGCGGTCGCATCTGTCTGGTCGGCGAAAAGGCGACTTGGGGCGAAGATGGCAAGAAGGTCGAAGGAAAGTTGATCGACGCGGCGGAATACAAAGAACTGTTCAACGTCGACCAATGGAACGACGTCGCGATCATCGCCGAAGGCAACCGCCTGCGTCATTATATGAATGGCCGTCTGGTGCTCGATTTCACCGATGCCACGCCCGAGCTGGCCTTGCTCGATGGAATGCTCGCATTGCAGCTGCATGCAGGCAAACCAATGTGGGTCGAGTTCAAAGATATTCGCATCCGCGAGCTGAAGTAGCCGCGAGGGGACGGCCGCCCGCAGACGTCCTGCGATGGCAAACGTTCTGAAACACTGCATTCTCGTCACTTTTTCGGTCAGGGACTTGCCCTCGACCGGCTCGCGTGTGACAAATTAGGCCAGTTAGTTGTGTTATGCAGCCTGGGTGAATTGCAGTGGTAGGGACGTATGGGTCGCTCTAAAGATATCGTGTCGAAAATTCGTGGCCTCTCCAAGCGAAGGGTCCGCGATAGCAAACGCCGCGAAAAACAAAGCAGTCGCTATCGGCCGCGTTTCGAACAACTCGAATCGCGGCGGCTGCTGGCCGTTGCAACCGACTTGGCCAACATCTCGGGGATCGTCTACGACGATATCGATGGCAATGGGCTGAGCGCGGGTGAAGAGATCGCCGGGGCGACGGTGAACGTCTACCGCGACAACGGCAACGGAATCTTCGAACCGGGGGCTGGCGATGGTTCGCCGGTGGCAACCGACATCAGCGACGCGACCGGTCGCTACACCCTAACCGGCCTCACCGCGGGCAGCTACTTTGTCCAACAGCCCGCCCAAACGATCGGTGGCAATACCCTGAGCCAGCAGGTCAGTCAGGCGATCCCGATCACCGCAGCGCAAGCCGAAGGAATTTTGATCCGCACGATCGATTCGTTCGATGAGACGACCGATTTGGTCAGCGACACCACAAACGATGGGGTGCGCGTCGCTTCCAGCTTGGCCGATGCAGCGACCTTGGGTGGCGAACGCGACATCTTCGTCAATAAAACGTCGGTCAACGGATTGGTGCGGATTTCGATCAACGATCCGCTGCAGCCCGGCATCCTCGCATTCGACAGTTTTTCTTCGGGGGACGGTCAATGGAACGTCTCTTGGGATGGGATCGATGGCGACGCGTTGACCCTCAACGATGCAGGGCTTGGCGGAGTCGATCTGACGTCCGGCGGTACCGCCGCCGGTTTTCGCTTACAGATTGGTGCGGATAACCTTGGCGGAACGGCGATCGTACGCGTTTACAGCGACGACGGAAACGGTGCGACAACGAACCGTTCGAGCCAGACGACGCTGGTGATTCCCGACACGGGCGGTTCGGCAACCAGCACCGAATACATCCCGTTCAGCGCGTTCATCGGCACGGCCGATTTCACGCAGGTCGGTGCGATCGAGCTGGATATCACAGGCGTCCCCAACATCAACGGGACCGCGGAACTGGTCGGCGCGATTGGCCCGACGACCATCACGCAGGACTTCGACAACTTTGAGCAAGCCGATCTCAGTCTGACGAAGGTTTCCAACACGGCGGCCCCCGTTGTCGGTCAGACCGTTTCGTTTACCGTCTCGGTTACCAACAGCGGTCCGAATTCAGCGACAAACGTGGAAGTGCTCGACCAATTGCCGACCGGGATCACGTTTGGCAGCGCCACGCCATCGCAAGGAACCTACAACAACGCAACGGGGATCTGGACCGTTGGCAGCCTCCTTAACGGCGCGACGGCGACGCTGCAGATCAACGGAACGCTGGCAACGGCGGGCGATAAGACCAATACCGCAGAGATCATTCGGGCGGATCAGACCGATCCCGATAGCACGCCGGGGAACGGTCTTCCCGGCGAGGATGATCAAGCGAGCGTGACGATCGCTCCCCAATTGATCGACCTGTCGCTTCTCAAATCGGTTAACAACGCCTCTCCCAATGTTGGCGAAGAGGTGACGTTTACGCTAACAATCAACAATGCTGGCCCCAGCACCGCCACGGGCGTTGCCGTGACCGACGTGTTGCCCGGCGGATTGACGTTTGTCTCCGCCAGTCCTTCGCAAGGGAATTTCAGCAGCACCGGAGGTCTCTGGACGGTAGGCGATCTGGTCAGCGGCGGGACGGCGACGTTGAACCTGACAGCCCGCGTGATTTCGGCTGGCACCAAGACGAACTCGGCGCAGGTGACTGCTGCCGGACAAGCTGACGTCGACAGCACGCCCAACAACAACGACCCGACCGAAGACGATCAAGCATCGGTTGCCGTCACCCCGCAAGTTGCCGATCTGTCGTTGACGAAGGTCGCCGATTCGACCTCTCCCAACGTCAGCCAGAACGTTGTCTACACGATCACGCTGAACAACGCCGGCCCGAGCGCCGCGACAGGGGTTCAAGTCGTCGATCTGCTGCCATCGGGAATCGCTTTCGTTTCGGCTCAGCCGAGCATCGGCAGCTACGACAGCAACAGCGGCCTTTGGACCGTTGGCTCGATCGGCAGCAACAACAACCAAACGTTGATCCTTACTGGCCGAATCGATTCGGTCGGGGCCAAGACGAACGTTGCCGAAGTGACCGCGTCGGACCAGTTCGACAGCGATTCGACTCCCGGCAATGGAGCGACGACCGAAGATGATCGGGCGGAGGTGACGGTGACTCCGCAAACCGCCGACCTCTCGCTGGCCAAGACGGTCAACGACGCTTCGCCCAACGTCGGTGAAAACGTGACGTTCACGCTCACCGTTTCCAACAGCGGCCCCAACCAAGCGACAGGTGTCCGCGTTCTCGATGAATTGCCCACCGGCATGACCTTCGTCTCTTCCTCGGGCAGCCAAGGCGTTTACGACAGCGGGACCGGCGTTTGGAACGTCGGTACGATCTCCAACAGTGGAACGGCAACGCTGCGGATCGTCGCGACGGCGGGGAATGCGGGGTTGAACGCGAACAGCGCAGAAATCATCGCTTCGGATCAATTGGATCCCGATTCGACACCGGGCAACGGCGTCCCGGGCGAGGACGATACCGCCGAGGTGACCTTCAACGCAGAGATCGTCGACCTCTCGCTGGCCAAGACCGTCAATACGGCGCAACCGAATCTCGGTGAAAACGTCACCTTTACGATCACCGTCAACAACGCGGGGCCCGACGCAGCGACCAATGTCGTGGTCGTCGATCGCTTGCCAACGGGGCTGACCTTCGTGTCGGCAACGCCCAGCCAGGGAACCTTTAACACGACCACGCGACAGTGGTCGATCCCCACCGTGCCCGCGTTTGGATCGGTCACGATGACGCTGGTCGCCCGCGTCAATGCTGCGACGACATTGACCAACACCGTCGAGATCCTCGATGCCGACCAACCCGATATCGATTCGACTCCCGGCAACAATGTCGCCAGCGAAGACGATCAAGCGGTCGCCTCGATCACGACGCGGCAGGCCGATCTATCGCTTACAAAAACGGTCGACAACGCCAATCCGAACGTCGGCGATAACGTCACCTTTACGATCGATCTCAACAACGACGGCCCCGATGCGGCAACCGGCGTGCAGGTTCTCGATACGCTGCCGACCGGGATGACATTCGTTTCGGCCAGCGCCACCCTGGGCACCTTCGATTCGACCAGTCGCACTTGGTCGGTAGGGACGGTTCCGAATAACTCGGGCGCTCAATTGGAGATCATCGCTCGCGTCGATACACGAGGGATCAAGACCAACACGGCGCAGGTGAGTGCGTCGGAGGTGGCCGATCCCGATTCGACCCCCGGCAATAACTTGACGGCCGAAGACGATCAAGCCAGCGTCTCGCTGACGCCTCAACTTGTTGACCTCGCCTTGACCAAAGGGGTCGACGTGGCGCAGCCCAACGTCGGTGCAAATGTCGTCTACAACTTGGCGATCACCAACACGGGAACCGACACCGCGACAGGCGTTGCGGTGACCGACACGCTGCCGGTCGGAGTGACGTTCATTTCGGCGATCGCCAGCCTAGGCAACTATGACGACGCGACCGGAGTCTGGAACGTCGGATCGGTCGCCCGCGGATCGACGCCAACCCTGGCAATTACCGTTCGCGTCGACACACCCAATACGAAGACGAACGTTGCGGAGATCACCGCCACGGACCAATTGGACGTCGATTCAACGCCCGACAACGGGATCACGACCGAAGACGACTACGCCAGCATCGACATCACACCTCTTTCGGCCGATCTTTCATTAACCAAAACCGTCGACGATCCAACCCCGAATGTCGGCGAGAACGTGACCTTCACGATCACGGTTACCAATTCGGGCCCCGACGGCGCGACGGGAATTCAAGTCGAAGACCAATTGCCACCCGATGTCGTCTTCGTCTCGGCAACCGCTTCGCGCGGCAGCTACAACGAACTGACCGGAATCTGGGATCTCGGAGCGTTGGGAAATCAGGGGACCGCCACCTTGCAGATCGTCGCCAACGGAACCAACGTGATCGAGAAGGTTAATCAAGCCGAGATCGTTGCTTCGGACACACGCGACCCCGATTCGACTCCTGGGAACAACGACCCGACCGAAGACGACCAAGCGACCGTTGCGATCGAGCCTCAGTTGATCGATCTTTCGTTGACCAAAACGATCGACAACAACGCACCCAACCGGGGCGAAAATGTTGTTTACACTTTGGTTGTCACCAACGATGGCCCGTCGGACGCAACGGGGATTGAAATCACCGACCGGTTGCCCGAAGGGATGACGTTTGTCTCCGCCGCGGTAGCTCAAGGCGCTTTCAACGCATCGACGGGCGTCTGGACTGCGGGCAGCCTGGTCCAAGGCGCATCGGCGACGCTGCGATTGACCGCGACGGTCAATACGACGGGAACGGTGCTCAACACGGCGGAGATTACCGCCGCCGATCAACCCGACAGCGATTCGACGCCGGGCAACAATAACATTAACGAAGACGACTTCGGCAGCGCCATCTTCGTCACCCCGGTCGCCGACTTGGGTTTGACCAAAATCGTTGCCGATTCGACACCGCTGGCCAGCGAGGACGTGATCTTCACGATCACCGTCGTCAACAACGGCCCCGACGACGCGACCGGCGTCGTCGTGCGAGATCTGTTGCCGCCAGGACTGTTGTTCCAGTCGTCGACTGAAACACAAGGAACATACGACTCGAACACCGGTCTGTGGAACGTCGGCGGGATTCCCAATACCGGAACGGCCACGATGACGCTCCGCGCTCGGATCAACAGCGCCGACCCAAGCACCAACACAGCGGAGATCGTTGCGGTGGCGCAGTTCGATCCCGATTCGACTCCTGACAACGGGATCGCGGGCGAAGACGATCAAGCCAGCGTCACGGTGACTCCCGAAGTCAGCGACCTATCGGTGACCGCGGCAGTCGACAACCCGACACCGGAACTGGGTGACAGCGTGGTGACGACCTTCACCGTTAGCAACGCAGGTCCCGACACGGCAACCGATGTGATCCTTTCGCTGCCAATTCCCGCTGGCTTTACGTTCGTCCGGGCGGATGTCAGCCAAGGAACCTTCGACGCGGCGTCGGGACTTTGGACGCTGGGCACATTGCTGGTTGGCGAAACCCGCACAATTCGAATTACCGAACGGGTTGATGCGTTTGGAATTCGTCCGCACAACATCGAAGTGCAATCGGTCGACCAGTTCGATCCCGACAGCACGCCAGGAAACCTGTCGTTGGTCGAAGACGATTATGCCAGCGTGATGATCCAGGCGCCGCGAAACCTTTCGAAACGATTGTTCCTATCGCGCTGAGAACCGGCGCACTTGTTGCAACAAAACGCCCGCCAGTTCGAGCTTTTAGTTGTCGCCGCATGGGTGTGGTGCTAGGATGATCGCCGGAGTGGCGTCGCGGGCAACGTTGCCGCGACGCTATTTCCGCTCTTTTCAAGCGATATATTCTGGAAGGAAGACGGCAATGAGATCGAGGCGGATAGGTTTCACGTTGGTCGAGCTGTTGGTCGTGATCGCGATCATCGGCATCTTAGTTGGTTTGTTGTTGCCCGCGGTCCAAGCGGCTCGCGAGGCCGCTCGCCGGATGCAATGCAGCAACAATTTCAAACAGATCGGGTTGGCGTTTCACAACTACCACGACACCTTTAAGAGCTTTCCCGCAGCGTGGTACGTGCATTACCCGGCTCCTCCCTACAACATTCAAGGGGGTTGTGTCGGGCTGTTGCCGTTTATGGAACAGCAACCGCTGTATGACCGGTACGACAGCCGGTTTTCGCCGACCAATGAAGGTGGGACGATCGGACAACAAAACGTTTCGGTGATCTCCACGCCATTAGCCGGTTTTGTCTGTCCATCGGCTCCCGGCGGCATTGATCGAGTCTTCGACGTCAATATTGACGCGGCCACAGCTGGCGCGTTTTTACCAGGCCTAACAGCGATCAGCTTTACTGCGGCTCCGTCGGATTACTGTCCTATCGGTGGAGTCACCGGAACCTTCGCTGACATCGCCTACAACAACAACAAAGGTGGCGCAAGGGAAGGGGCATTGGCAAAGGTCACTCCACTGGAGACAGCAGCGACTCGTTTTTCATCGATCCTCGACGGCACCAGCAACACCTTTTTGATGGGCGAACGGACAGGCGGAAAGGAAATCTATACGGGGCGAAAAATTCTTGCCGTCCCAGCTGGGGTGGGAGACACCAATGGCGGCGGTTGGGGCGACCCATTAAACGGTGAAAATTGGTTTAGTGGTTCGGTCCGTGGCGCGACCGCTTTCCCGATGCCTGAAGGAGGGTGTCCGATCAATTGCACGAACCTTCGCAGCCAAGGGTTTCACGCCTTTCATCCTGGCGGTGCCATGTTTCTGATGGCCGATGGATCGGTGCAATTCAATTCCGAATCCATCGATGCATTCACGTTTGCCGCTCGAATCACTCGCGCCAAAGGAGAGGTGGCGCCGTAAGGCCCGAGCACCAATGGACGCTCACATTCCAGTACTTGTCGCCGTCGCGATCGGCGTCGCCACAACCTTCGGTTGTGGACAACAGCAACATGCCGGCGAACTGCCGGTCTATCCTCTCTCAGGCACGGTGCTGGTCGATGGCAAGCCGGTAGAGAACATTCAAGTGGCGCTGCATTCCACCAATGTCAAGGAAACGGCCAAGCACTATTTCCCGCAAGGCTTCACCGACGCTCAGGGGCAAATCAAAGTCTCGACCTATGCCGATGGCGATGGTGCCCCGGCGGGAGACTATCGAGTCACGTTCGTGCTGAAGGATTATAACGTGGTGGCACGATCGTTTACCGGGCCCAACAAAATCGATGCAAGCTATAGCGACGCGGAAACCAGTCCGGTGACGATTACGATTGGTCCCGACCAGCCCAACGACCTGGGCCAGTTGGAACTACCATCGAACTGAACTGTCCGAGTCAGCCTCCTCCGCTTCGCGACGAGACCAACGCCAAACGCCTGGTCGCGAGGCCAGGCTGGCGTTTCAGTCGATCGTGTTGATTTGAAACGGAGCTTTCAGCTGGCTCCTACTGTCGGCATTTCGACAATAGATCCACGTCTTGCCATCGTGAGAGAATTGGATTTCGCTGACTGGGGCAAGTCCGTCTCCCGCGACCACACAGCCCAAGTTTCGCAGGTCTTGCGCATTCCAAATACCGATCGATCCGTCGCTGCCTCCGGTTAACAGATTCCTGCCGTCGGGAGTTACCGCCAGGGCGGTGACTTCAAAATTTTGGGCCACAGCGCGACCAGGGGAATTCCAGCGAGCGCTCGTTTCGATCATGGCGCCATTCAAATCGTGTTTGCGGATTCGATTGTCAAACGCAGCGGAATAGATGACACCCGCCTCGGGCGCATAACACGCGCTGACAAACTTGGCCATTCCTCGGCCGACCAACGTCGCGTCGGATCCTCCCAGAACAAACTCGCCAATCGAGTCGCCAAACATCAAACAACGCTGGTCATCCAACAACGTAATCGCCTGATAGCGTACCGCGAGCTCTTGGCCCGACAAGAGTTTCAATTCGCCCGAAACGTGAGGCAACGCATAATAAGCAAGGTAATATCCGTTGCCCGTGCAGAAGGCAACTCGCTCCCCGTTGGGACTGAAGTGAATGCCCTTGGCATAGTTATCGAGCTGGGCGTCATAGTCCGGATTCGTTGCTCGATAACTGGCGCGAGGGTCGTGAAGATCGATCACCACCAAATCGCCTCCCACCGTTCCAACGCCCAACCAGCGACCATCGGGGGACACCTGAAGGCAACGTGGTACCGCATCCAACGCACGTGATGCGGAGACCTTCGGTATCACGCGGGTCACCGCGTGGGTTGTCGTGTCCACAACAAAGACCTTCCCGCTGTGACAGCCCACGAAGGCTGTTTGACCATCGGGGGTCAAGGTTGCGCAAGAGGTTTCGGCGTCCAGTTCAATCGCCGGCGGTGGCGTGTTTTGGAACGAACTAAGGACGAGCGATCCGTCTTCGGCACCACTGATGATTCGCCCCTGGGAATCGATGGCAATTTCCGTGACATATCCGGCATGCAGGATCGCAGAATCGACCGCGGGCCAACGCAAATCCGTCGGTTGCTCACTGCTCCCGTCATCGGGAAGCTGACTCAGATCCCACTTCAAAACCGCGCCATTCTGGGTTCCTGCAACCACGCGCTGGCCATCGTCAGAAATCGCAACACAGGTCGCGAGTCCAGAGTTGTGCTGCAATTGAAATTTGGATTGCCGTGGAGAACTCAGATCGGTCACCGTCACTTCGTGATCGTTCAAATAACACGCGGCCAACCTGGCCGCGGATTCTGACCACGCGATCCGGTTGACGTAACCTTCGCTGATCACTTCTCTGGTTTTCTTGTTGGTTTTCAAATCGACCCACCGCACCAACGTGCTCTCCTTCAAGACGATTAGTTTCTCGGCATCGTCGGAAAAAATGACCTCGTGGTTGCGGCGGGTCGAACGAACCGATTGCACCAAGTTCCCCGATTCCACGTCGACCACGCGAACCGATTGGTAGCGACATCCCACCGCCAACGAACTGCCATCGTTTGAAAACGCCAGAGACTCAACGGTCGTTGGTAAATCGGGAATCATGGGTGGAACCGCTCGTTCGCCCAGCGAAACGAATTCGACCTGATTGTCCGCCTTTAACCAATCTCCATCTTGGAGCACCTGGCTCCCCACGGCGAGTAATTGACCATCGGGGGAGATCGCGACGGCAAATCGCCGCGTCCCATCGCGTTGTGGTATCACATGTTCCAGCTGACCATCGGATTTGCGGTAGATCCGAATCGGCCCCTCTTCGTCCGCAACCAAAAATCGGAGCGAATCGGGGAACATCGCGATTTGGCGGATAGGGGTCGAAGCACCTGGCAACCGGGTCCAGTTCTTGCGCGCTAGGGTTTGCAAGAGGTTCAGATCGGTCCCGTTGGGAAGAATCCCGGAGGCGTATTTCTCGATCGCTTCGGAGATCTCCAACGCGCCAACGAGATTGTTGTGCGATAAAGCGTCGTAGGCATGCCGCAAATCGGAGACATACGCCGTCCCAACCGCTTGTCGTTCGGTCACTTTTGCCAAATCGCGTTGCTCACGATATTGCTTCCGAGCGCTCACCGCCCGCTGTTCACTGGCGATGACCTCGCTGAACGCAACTTCCAACTGAGATTGGTTTTCGTTTAACCGTCGATTGCTATGCCCCAAAACCACCGTCCCGGCGACCAATAAGATGATGATGGTCGCCAGCAAGCTCGATTCCAACGGAGAACGCCGGATCGCCACCCACGTTCTTTCGGCGAACGATCGCGGTCGCGCCTCGACCATCAAACCGCGTTGGTATCGGTACAGGTCGTCGCGTAAATCGCTGGCGGTCGCGTAGCGGAGGGCAGGGTCTTTCGCCAAACACTTCAGACAGATCGCTTCCAGATCGCGCGGGATCGATGGAACCAGCTGGCGCGGCGGAATCGGAGGTTCAACGCAAATCGAGTGGAACAGCTCGATCGCTTTGTCTCCCTGATGCGGCAGCTTCCCTGTCAGCATCCGATACAACAAAATCCCAATCGCGAAGATGTCGCACGCCTTTCCATGCCATTGTTCGTTTTGGAGCACCTGTTCGGGCGCCATATACAACAGCGTTCCCACCAGGCGGTAGGAATCCACGAGTCCAGAATCGGCGAAGATGTCGCGGACCAAGCCAAAGTCGGTCAGGCGAGGCGTCAATTTCAAACGCCCATCGGTCCCCACCGATTCAGAGATCATGATGTTGCCGGGCTTGATGTCGCGATGGACGAACCCACAATCGTGAACGTGAATGATCGCCTCGGTCAGTTCAAAACAGGTTCCGCATGCCATGCGAGGATCGATTGGTCCCGGATGGGCTTCCAACCAATCGCCCAACGTCGAACCCAAACAAAGCTCCGAGACCAAGTAGACCGCCTCGGCATCCTGAAACACTTCGTACAGCGGCACCAGATTAGGATGACTTAACTGCGCCGCCGCGCGGGCTTCGTGCAATCGCGATTCATCGCGAACATCTACCGTCTTAACACGTCGACGAATCGACTTTAGAGCCACATCCCTCAGCAACACATCATCATGCGCTTTGTAGACGATCGAAAATCCGCCCACCCCAACGATCCGATCGATCGCAAATCGGCCAATCCGTGGGGGCGGATCCAGCATCTCGACGTCCTGCGACTCACCCACCGATTGAGTTTTCGATAGCGCTTGCGTCTTCTGTTGGATTCGGAGCAAAACCGTATCCAACCGCGCAGCATCGAGAACCAAGTCGTCGGCCGACGCCGAGAAAGCCCCGTCAGCCAGTTGCTGGCGGAACCACTGGGCCTGCCGCGCAAGCTCCTGGGAAGAAACGCTCCCCTCCGCCGATGAGACTTCGCCCGTTGACATAGATGTTCCGCCGCCAACCCCTACTATTGGATGAATGCATGATTGCTGTATTTTCCGATACCAATCGAGTTCGAGTTTAGAACCCTTCACGTAGCACGACAATGGTTATTCGTTGGACAATCGCTAGTCGATCGCCCCTACCGGGAACTTTCCTAGCCTAATAGCGAAAACCGTTGTGGCTCGATGGCACAAGATCTGCTGTGATTAGTCTGGCGAATCCGCACACTGGGGCCGATTGCAGAGCGGAAGGAAAGGCATTTTGCCGGGCAGGCACGTTGAACCGCGCCATCTTGCAAAGTCGCCCGATCGAGACTGACAGGAAATACAAGGCTTTACTCGGTTAATTCAGGGCTTTGAAGTCCTGAGGCACTTTTCGGCTGATCGAAATTTAGGCAGGAGAGCAGGCCCCGAGCACGCGATAAAACCTTCAGCAGTCGCCAGTTCCGCACCCATCGAACAAGGGAATTCGCTACATTTCGCGAGGGGCTTTTCTTGGTCCACGGGGATGTCGTTTTACGCGTGTTAATAGATTACGAACGGCTCACGATTGGCTTCTCTTACAGAGAAAAAGAATACAAATATTCCGCTCATCGACCTACTTTGTCGCCTGGAAACGTGAATTCATAATGAACGAAGAACATTCTCTACGCTTTGCCAACGCACTCAAACGGCTTTCCGGCGACGCAGAACTACTCACAGCGATGGCGTCGATCGTGTCGGACGACGCTCCCGAGATCGTGACCGAATTGGAAACGCAACTGCAAGCCGGCGACACCACCGCTATTGTTGCGGCAGCACACAAGCTGAAAGGCATGTGCAGCACATTCGAAGAGGGACATCCTGTATCGCTGCTGGAGGATGTCATTCACTCGGCTCGCGGCGGGGCGGTCGATGAGGCGCGGATCACCTACTCCCGCTGCGCCCCAGAGATTCACGAATTGCTGCAAGAGATTGCGAACCTGCGCGACGGATAACCGCAGCTTCGCTACGGCAGAACGCAGTTCAGTGCGGGCCACCACCGTCGATTTGGGGCGAACGCGATTCGCAATTAGCGACTGCTAAAGCGTGAGTTCGACTCGGGAGATCGTTCCGAATCCGCCGCAGCGGATTGTGAGCTACTCGACGCAAACGATTCGGCTCGCAGTTGGTTTCTAGCGGAGGTCTCTGGATTGATCAGCACCGCCTTCAACCATTTCAGATTCTCGACGAATTCCGACTTCGTTTCATGCATCGCCGCGGAGGCCTCCGATGTCGCCCGCATCGCACTCATCAATAGTCCGGCGACGATCAACAACATGACGCCGGACACGGTAACCAGCGACGCGCCGATCGTCCAACCGGCCCAATCGTGCAGTAGAAATCCGCCACCGATCATCAAAGTCGTCACTGCGGATCCCCCCAAAGCAAGGGCTACCGCGTGGAAAATCATCGCGCGTGTTGCTTTCCGTTTGGCTTCTTGACTGTCGACCGACAGCAGTTGCAGTTGCAACTCACATAAGTCCAGCACGTCGCGAGCGACGCGGCTGATTCCCGAGGGACGGTTGGTAGTCATCGTAGAGATTCGCTTTGCGTGTAAATGGGAAAGAAAAGCATGCGGCAGGCGCTGTCTCGCAGCACCGCCGACAGCAGCCACTCCTACCGTTAACCGGAACGCTTCGCCCAGCATCCAACGGCAAGCCCTAGAGCGACAGCGACAGTCACGGACAGCAATGGATACTGCCCGACGGCGGCCGAGGCGCGTTGATGGATCGTCGGCGAAGAGTCTTCAAGCAACCCCTCTTCGGCCAGCGATTGGTATGCAATCTGCCAGGCTTGGTCCCGCGAGGGACGATCTGCGGTGTTTTGAAATCGGTTGTTTGCTGGTGCAATCATGATGTCACGTTATCGGAGAAGGGTGGATTGGTGTGCCCGGTGTGAAATACGCTCGCCCGTGTCATCAGCGTCTGCGACAACTGCCGCGTCGCCATAGAAACACCCGACCGGATGGCAAGCGTGATCAAGCCGCCAGCGATGCCTCCCATTAACGACTTCTTAGGAACCTCGGCTTGCCGTGGCTCCGCAGAGCTGAAGGTCCGACCGACACTTTTCGCCGGCACGACCAGATAGCCCACCAGCGACGCCGCAGCCAAAAGAGGCCAGGGGTTTTTACGCATGTGGTATCGCCAGTCGACGAGATCTTGGGCTTGGGAACGGGCCGCATCGACATCGCGCGGCAACGCAGTTCGAATCACCTGCATCTGATGACGTATCGCTTCGGACTGTTTTCGGGTCGCAAGTGTGTTGGCCACGTGATCGGATCCTAATTCCATGAATTGGGAGGTGTTAGAAAAACAAAGGCCGTCGACGCGGATGCCGCTTCGCTAGGTGCGTCGCTGGCTTAAGCAACGCAACCTGCGGCGGCAACGTCAACGGCGTTCGATGTCGCTTAGCGTCGCCCCTTGAAGAAGAACAGCGCTCCAGCGGCAATGCCCAGCCCAAACGCGATCGCTAGCGATTCGGTAGGGCGGGTGCGAACCGTGTGCGCCAAGCGATCGCCGTACTCTCCGCTCGTTTCGGCAGCGCGTCGATACTGATCTTTCACGTATTCACCGGCCTCCGTCGCGTACTGTCCCGCAACTTCGGCATACTGCTGAGCGGTCTCCGCCACCTTCTCGCCGATCCGATCGCTTTCGTGAATCGCATTGGAAAGGAATGCCTCGACTTCACGTCGCGTGGCCCCTGTCTTTTGTTGCACAACGCCCACCAGTTGTTCGGCCGAACCTCGTCCGCGGCTCAAATCATCGTCAGTCAACTGTCCCCAATGCTCTTGCAGACGACCTTTGACCTCGTTCCATTGACCCTTCAGTTCTTCGCGTGTAATCATCTTTCTAACTCCATTAAATGGTGTGGACGGTTTTGTTTCGCGGTCAGCCCTTGGCGTGCTGCTGGACCGAGCCAACGTAGATGCACTTGCCGTGCCAAACCCTCGAATTGACCTTAACCGGCGTCTGCAACCGCTTGGTGTGGCCCCCGTTCCGCCGCGCTGCGCGGCAACCGATCAATAAAGTCCCCGCTCTTCACCGGAATTCCGTTTCCGATGCGATCAGCGCATAAAAAAACGCGAGCCGGCCAAATGCCGCGCTCGCGTTTCGTAATCCATGGGGTGTCGCAGCCGAGAGAGGTTGCTGCGACGACGAGTCGATCGATACTCCGTCTACGATTATTCGTCGCGATCGCGGCGGACGTCGACATCGACCCCATTGCGATCGACATTCACATCGACCCCACCGGTACGAGTTCGGTCGCGCCGGTTCGTTTCATAGCGTTTCTCCAGATCGCGTGTGAAGTTCTTGTCGGCAAAGTTAGGCCAGTGGTATTGATCGAAACCCACCGCACCTTCCATTTGCTTCTGAGTCACGTTCAGGATGAAGACCAGGTCACCTCTGTCTCCAGGATCGTCGGGGTTGCGTTTCACCTGTAGCGCGTCAAACGGAACGGCGAACAGCTTGTCTCCCAATCCCAAGAACCCGCCGTAAGTGACGGCTGCGTATTTGATCTTGCCCGTCGCTGCATCGATCACGACATCGTTGATCTCTCCAACGCCTTCGCCACGATCATTTTGAATGTCCATGCCAATCAGTTGGCTGACACGGACATTGGTCCCGGTCAGTCGTTCATCCAATTGGCCGATGCGTTTCGCTTGGGTTGCGTTGTCGTCTGCCGAGGCAACGGGGAGACCCGTGCCCAGCGTAAGAGCGCCTGCGGCTGCGATGCCAGCTAAGAATTTCGTAGTTTTCATCGTTCAATTCCTGTTGTTTCTATTGGATTCGTTAAAACACTGCGTTCGATTTGGAAACCACGGCGGTCGGATCCCGCGGTGGTTGATTGCGTGATTGAAGTGACGCCGACGGCCTAGCAGTTGCAAGAGCTTTCAAACTCGCGAACCTGCTTTTCCGCTTCGTCTTTGGCCACTCCGTAGCGTTCTTGCACGGCTCCGACCAATTGTTCACGCTTTCCTTCGATTCGGTCCAGATCGTCATCTGTCAAATCGCCCCACTTCTGTTGCGCTTTGCCTTTGACCTGTTTCCACTTGCCTTCGATTTGATCCCAGTTCATCACTTGCTCCTTGTTGGAAAGTTGAGTCGCACAAACAACCGCGCCATGGCGAAACCAGGTTTCTCCCAAGCACGGAGATGGTTGTTGAGGATGCTGTGTCGCATCGCTCCATGCAGCTTCAATGCATTGGGCGTGCCAAAGCCGGTGGCCATACGAAAACCTTCGCGACGCGACTATAAAAGTTGACGTAGTGGCCTAAGCAAACACAGAGTTTCGGCTTGCCGTCACTTCATTCAACGCAACCACTCCCCCCCCGAACTCAGACGGTGTCGGGCATTCCGATCGCCAAGATCTTCCAGGCACTGATCGATCATCGATCACACCGGATCCCACGCCAACACCTCCACACGGAATGAGTGCATTCACGATCATTGGCCCGATCTTTGCATTCCCTTCCTGCCAACGATCGGTGTCCTGCTGGGTTAGGCACCGCTCGCGAGGAACCGATCTCCCAAACAGATCTCCCGCGACTTTCAACCATTGAAGAGGCAAATCCATGTCATCCACATCCGAATCGATCGATGTCACACCCAAACTAAGTCACGTGGAAACCGAGCTACGGCAAAACCAGGAACTGATCGATATACCCATCGGCCTCGACCGAGCCGACCGCGAGAAGACGGTTTACCAATTGAACCAGTTGTTAGCCGACAGCATCATGTTGAAAGACATGTACAAGAAGCATCACTGGCAGGTCGCCGGGCCCACCTTCTACCAGATCCATTTGATGCTGGATAAGCACTACGCTGAACAAGTTGAGATCGTCGACACGATCGCCGAGCGGATCCAATTGCTTGGCGGAGCAGCACGCGGCATGCCTGCCGACGTCGCCGAGAAGACGCAGATCCCCAATCCGCCTCGCGGCCGTGAACTGTTGACCGATCAATTGACCCGACTTTTGCAAGCCCACGAAGTGATCTGCACGTACGCTCGATTTATCGCCCAAGCGATCGGGAAGCGTGGAGACCTCGGATCCGAGGACATGGTCGTCGGCGACGTTTTACGTGTCAACGAATTTCAAGCCTGGTTTATCGCCGAACATCTCGCGCCGATCCCACTTGAAAACGAATAGTCCAAACGACATGCGACTTTACACTCAACACCAACTCGGGAGAAAGACAATGAGCGATTCAATTCACGAAACAAAGCGGAAACCGGAGAACCATCCGATCGACAAGAAGGAACCTGGCTTCGCCTTCTTGCTACCGGCAATCACCTTCATGGTCGTGTTAGTCCTCGGCGTATTGGTCTTGGCCCTGTTCCGCGCGTGGTAGCCGCTGGCTTGGTCACGGGAATCGGACCGCGGGACCGAGCCGGTTCACGGTAGGGCGTCCGCGCGCGGCCACCTGCTGGTGAATTCACGCTATGATGGGGGACCCTCTACTCATCAGAACCCCGGCGGACGCACCCCATGGCCAATAAACGCCCCTTGATCCATCCACGCGATGAAATCATGAACACGATGGATCGGATCTATCGTTATCGGATGACGACAACTTCCGGCGGCAACCTTTCGATCCGTGACGACGCAGGAGATATTTGGATCTCGCCTGCACGGATCGACAAAGGCAACCTGACCCGCAATGACATCGCGTGTGTCCGAACCGATGGCAGCGTCGAGGGTCCCCACCCTCCGTCGTCGGAATTCCCTTTCCATAAAGCGATTTACCAAGCGCGTCCCGACATCCGCGCGATCGTTCACGCGCATCCCGTCGCCTTGGTGGCCTTCAGCATGTGCCGCCAAACGCCCAATACGCGGCTGTTTCATCAAGCCCATTCGGTCTGCGGTCGCGTTGGGTTTGCCCCGTACGCCCTTCCCGGCAGCGAGCGTTTAGGGGAAAGCATCGCGGCGACATTTGCCGATGGCTGCGACAGTGTGATCCTTGAAAACCACGGCGTCGTGGTCGGTGGAGAGGCGTTGTCCCACGCCTTCGAACGTTTTGAGGCATTTGAATTTGCTGGCAAAACGTTGATCAAAGCGAGTCAATTGGGCGAGGTTCGCTACCTGACCGATCCCCAGCTAGACCAAGCCGCCAATCGCAGCGTCGACTATCAATCGTTCGAACCACCCGCGGCAACTCCCGTCGAACAGGAGTTGCGACGTCAGTTGTGCAGTTTTGTCCGACGCGGCTGCCGGCAACGCTTGCTGATTAGCACCGAGGGAAGTTTTTCGGCGCGTGTCGACGGCGATGCGTTTTTGATCACTCCAACGCAGCGCGATCGCGAATCCTTGCAAGTGGAAGACCTCGTTTTGGTCGACGGTTCGCGACGCGAAGCGGGCAAACGGGCAAGCCGTGCCGCGGCGGCCCACCAAGCGATCTACCAACGCCACCCCCACGTGCAAGCGATCGTGTTCGCCCACCCTGTCAACGCAACCGCATTCAGTGTGACCGAATCCCCGTTGGATGTCCGAACGATCCCTGAAAGCTATGTCTTCCTGAGAGACGTGGGGCGCGTCGCCTACGGAATCCAATATCAAACCGACGGGCGGATCGCCGAAGCTATTTCGGCGCACTCCCCTGCGGCAATCTTAGAAAACGATGGCGTGCTGGTCACCGGCGGCAGCGTCCTGGACACCTTTGACCGCCTGGAAGTGCTCGAATCGACCGCCGAAGCGGTGATCAACGCGAACGCGATCGGAAAGGTCTCGGCCATGCCCGACCAAGTGATCGAAGAACTGCGGACTGCATTTAATCTGTAGCTTCGCCGCCCACGCTCGCTGCGACGACCGCTTTCCAATTTAGCGGTCTTTAAAATCCCCCGGGCATCGCGGGGGCCACGCCAAATTGCTTTAACATCGGGCCCATTTGCAAGACGACTTGGAAGATCACGGCGTCAAACGCCTGCTGATCCTGCGCGGCCATCAGCCCGTCGAGCACCGTGCTCAATTGCATCGCTTTCTCATCAAATCCCTCTCCCATGAACGACTCGATCTGGCCGCCCGTGGCTTGAAGATTCGAACTCCAGTCAGCCGAAATCGCATCAGAAATCCAACGCGTTTCGACCCGCGACCATTGGCTGGTTTCTCCCGCTGCCGAATCGGTAACCGTGCCGTGTTCGTCGTCGGTCTGTTCGATCTGCATTTGATCGATGTTGGGTACCGGTCCCCCCAACGCCTTGCTCATCTCAGCGAGGTTCCGCAACGGACCGCTAAGTTCCGGCGAGACAGTCGCAAGCAAAGATGCCATTTCGGTACTCGCGACCGATGCGTGCGACAACTGCCCTCGCTCTAAGATGGCGACCATTTGATCCACCAACGGCGAAAGCCCCGCGCGAATGGAATCCTTCGTCGGTCCGGGGAACGACGCCAGCATCGAACTGCCCATCAACAGTCCTTCCTTTTGCTGAAGGGTCAAAAACAATTTGTTCAACAAACCGATCCGCGCATCCCATGTTGACGCCGGGATCTTCCCGGTCAGCTCCGAACGCAATTGGTCGATGTCGCTTTGGTAACTGGCCGGCAGCGCATCCCAATAGGCACGGATGAGTCCGCTGGCCGATTGGTTCAACAAATGGGTGACCGTCTGCTTCAGATCCATCGCGTCGGACATCGGTTGGTAATCTACCATCGCAGGAAGGGATGCCGCGTCGCCGGAAGCCACATCCGCGGTCGTGTCGGGAACCGCCGCCGCGGTCGCCTGCTGCCGCAGCGCTTTCACCCGCTGCGCCCGCCGCGCTTCGACCTCTTGGTTCAACTTCTCCAATCGAATCCGACTCTCGGCCTGCATGTTCAACAACGTGATCGCGGCCCGCTTCCCATCGGCCCGTTCAAAGATCGCCGCGTTGCCCCACATTCCGCGGAACACCGCATCAAATTGCTGTCCGTTCAACGTCGTCCAAGTTTCGGCCTGCGCCGTCACACCGCTTATAACCAATAGTGCAATCAACGCACATCGTCGGAAGATCATGCTTGGTTCTCAAATATCAATTTTCATAGAGGTTGTCACAACGCCAACACGCGGCACAATCCGACCGGCGACCAAATGACTTAACGGACAACAATCATCCACCATTTGCAGACAGATTGCCACAGCGGAATACACCACGCCCGAATCGCCCACGCCTTCGAAATCGCAACCGCCGCGAGATGACAATTTTAATCCGACTCGTCTCACGGATCACCGCACCCGATGGCGATTGGATGGGTATTGTAGGATAATGTGCAGCGAACGGTGTTGTCCATTTTTGCATCATCGGGGTATGCAAACGGCATCGAAAAATTGTCCGCGGCGGCGTTCCGATGCCGTGGTGCAATGTCGAACACACAGCACGTGACGACAGGCAACCGAAAGGGGATCCGAAGCGTGAATAAAACCGTCGAACTACCACCCACGGAAATCGAAGTCGAAGAACTCCGGCAGACGTCGTACAACGCGACGCTCATCCAACGGATCGACATTCACGAGGAACTGGCTTTGTTTCGGATCCAGCCCGATTCGGCAGTTGTTCCGTTTCAACCGGGGCAGTACCTGACATTGGGGCTGGGTTATTGGGAATCGCGGGTGTCGAATTCCCAAGCGGAAGTGCTGGAACCGAAACAATGGCGGAAGGTGGTCAAACGCGCCTACTCGATCTCCTGCCCGATGCTCGACAGCATGGAACAATTGGCACCGTGCAGCCAATTAGACTACTACGAGTTTTACGTCACCTTGGTCCGCCGCGCCGAACACCCGCCAGCACTCACTCCGCGGCTGTTCCAGATGCAAGAAGGGGACCGCATTTTTGCGGCCCCACGGATCGTGGGCACCTACGTGCTCGATGGCGTCGGCCCCGATGACGATGTGGTCTTTTTTGCAACCGGGACGGGTGAAGCACCTCACAATGCCATGTCCGCCGAACTGCTGCACCGCGGGCATCGTGGACGGATCGTTTCGGCGACCTGCGTTCGACTGCGACGCGACTTGGGTTACCTGGCCGCCCAAACACGATTGACCGTCAAATATCCGAACTACGTCTACCTGCACTTTACGACACGTGAAGCCGAAAACACCAACCCTGGGTTCCACGGGTTTGTTGGCAAACAGCATCTTCAACAAGTGGTCGAATCGGGACTCTTCGAAGCGGCCGCGGGACTCAAGCTGGATCCCAAACGAACCCACATCTTCTTATGTGGCAATCCCGCGATGATCGGCTACCAACCTCCTGGCGCTCCGCCGTTGACGTCGCCAGGAATGTTGCAGATCCTGCGGCAACGGGGCTTCCATGATCATGGCAGCGATGGTCCAGGACAGATTCGATTTGAAAAGTATTGGTAGCCGCGATGAACCCCGATTCTGAACGAACGAACGAAACGGCTGCTCAAGCTGCTCCGCCAAGGTTTCAAATCAGTCTGTCGACGATGCTGCTGATAACCGTGGTTTTCAGCGTCATGTCGGCGGGCTTGTTTCACGCTTCACGGATCCCCGCGATCAATGCCGAACTGGCATCGATGAGCCAACGCGCCGGCAGCGGCAAAAGCTCCGACCGATCGTTGCAAATCGTCTTCATCATGTTCACCTATTCCATGCCGTTGTTGATGGCAGGCTTGTTGGCCAGCATGTCAACAATATGGAAATGGTGGCACAGGAATCGTTAATTCGATCCTGTGCCCAACACTCCGGCGTTCACACGACAAGCGGGCGCGCCGTGCCACGCTGAGTCGCGACAAATCACAAGCCTTAGGGAGCCTTCTTCAACAGCCGCTGCCGGTTGGTCGTTGGTTTCTTCTTCATCCGCGCCGCCGGATCGTCATCGACCTCTTGGTAGAGCGTTCGCAAGCGGTTCAGTTCGGCGAGCATTTCCGCCTGCACCGCTGCATATTCCGGCTTGCCATAGACGCTCTGCAATTCATTTGGATCCTTCTGCAGGTCGAACAATTCCCAATCGTCGATCGCCGCCCCTTGGTACGCGTAGAAGTGAATCAATTTGAATCGTCCGTTCGTCACGCCATAGTGTCGCGCGACGTTGTGGGCCCCAGGGTTTTCGTAGTAGTGGTAATAGAAAGATTCCCGCCAGTCGTCAGGCGTCTCCGCCTGCAACAGCGGACGCAGGCTACGGCCCTGCATGTCCGCGGGAATCGCAACGCCCGCGACATCCAAGAAGGTTTCGGCGAAATCGAGGTTCGAAACGATGTCGTCGTTGGTCGTCCTCGCTTTCACGTGACCGGGCCAGCGGACCAAAAGCGGCGTTTTCAACGATTCCTCATACATCCATCGCTTGTCATACCAACCGTGCTCGCCAAGATACCAGCCTTGGTCGGACGAATAGATCACGATCGTGTTGTCGGCCAGTCCGGCCGCGTCCAAGTAATCGAGCACCTCTCCGACGCCATCGTCGACACTTTTCACGCATCGCAGATAATCTTTGACATACCGCTGATACTTCCAACGCACCAATTCCTCGGGCGACATCGAATCGCGTGCCTTCTTAAACGCTTCGTTTTTGGGCCCATATGCCGCATCCCAAACTTTGCGTTGTTCAGGATTCATCGTCCCATAGCCCGACAGCTTGAGATCGTTGTCGTTTAAATGCTCCTTAATCGTCATCGTCTGGCGACTGGCCGAAGGTGTTCGCCCGGCGTAATCGTCCCACAACGTTTCGGGTTCGGGAATCGTGACATCATCCAACCAATTCAAATATTTCGGAGCCGGCATCCAATTCCGATGCGGTGCCTTGTGTTGGTACATCAACATGAAAGGCTTGTCGGGATCGCGTGCCTCTTTTAACCAAGTGAGTGTCTTGTCCGTGATGATCTCGGTGGTGTATCCGGTGTGCCGCCGCGTGATCGGTTGATCGTTCTCCCCCGCGGTCAGCATGGGCGGATTGTAATAAGGGCCTTGCCCTTTGAGCACGTCGTAATAGTCGAAGCCTTGCGGCGTCGATTCCAAGTGCCACTTCCCGACGATCGCGGTTTGATAACCCGCCTTCCGCAACATTTTTGGAAACGTCGGTTGATCGCCGTTGAAGGCAAATCCGTTCTGCAAGAACCCGTTGATATGGCTGTATTTGCCCGTTTGAATCACCGCCCGACTGGGACCACAAATCGAATTCGTCACATAGCAGCGATCAAACCGCATCCCTTCGTTAGCGATCCGATCCAGGTTCGGCGTGCTGATCCGCGAGGGATCGTAGGCGCTGAGCGCTTGTTCGCAGTGATCGTCGGTGAAGATAAACAGGATGTTGGGTCGATCAGCTGCGGTGGCGATCGCCGTCAGGCACAACGTCAAACACAACGCATGGATTCGTCGCATGGAAAGATCTCTTGGATAAGGGGGGAGGTTTGAAACAGGGGCGACCTACGCAAAACCCACGATCGGATATCAATCGCGGACCTTCAACAGGATGGGCCAGGTCGTGGGGTTGCCTTTGACCGTTGCACGGAGATGGAATAAGCGATCGGTTTCGGTGAGCCATGGGGCCGCAGTGATGAAGAACTCACGTTCGGTCTGCCCTACGGGGATCATCAGTCCATTAAGTCCGAGGTTGTCGACGTAGACGCCGTGAGGCAAGTTGCGACCCGAATCGACGTTGCCAAAACGGATCACGCCCTTGAAGTCGCCACGTTCGGCGACGACCCGCGCCGTCCGCGTCTCCCCCGGCCGGATCACGATTTCAAACGGTTGCTGAGCGTTCCGTCGAATCGTTTTATCGTCGCGGGTTTCGTCGTCTTGCCGTCCCTGACCAGAATCGGCATCGTCCGGCGAATCCGCAAACCACGCTACCGGCGCGTTGAAATCGACAGGCATCAAATGGACAATTAGAGCGTCGTCCGTGGCGATTTCCAATTTCCCCAGCTCACCGACCGGAACGCGGATCTGCTTGTTAAGGATCGTCGCGGTGGCGAACAGCTGGACCGGTTCCTGATCCGCCGACGGAGCATGCACCGTCGGGAGCGCCGTGATCGTGCCGACCGCTTCGGATTGTCCCGCCTGAATCGACAATGGCGTCGACGCGACAAATCCTTCGGGTAGGTTCTCGATCCCGATTTGGATCGGCCCGTCAAAGCCGTCGTGCCGGGTCGCGCGGACCACAAATTCGCCGCCAGCCCCGGGACGGATCTTCAAATCTTTGGAAATGATCGAGACTTCAAACCTCGGATCGGGATGGCGGATCGTCAGGTCATAGCGAAAGTCATCGCCACCGAACCCACGGGAATCGCGAACGCGAATCAAGTACTCACCATCGGTCGGCGCCGTAAAGTCGAGGCGTGAATCGGTGCCATGGCGGCGCTGCGGATCATCATCGTTCTCGTAGTTGACCGTGAAGACGGGCAGGCCGTTGGGCAACGGTTTTGCGTGCGGTGGCAGCGGACGAACAATGTAGGCCGGTTCCCCCAATGCATGCGATATCGCCGTGGTACCAAAATAGGTCCTGCGATCTCCAAACCCAGGATAGACTTCAAACCCCGAATCGGGACCACGTGGATACAACCACAACCGAACAACCTCCCCATTGCTGTAAAGGTATTCGTTCAACTCCATCTCTTGCCAATTATGGACCCGAAAATCACCGGTTTGCGTGCTGTTTTTGCCACGGAAGGTGAAGTAGCTGTCGCGGACGGCTTGCAATTGCATGCGTGGCACCGGATCGCCGATGACGTCCAAGACATCGACCCGCGAATCCAGTGGCGACTTCTGATCGGCGGCCGATATTTCGATCTGCACCATCTGTCCCGCCAACGCCTGAATCCTGAACAGATCCGATTCGCCAGCGCCATCCTCGGTCAACCGAATCACCCCCGAAGTTTTCGATGGCCACGAAATCGCTTGCGCGCGCTTGGGCGAATCGTTGGGTTCGACCTCTGTCAACGGCGTCGGTGGCGAAGTCACGGGCTGGGCGTCAACGCCTGCCGGCGGCACGGGATCCTTCACCGCCGCATCGTCCTGCGACAGGTCGTCGGGAAGCGTGAAGCGATGCAACCGACCGTCGGGAGTCGACGCCAGCAGAACTTTGCCTTGATCGATGAACTCCAGCCCCGACGCGGGCAATTGCAGCGTCGGAAATTGGTGCAGCAACCGGCAATCGGCGCGATCCCAAATCTTGACCGAACCATCTTCGGCAGCGGTCCCCAACAGGTCACCCGCCGGGTTGATCGCCAGCGCGACGATCGGCCGCTCGTGGGCGAAGCGAGCGATCGTCAACGGGCTGACCTTCGCTTCGGTCGGGCTGGCCAATTCCCAAACTCGAATCCGATTGTCCGCGCCCGCCCCGATCACCTGCTTGCCGTCCTTAGAAAAGCGGACGCAGTACTGCTCGGCCAAAGGCTGCCCCAGCGTGTCGAGCCGCTCCCCCGAGGCGACGTTCCATAGCTTGATCGTCTCGTCACCACTCGCAGTCGCCAACACCTGCCCCGAAGGATCGAAGCGAACCCCATGGATCGGACCGTTGTGTCCGTCGAGCGTCTTCGTCGGCTTGTCGCTGTCGCGATTCCAGATCCGCACGATTCGGTCGTAACCGCCCGCCGCAATCGTTTGGTTGTCGTGGGTGATATCGACGGCATAGATCGAGTCGCTGGGTGTTTGCCAGCGGTTGACGAACTGCGATTGCGCGAGGTCCCACAGTCCGACCTGCCCTGCCACACCGGTAACCCCGCCGGCGACAAGCAGATATTTTTCATCGTGCGAAAAGCGGACCGCATTGACCTTTCCCGGCAGCCCTTCGATCTGGCGGATCACTTGTTCGGTATTGGCATCGACCAAGTCGACGCGGCCAAATTTTGCCAACGCCAACAGATTTTTCCCCGCGGCAAAATCGAGGCTATCGATCCGTTGATCGCTTCCGGCGACGGCGTCGACCTTCGGAAACATCGATGCCATCGGTTCGGTCCCTGCCGGCTTGGCCCCCGGTGGCTTGGCCCCTTCGGCGATCCACAGTTCGATGATTTCGATCTCGGCTTCGGAAGGTTGTGGTTCGGAGGCCGGCGGCATCCGTGGTTCGGTTGTGCCGCGCATCAAGGCCAACAATTGGCTCGCATCGGGATCTTCCCCCACCAAGAACGGCGCATCGCCGACAACGGCTGGAAAGTGATCCCAGTCGTCCAATCGGACTTCGCCCGAGGCATCGCTTTCATTGTGACAGCCGACGCAGTAGCTGTTCAGAATCGGAACCACTTCAGCGTTGAAATCGATTGCGTCATCGGCACGCGCCGCGACACCCGACATCAACCAACCAAGGATCACAGCGGAAACAACCGGTCTCATCTTTCCAAAGCTCCTGCGCGGCAGCGCGCATTGGCGGGGGGAGGTCCACAGCGGGCATTCGCTGCGAAATAGGAGGGGGCAGGCGTGGCCGGCACGAGGCCGACCACAAAATCATCGGAACGCGAACGCGTTAGGGCAGCAGCCCCATCGAAACCATCCAAGCTTGGCAACGTTGCGGCCATTGTGAAACCGGGTTCTCCGAAGGACGCATACCATATCCGTGCCCTCCTTTATGGTAAACGTGCAATTCGCAAGGGACCTTGTTCTGCTTCATCGCGATCAATAACAGCGCCGCGCCGATCGCACGATCGGAATCGTCGTAGGTGATCGCGGTGAAGGTCGGGGGCGTTTCGGAATCGACAGCGACCAAAGGATCCAGCTGCGTCTTGTTTTGAGTGTCGACCAAATAGGCCGGATAGATCGGGATGAGAAAGTCGGGGCGGGCACTCAATTTGTCCGCTTCGTCGACCGGATCGTAGGTCGCGTCGCGGAAGTGGGTTCCTGCCATCACGGCCAGATGTCCGCCCGCGGAAAAGCCGAGCATGCCGATCCGATCGGGATTGATTTTCCACTCACTGGCGTGGGACCGAACCAAACGGACCGCCCGTTGCGCGTCTTTTAATGGGATCGCATGGGGTGCGTCGGGATCGCGTCGCGGAACGCGGTACTTCAACAACACGGCCGAGACACCAATCGAATTCAGCCACTCGCAGATCTCAGTCCCTTCGTGGTTGTAGGCCAAGATGTTGTAACCGCCCCCGGGACAGACGATCACGGCGGTTCCGGTGGAGACTGGTTCGGCGGCCGGATAGAAAGTCAGGATCGGTGTTGCGATATCGGTCAACCGAATGACCGGATTGGTTTCCTGAGGCCGATCGGGCAATTGCCGTTCGGGACCGATCGGGGTCGTTTCGCCGGGAGCTTGTTCGGGCCACAGACGCAGCGTCGTCAGGTCTTCGGCAGCGCCCTCCAATCCACTACTACAAATCATGACAAGACACCCGACAAGCGAGACCATAAACTTCATTGCGGCAAACTCCAGTTAACGATTGAGATCAGGGATTGGCGGCTGCCCCGCGGGGGCGGTGTATCGATGGGAGATCGGAGCCATCTAGCCACCGCTCGGCGGCCGATTCGCGACCGCGCAAAGTGCAGCGTGAGAAACGATTCGCCCTGTTTTTTAACTATCGTAACCGATCCGGCCAGCGCCGTGGCAGCGAATTTGTGATCTCACAGTTCAAATCGTCCGCAAGCAACGCAGGCTGCATGAGGGAGCATCCGCTGCGGTCAGGGAAACTCCGCATGTGCCTAATCGCTCATCCATCTCAGCCACCCTTCGGTCGGCGAGGACTATCGGTCACAAGGCGTGCGGAAAATCACGGTCGGTGCCGCTGACAACATTCGGCAGAACGAATGCAACCGGCACGACTGGCGCAAGCACCCCGCTTGCCAATGTTGTCTTGGGATGAAACGCCGACTTTCAGGCAACAGGCTGCGTTTGTAACCAACAATTGTTCAGGCAACGATAGATCTTGTATCTCTCCGTACAGTTTGACATTCATGAGCACGGCAACCCTTTCTCCGCAACGACCGACCGCCGCCCCCGCGTTGAATCCAACCAACGCAGGGCGCCCCACTGGCAATCCCGGCGCGAACGCCCAAGCGCGTTCGCCGCGGATCATGATCGTGGACGATGTCGAAGTGAATATCCTGACGGTCCAAGGGTATCTAAAGAAGGTCGGTTATCGCGACTTCGTCACCACCAGCAATCCGCACGACGCGCTGAAACTGATCCACGAAGCGAATCCCGACGTGTTACTGTTGGACATTCAAATGCCCGAGATCAGCGGACTGGATATCCTTCGCGTGATGGGAGCGGATCCGGTCCTGCAACACTTGCCGGTCCTTGTATTGACCGCCGACCAAGACCCTGTGACCAAGCAACGGGCGCTCGATTTGGGAGCGAACGACTTCCTGCAGAAACCGATCGATCCCCATGATCTGGTTCCGCGGGTTCGCAATGCATTGGTGCTCAAAGCCCATCACGATCAATTGTCCCGACAGGCAACTTGGTTGGAACAACAGGTCAAAGCGCGAACCGCCGCCCTTTTGGCATCGCAACAACAATTGATCCTCAGTCTGGCACGAGCTGCCGAACATCGCGACAACGACACAGCAAACCATGTGATTCGCGTCGGCCGATATGCCGGTGTGATCGCAAGAAAATTGGGCTACTTAAACAAACGTATTCCGATGTTGGAACTGGCGGCTCAGCTGCACGATGTCGGCAAGATCGGAATCCCCGACGCCATCCTCTTGAAACCAGGAGCGTTAGAGCCCGACGAATACGAACTGATGAAGAATCACTGCACGTTTGGCCGCAAGATCATTGCGCCGATCTCGGGCAAGGATTTGGAAGTTCTGCGAACCCACGCCACGCTTGGCAATCAGATCCTCAAAGACCCTTGTTCACCGCTGTTGAAACTGGCGGCGAAGATTGCCCAGTGCCATCACGAACGCTGGGATGGCAAAGGCTATCCACTGGGCCTCGCCGGGGAAGATATCCCGATCGAAGCCCGCATCGTTTCGATCGCCGATGTGTACGACGCACTTTCCAGCAAACGGCCCTATAAGGAACCGTTTCCGCGTCAAAAGTGCTTCGACATCATTCGCGAAGGCCGCGGCACGCAATTCGACCCGCAATTGGTCGACGCGTTTTTCAGCTGCTCCGAAGAGATCATTCAGATCCAACTGGAACTGATGGACGACTGATCGCGCGTCACGAAAACTTCAACACGGCGTTCTATTCAGCGCCGGGTACCCACAACTTGCTCCCTTCACCAGGAGTTTGTGGTGGCGTGGGACTGTCGGGAGTCCAGAGTCCCGATCCACCGGAAGCTGCTGGCGATGGTTCGTTCCCCAAGCCCATCGGTGCCGCTTGCTGTGGTGCATGACGCGGCGATCCATCGGGATTGATCACACCCAGTTCCACCAGCAATTGTTGCAACTGGCCCATCACGTTGGCATCGTTGCTGAAGTCGCGGATGATCTCTTGAACGGTCGTCTGGAAACCTTCGCCGTCTCCAGATTGCACGCGTCGCAAGCATTCGTTCAACAACATCGGGGCGTGCGAAACGCTATTCGCCTTGGCCCATGCTTTCGCTTCCGCCAACAGCTCGAGCGCCTTCGATTCGTCGCTTGTCGAATCGATCCACGCGATGTAGGCGTGCGGTTTGATTCGGACTTCGTCTTCGCCCAAATCGATCGCCAACAAACGCTCGGCGGTGGCGCGAAGGACGGGAGTGCAACGGAAGTTTCGGGCCCGATCCAAGAGGATAAACAACGGTTGTTTCGAAGCCGATTCAACGTTCACGCGGTACAACGCGTCGACAGGTAGCGTATAGACTTGATCGTCGCTTTCGATATCGATCGGCGGCAATGCAGAAACCTTCAGCGCGGTCCTCAGTTGATCCAGCACGGCGGGATCATCGTACATCACATCGTACGATTCGATCACGCGGGCGAGGGCTGTGCGTTGCAAGGCGTAAGCGGGATCGTCGAGCGTTTCACCAGCCGTCTTGCCGCCAAACAATGGCAACGGGGTCGCCAACACGCGGCCCACGAACTCGCGATTGTTGACAATCGTTTGCAGCTTCCGCGCTTCGGCCTGCGTTCCACCGACACGCATGATCGGCATATTGACGCTGGCGGCGCTCATCAATGGAATCGTCTCTTCGGAAACTTTTGGTTCCCCCGAAACGCCACTCAAGCTGGTGAAGAACTTCATCGCTTCGTCCAGCTCGATCCCACACACGCTCAACAGCTCCAACCGCGCGGCGCGATCGGTCTGTTTGCCGAACAGCAAAGCGTTTGTCAGCACCAACGGTGCCACATCGGGCTCGGGCAGCTTCTCGGTATCGTTCAGCTCGCGGTCCATCAACTGGAACCCCGAACGTGGCGGCACCTCATTTTCATCGGTGTTGCCAGCCATTCGAATCACGTCGGCGGGCAATTGCACCACGTGGCTGCTGGCCATCAACTCCTGTTCCAGCATCGCCAGGTCTTCGATATCCCAGGTGTAGTTGTTACACGGGGTGCAGATTTCGGGCTGGTCGGGAGCCAACAGCAACGACAACGCCAGGTCGCGTGCCCGTTGATCGGCATCGATCGTTTCGATATCGCTCAATTTGCGCAAGATGCTCGATTGCCGCTTTGCATCGCCACGCCAAATGGCACAGACCAACAGCCCACGCAAGACGCCTTCTTCTTGCGGGTTGCTGCGAGCCAGCGATTCAAACTTGGATTCAGCCAACAGGATCTGATTGGCGCGCAACAAGACCGACGCTTCGTCGTAACGTTCTCGCACGGCAGGCGCTGTCGGTTTGACTTCCAACGTCGGCACGTCTTTCAGCATGTTGCTGATTTCGCGCGACCGATTGACTTGCTCAACCGCCATCATCGCCAGTCGTTCGTTTTCATATCCTTGGGCGGTCAGTGCCAATCCGGCAAAGCAGCGCGACGACAGCAAGTTGCCCGCTTGAGCGAACGACAGCGACAACACCGAAGCGACGTCCAACACAAACGTGTCGACGCCGGCGGACGATTCGGCCAACGCTTGCAACAACGAATCGGCAGCCGCTTGCGTTTCACCACGAACACCCCGGTAGGCGGCTTGTTGGGTGAGTGCCAACGGATTGCTTGGTTGCAAGCGAATAAAGCGCTCCGCGTTTTCGGCCAACGCTTCGTCTTCCTTCAGTTCCAACAGCAAACGACCACGAATCGCCAGACACCAAGCCGCGTCGGGGTGCTCTTCGAGCACCTGGTTCAAGCGATCCAAGGCGGCGACCATCTGGCCACCACTCATCATCTTCAGCACCCGTTCCATCTCGTGGATCGAGTCTTTGCATTTACAAAACTTAATCTTCTTGCCACTGCCACATGGGCAAACGCTGTATTGGTCGACAGACATGGGCGTGGAAGCCTCCGGTGCTGATGTACGGCTTGGCCGAAAGCCAAAGCGGGGTTGGGCCAGGTTCGAACCTGGGAATTGAATGATTGGGGGCGGCCGATCCGTCGCGTCCTTTCGCAGGACGACAGCGGACAAGCCTGAGGGCAATATGTTAACAAAGTTCACTCGGCCTGACGACGGGAGAGTCTACCGCCGTCGGGAGGTTCCAAAATCGCGAGCACTTCCGCCAACAAAGCATCCGCGGCGTCCGGCGGCGGATACGAATCGGCCGCTGGCAAAGGCGGTCAGCCAAGCCCCCCACCGGTCTGACTATGTTTCGAAAATCTCGCCCGTCGCCCGAAAGGCAAGCTGCCCGAAGCGCATACGAAGCGATATAACGATGGCATCACTTTGCATCCGCAATCCGTCATCAAGGAGAGCCAGCGTGTCCAAACTGCTTTATATCGAATCGTCACCGCGCAAGTCGCGTTCGAAATCGATCAACGTCGCCCAGGCGTTTATCGAACAATATCAAGCAAGCCATCCTGGCGACGAAGTGGTGACGATCGATCTCTGGCAGAAATCGCTGCCCGAATTCGATGGCTACACCATCGACGCGAAATACCAAGTGCTGAATGGCCAGGGTCACGATGCCGAACAAGCCACCGCCTGGAAGACCGTTGTCGATGTGATTGACGAATTCAAGGCGGCCGATAAGTATGTGTTCAGCCTTCCGATGTGGAACTTTGGCATCCCGTACAAGCTGAAGCATTACATCGACGTGATCGCGCAACCCGGCCAAACCTTCAGCTATTCACCCGATACCGGATACACCGGCTTGGTGACCGGCAAACCGGTCGCCGTCGTTTACGCGCGCGGCGGTTCCTACGGCAGCGATCAAACTAAAGGCTTGGATTTTCAAACCTCCTACATGGAACTGTTGCTAGGCTTTATCGGCTTCACCGACATCCATTCGGTGATCGTCGAACCGACCCTTGCGTCGCCCGAAGACGTCGCCGAAAGCGAAGCCGCGGCAATTCAACAGGCCCAACAATTGGCAACCAAGTTTTAGTCGCACGGTTCGCCGACAACACCCGACGAGGATGGATCGATTTCGCGTCCTAACAATTCGCCTCACGTTGAAGCGTCCGCCAACGCTTTGCTTGGGCTTGGCCAGGCGGTGCAGTGCGCCTGCACCTTGGAGGCAACAGCGCCGAAGGCGGGGAATGTCTATCCAGGGCAGGAGTTCGACGATTTGGGCGTCACCGATTTCTTAGCCGCCGCGTCGGTCTGCGGCACCACGTTGGATCGCGCGGCCGAGCACAGCATCGGCGAATTGATACTGCAATGCGTTCAGCAAAGCCGCGCCGTGACCCGTTCCAACGCCAACTTGGGAATCGTGTTATTGATGGCGCCGTTAGCCAAAGCAGCTGCCGCCATCGAACCGGTTCGCGACGCGACCGCCCTTCGCTGCCAATTGCAGCAACAACTGGAAGCGCTAACGCCCGAAGATGGCCGCTTGGTTTTCGAAGCGATCCGCATCGCCGCCGCCGGAGGATTGGGAGACGCGAATTCACAGGACGTACGCACGACACAAAAGAATGTCGACCTGATGGAAGCGATGCGAACCGGCCAGGACCGCGACAAGATTGCCGAACAATACAGCACGGGATTTCAGTTCTTGTTCGAAACCGTCGTCCCTTGTTTGCGGAACGCCATCGAAGACGAAGGGGATCGTTTACGAGGCATCACGCGCGGCCAGATCGAGCTGTTGGCTGGCCACGTCGACACGCTGATCCAGCGAAAATGTGGCGCGGCCACCGCAAAAGAAGCGATGCGGCGGGCGAGGACGGTCAACGAAGCCCACGGCTGGCGAGCCGAATCGCCAGACTGGATCGAATTCAACCAATGGCTTCGCAGCGATGGAAACCGACGCAATCCAGGTACCACGGCCGACCTGATCGCCGCCGGGCTGTTCGTGCTGATCTACAGCGGCATTTCGAAATAGCTAATGTGCAGGAACGTTCCGGAAAGGCCCCGCCAACCGATAGCCCGTTCACCGTGAAGGCTGCTTCCAACAACCTTCACGGAAAAATGGACCCTAAACGTCCGACGCCGATGGCGACTAAGCCTTGCGGGCCCGTAGGTCTTTGATCGCCTGTTCGACAGCGGTTCGCTGCTGCTTCAGTTCGCCCAAGCTTTGGCGTTCCTTCTGCACGACTTCCGCCGGCGCCCGATCGACAAAACTCTCGTTGGCCAACTTGTTCTGCTTGCCCGAGATCTGTTTGACCAGGTTCTCCAAAAGCTTGCCGTTGCGTTCCAGCTCCGCATCGACGTCGATGAACTTCTCCAAATCGACGAAGAGATCGATATCGATCTGCGGCAACGCGACGTGTGCCGAAGTCGTTGGCGCGGTCACGTCGGGACCAAACGCTGTCGCTTCGGCATGCGCCAGCGCGGTGAAGTAGGCAGTCATCGGTTCCAGCAATTCAGCGGTCGCCGGCGTGCAGCGGATCGCAAACGGAACCGTATCCCGCGTGATTCCCTGGCGGCTGCGAATCTCGCGAATCGCGCCCAAAGCCGCCTGGAAGGTGGCGAAACGTTCTTCGATCACGGTGTCGATGTGCGACGCGTCGGCCACTGGCCACTGCGTCAACATCAACCATTGGTCAGCCGGCTTAGGATCGGCGAGACCACGGGTCGGCGCGATCTGCCCCAGGTGTTGCCAGATCGATTCGGTCACGAATGGCATGATCGGATGCAGCAACCGCAACAAGGTGTCCAAGGTGTGGGCAAGCACTTGCTTGGTCGGGCCCGCTTGCGCCGGATCGCTCAACCGTGGCTTGGCCATTTCAACATAAAAGCTGCAGAATTCGTCCCAGGCAAAATCATACAACGCCCGCGCCGCGTCGGCGTAGCGGTAGCTGTCGAACGCCTCGGTCACCTGGCCCGTAACGGTCGCCAGGCGGCTGAGAATCCAACGGTCTTCGGTCTCCAACGACTGCACGTCCAACGGCGTCGTCGGCGTCTCTTCCAGGTTCAACATCGCAAACCGGGCCGCGTTCCACAGCTTGTTTGTGAAGTTCCGCGCTTGTTCAAATCGCTCGCTGACGACCGCCGCTTTGGGAAGCGCGGTGTCCGCTTCGGATTCCGCCCACTGCGTCGAGAACTCTTCGTTGCAGTGCTTGCACGCGATCCGTGGCATCTGCCGATTCTTCTTCGTCTGGTCGATCAGCTTCTCGCAGTGCGGGCATTCGAACTGAACCGGCATCCGCACGTCCTGCGTTTCGGCGGCGATCCAAGCCAGGCCAAACCGCAGCGAATCGGGACCAAATTTATCGATCACGTCGTTGGGGTCGACCCCGTTGCCCTTCGATTTGGACATCGTTTCGCCGTTGCCATCCATGATTTTCGGATGGATGAAGACTTCGCGGAACGGCACTTCGCCAACGTTATTCAGTCCCATCAGAACCATCCGGGCCACCCACAGTGTGATGATGTCGCGGCTGGTGATCAGAGTGCTGGTCGGATAGAAGTACTTCAACTCTTCGGTTTGTTCGGGCCAACCGAGCGTCGAATGCGGCCACAGGGCACTGCTGAACCAAGTATCCAATACGTCGGGGTCTTGAACCAGCCCCAGTGCTTCCACCTGTTGTTCCAGTGCGGCGTCTTCGGCTTGGATGCACGCGTGGACCGAATGGTCTTCCGCGGTTTGATGGACCAGCTTTCCATCGCTGGCCGTCGCGATGGCGTTCAGTTTCTCGGACAGCGCTGCCGCGTCGGATGCCGATGCGCAAACCGACGACCAGATCGGAATCCGATGGCCCCACCAGAGTTGCCGACTGACAGGCCAGTCCCGTTTTTCACCCAACCAATCGAGATAGCCCTTGCGGTATCGCGGCGGGAAGATCTGGACGCGTTCATCCGAGACGGCGTCCATCGCCGATTGCGCCAACGTGTCCATCTTCACGAACCATTGATCGGCGAGATAGGGTTCGATCGCTGTCTTGCTGCGATCGCTCAGGCCCATCTCGATCTCGCGGTCTTCGATCTTCACCATCAACCCCGCCTCTTCCAAATCGGAGACGATTTTGGTGCGTGCTTGCTTGATCGAAAGCCCTTCGTACGGCCCGGCTTCGGCATTCATCGTGCCATCGGGATTCAGGATGTTGATCATCGGCAACTCTTGCCGTTGGCCCACTTCGTAATCGTTCGGGTCGTGCGCGGGGGTGATCTTCACGCACCCGCTGCCCAGTTCGGGCTTAGCCCAAACGTCGGCAACCAACGGGATTTCGCGTCCCAACAGCGGCAAGCGCAGCTTACGGCCGGCCAGCGCCATGTCGCGCAATTGGATCAACAACGGCAGATGCGATTTGCGACGTTTGTCGAGCGTTTTTAATTGCGTTTCGATTTCTGGGCGTTCTTTTTCACTCGCGGCCTCCAGCTTCTGCCGCAGCTCCGCTTCAACCTTGTCCAATTGATGTTCGGGATCGGGATGGACCGCGACCGCCGTATCTCCCAGCATCGTCTCGGGACGTGTCGTGGCGATCGTGACCGTTGTCGGTTCGCCCGGTTGCGGGTCGATGACCGGGTATTGGTAATGCCAGAAATGTCCTTGCTTGGTTTCGTGGAAGACTTCGTCGTCGCTGACGGCTGTCTGCAGGAAGGTGTCCCAGTTGACCAGTTTCTTGCCACGATAGATGAACTGTTTTCCAAACAGATCGAAGAACGTGGCTCGCACCGCCGCGGCGCAGGTTTCGTCCAGTGTGAAGCGAGTGCGTCGCCAATCACAACTGCAGCCCATGCGTTTCAGCTGGCCCAAAATCCGCGTTTCATATTGGTCTTTCCACTTCCAAATCCTTTCGACCAAGGCCTCGCGCCCCAGATCGTGACGGGTTTTGTCCTCCAGTTCTTTCAACCGCCGCTCGACGACCGCTTGCGTCGCGATACCCGCATGATCGGTCCCTGGCATCCAGAGCGCCGCGTAGCCTTGCATCCGACGCATCCGAACCAACACATCCTGCAAGGTGTTGTTCAACCCGTGCCCCAAGTGCAACGCACCGGTCACGTTGGGAGGGGGAATCACGATCGCAAACGGTTTCTTGTTCGGATCGGGATCGGCGTTGAAGCAGCCGGCTTGTTGCCACGCGTCGTAAATCGTTTGACAAGCTTCGGTGTGGTCAAAACGGTTTGGCAGCTCGTGCGTCATTGTTCTGAATGGGGATAGTTGGACTTGGAAATGAAAATTCGGATCAATCAACCGACAGAGTGATTTGCATCGAACGCAGCTACTTGGCTGCGTCGTCAGCCATGTGCAGTTTGTATTCGACGGCGTCGACGAGGGCCAACCAACTGGCTTCGATTAGGTTTTCGCTCACCCCAATCGTCCCCCAGCGGTTCTTGCCGTCGCTGCTTTCAATATTCACACGGATATGCGCCGCGGTCCCTTCGTCGCAATTGACGACGCGCACTTTGTAGTCGACCAGGTGCATCTCATCGAGCGTCGGGTAATCGACCTGCAACGCCTTTCGCAAGGCGGTGTCCATCGCGTTGATCGGACCATGCCCCTCGGCGGCTTCGAATCGGACATCCTCACCCACCGACAGCTTGATGATCGCTTCGGCAAACGCGACGTGCGAGAGGGCATCGCGATCCCCCGCGACACAGCGATACTTGATTGGTTGAAAGTGGGCGCGGTACTGGTCGGCGCAACGCTTGACCAACAGGTCGAACGAACCGTCGGCCGTCTCGAACTGGTAGCCAAGATTCTCCAAGCGAACAACTTCGGCCAAGATCTTGTCCATCAATTCGCGATCGGCTTCGATCTTGTGCTTGCTGGTCAACGCCGCGATGTTGCTGCGGCCGCTGAGCTCGCTGACCAAAATTCGTCGCTCATTGCCGACCGACTCTGGATCGATATGTTCGTAAGTGTGCGTCGCCTTGGCGATCGCGTGAACGTGCATTCCGCCTTTGTGAGCGAACGCGCTTTGGCCGACAAAGGGCTGATTGTTGCGGAGCTGCATGTTGGCGGTTTCATAAACGAAACGGCTCAGTTCGGTCAGGTGCTGCATCTGATCGCCTCCCAACACTTCGAAACCGCGTTTCAATTGCAGGTTGGCCATCACAGAAATCAGGTCGGCGTTGCCACAGCGTTCACCGATACCATTGATCGTTCCTTGAACTTGGTTGGCACCGGCATCGACCGCAACCAGCGAGTTGGCTACGGCGAGGTCGCAGTCGTTGTGACAATGGATGCCGATTTGAACGTCGTATTGTTTGACGGCGTCGATCGCTGCGGTCACGATCTCGCGGATCTCTTCGGGCATCGTGCCGCCATTGGTATCGCACAAGATGATCCATCCGGCACCGGCCGAAGCGGCCGCTTGAATTGTCTTTGCGGCATAGGCGGGATTCGACTTCCAGCCGTCGAAGAAATGTTCGGCGTCGTAGATCACGTCGCCACACTTCTTTAGGAAGGCCGCGCTATCGCCGATCATCTCCAAATTCTCTTCGAGAGAAACGTTCAGCACCTTGGTGGCGTGGAAGTCCGAGGTCTTGCCAACGAACGTGTAGACGGGCGTCTGCGCTTTGGCCAACGCAACCATCCCTGGATCGTCGGCCGCTTGAATGCCGCGGCGACGTGTCATTCCAAAGGCGCAGACCTTTGATGCCCCAAGATCCAGCTTCCGGACCTGCTCGAAAAAGGCGACATCCTTCTCGTTGGACAGCGGATAGCCCCCTTCAATATATTCCACGCCCAACTCGGCCAATCGCTGCGCAATTTGCAATTTGTCCTGTAGGGAGAAGCTAACGCCCTCGCCCTGCGTGCCATCACGCAGCGTGGTGTCGTAGATTTTGATCGGTCGCATGGAAATCGGGTGGCTGGAAGGTGGTCGGTAGATAACAAAAAAACCCCAAAGGCCGGAAGCCTTAGGGGTTTGTTAACGTTTGCACTAAAACACAATCCCACTCGGCTCGGCGTCATGTCGACGGAGCGATAATAATGACAGCGACGTCAATAATCGAAGTGGTTTGCATCATAGAGGTGTCTACGGAATCTGAGCCGTGAACCGGAAGGTTAGCGTCGATCGCGGCAAGTGTCAATGGGATCGGCTCCCGCGGACGGCTTCCCCGCCTCGAGAAGAGGCCCGTCGTCCGTGGGCTGGACCATCAAAAGGGAGAAAGCCGCGGAACAAACCGCCCCCACGTGCTAGCAGCCGCGTTGCACGGTGACGGGAGTGGAAGGGACGTCGTTGAGGCTGCTGATCGGCAGCTGGCTGGTCCGTTGGCCGTCGGTCCCATAGAAGTAGATCGCCCGGGTTTTCATGTCGCACACCGCGGTCAGTTTGACGCTACGCGGGCCATGCAAGCAGAAGTAGAGGCCGCAAGGGGTGCCTCCTTTGGCGATCACCCGTTGGGTGATCGGGAACGCGCCGGGTTCCAGTTGGCCGAGTTCGCTGAGGGTGTTCTGCACCAGGGTGCGGAGGCGGGAAATGTCGATCTGTGCTATGGGATTCGCAATCATCGTCGCGTTGTCACTCCATTGATGCCGGCATAGTTACGATGGTTCATTTGCCCAGCGATTTGCGGGGTCGGAATCATTCCGACCACCGGCTCGGGCAAAGTGTCTATCGTCCCAGGCCGGCAAAAATCTTCGGCTGGCAGATGGCGGAATCGATCGAGAAGCAATTCGCCGCCCCGATCCTTCGGGTATTACCGGTTGCGCAAAGTGGCGAAGAATTGTTGCACGCCACAGTCCCCTCCAAGGGGGCAAAGCGGGGCCAGATGTAATCAAACGGACACTCCCAAAGTAAAACTTTACCGGTTTTGCTGCATGTAGGGATTTCAGCGGTCGATAGTCATTGCGTAAGGTTCGCGTTGTAGCCGGCTGACATTCCTATCCTTTTGGCGGGAGCCCTTTGTTGTGATTATTTGGCTGTATCGTCAGATTCAAGGTGTTCGCAAAGCACTCGCGGGGCGTGATAACCCCGAAGAACTCGCTTGGGCGATGGCTTTGGGAGTGCTTTTGGGAGTCGTCCCTAAGGGCAACCTCACCGCCGTAATGCTCGTATTTCTCGTCCTCATCCTGCGTGTCAATCATGCCATGGCCGCCGTCACTGCGGTCGCTGTTAGCTTCGCTGCGGTGCTGCTCGATCCATTTACGCACCAAATGGGGCAATGGGTGCTCGAACAACCGGCCCTGCAAAGCCTCTACACCTGGAGCTGGCAACAACCGCTGATTCCGTGGACCGACCTGAACAACACCGTCGTCATGGGCAGCTTGCTGTTTGGGCTGATGATGCTGTTCCCGACCTACAGCCTGACACTTCCCATGTTCCGAGCGATCGCGACGCGCCCTTCGGAAGCCACCGAGGATCGCAAGCGACAACAGGAAACGAAAACGCCGATCGTTGCCACGGAAGCACCGGAGGCAGCGCCGATCGCGGCCAAACCGAAGCCGCAAGTCGACGTGATTCGCGTCCGCCGCGACGAACGATCCGAACCCAAACCAGTAGCCATCGGCAACTCCGACGCACCGCGTCGCGAAGCTCCCCAGGTTAAGAAGCAGGAGAAGGCAGCATGATTCGTTGGCGATTTTTATTAACCCGTGTGCTGATCATCGTGCTGGTGATCGCCCTGATGCGATTGGCGTTGGGACCTGCGGTTCGTTATACCGCCGTCCAAGCGCTGCAGAAGCTGACCGGTGGCCGAGTGGATATTGCGCAGACGCATATCGATCTCTGGCCCCCACGGATCTATTTCGAACAAGTCCACATTGCGGATCCTTCCAAAGAAAAGGAAGACGCCGTCCAAGCCGAACTGATCGAAGTTCGCTTGCAACCCTCGGCACTGGTACGCCGGCAATGGGTTGTCGAGAAAGCTCGGATCACAGGGCTGAAGATCAACGAAGCCCGTACGACCGATGGCCGGCTAGCCGCTACCGAACCGGCAGCCAGTAGCGGACCAAGCTTCTCGGGCAAACTGGCCGGGATCCTGGAAGCCTACGCAAAAGACAGTGCATCGGCATTCGCTCGCGACCTGGAAACCGTGAAGACGTCGGAAGAAATCCGTGTTCGCTGGAAGAACGAATACGAATCGCTCACCGCGCGGGCCAAACAACTCGAAGGTGCGATTCGTGAAGTTCGCGATGGCATCCAAGGGATCGATAACCCGCTGCGCGACTTGCCCCAGCTGCAACGAGCATTGCAACAAGCCGAAGCGATCCGCCAAGACCTGTTGGTCGTCCGCAAAGCGATCGACGATTTGCCACTGGCCGTCCAAGCGGACCTGGAACGCATGGAACAGGCGCGTCGAGCCGATGTGGACCGCGTTGCACAATACATTCCGCTGGCCGATGGCCAAGCTGCCGACTTCAGCCCCGAAATGTTCCGTCAAGTTGTCACGACGCAACTCGATCGCGTTCGCGGATTCCTCGACGGCAGCCGATCGGTTGCCGACTGGACGGTGGTTAGCCCCGAACTGGAGCGTACACGCGGCAAAGACATCAACTTCATGCTCGGCAAGCTGCCGCCCAACTGGTTAGTCCAGGTGGCGGAGGTTTCCGGGCAGATTCAAGTCGATGGAGTGAAGTACGACCTGCAAGGCGTGATGGAGAACGTCACGACACAGCCGATGTTAGCGAATGGACCGTTGGTCGGACGCTTGAAACTCGACGGACCGCAAATCGTCCGCGTCGACTTCCAACGGCACACCGAAGACCAGCGCTCGTGGGACGATGTGACGCTGCACTGGCCTCAATTACCAATCAACACGCTGGCAGTCGGTGAATCAAAGCAGACCTCGATTCGCCTGGAGCCGGGCGGAGTCGAGCTGTGGGTGCAGATGACCGTGGAAGGGGAGCAAGTCGACGGAAAGCTGATCTCGCAGATGCGGAACACGCACGTCTCGGCCGAGATTCCCTCGAACAAATACAACGCAGCGTTGGTTTCTTCGCTGACCGATTCGCTGCAAAACGTGCGTGAAGTCAATGTCGAAGCTCGCTTCGGTGGCCGCTGGGACACGATGAAGATCAACGTCGCCAGCAACCTCTCGGGACTCTTCAGCAGTGCTGTCAAGAATGGAGTCACGGCGCAAACCGCCGCCACGAAACAGCAACTGATGGGACTCGCTGACAACGCCTACCGCGACCAAGTGGGACAGCTGCAGGTCTGGTTAACACAGCAACAGACGCAGGTCCGCAAAACGCTGACCGATGTCGATGGTAGCGTCGAAGAGATCAGCCAAAAGCTGGTAAAACAACTCGGCGCCCCCGACCTCTACCTAGGCCGCCTGCAACGCGGCCTCGAGGTCCCAATGCCGAAGTTCTAGCGAATAGTCGTCAGTTAGACTGTTGTATTGATGCCGCGATTTTTCGATGCTGCGATGCCAACTTGGGTTGCCCCATGGCATCGTAGCACAACGCCAAGGAATCATGTAGCCTTTTTTCGTTTGGAAAATTCGGCAGTGCGTACTCCAAGTCATCCAACGCCTCCTCCCAACGCTCCAACCCGGCCAGCAATTGGCCCCGGGTCTCACGAAAGGCGTGCGAATCGGGAAATTCCTGGAGTAATTCATCGATTAAGTCCAGGCCCCTTTCAAGGTCGCCATCTTCTTTGAGCAGTTCGTAGTAAGCCAGGTTATTCGCTGCGACGCCTAAGCTCTTGTCAAGCTTGTAGGCGCGTTTCATATGAAAAACCGCATCGTCCACTAGGTTCAGCTGCCACCGGCGTGAACCTAGGACAAAATGGACAATCGCATTGTGACGGCCACTGGTGAGCGATTGCTCCAACATCTTTTCAATCCTCCCGCTCGGGTCAACGATACCAACATCCGCCAGCTCCTTGATCACATCCGTACTGTTAGGATCTGCCGCAAGTGCTTTCTGAAGGTATGTCAACAATTCATCCAAACTAACGCGTTCGCTTTTTCGTTGGCGAAATCGAGCAAGATAGGCTTTGGCAAGCGTCTTGTTCCAATCCCCATCCGGATCAACATCGGATCCTTGCAGAAGCACTTGTTCGGCGTTGTCGAAAACATTCAGCCAAATTTGCACCTCGACGTAGCGATAGCGTGCATCTCGATCCAAAGGATAGTTTGCAACTTGCTTCTTCAGGTAATCGCTCGCAAGTTCCGCAGCCTTGTTCGTTTCTGGCAACAACTGGTGCTTCTGGCAAGCTTTGAAAAGATCGTAGTAGTAGGCAGGGTTTTGAAGTGAAGCGTCTCTCAACGATTCTAATGCTCGTTCAGTCGAACCAGTTCCCCAAAAGCAAGTTGCAAGTAGGTAGTTAACCTCACTGTCCTTGTAAAGCGTCTTCTTCGCATTGGAAAGATGTGAGATTGCCGTTGTGATCGTTTCGAGGTCGGCCTCAGGATTGACCATCAATTGTTTGGCTTGCCAAACATGCGCGGGGCCAAATCCTTGTTTCTCCGGCGATGCAATCCCCGACATGATCCGCAAACCACGCTCCTGGTCGCCAGCCGCTACAAGAGACAGTCCTAGATGAAAGCGATCTTCAAGTCGAGGGTTTATCCGAATCAATCGGTCAAAACAGACAACCGCGAGGTCGTGCTGCTGTGCATCGTACGCGCGTTTCGCTTCACGACGATAGATATCCTCGAGCCTGGATTCACGAGACCATACGAACAATAAAAATGGGGTGAGCACCAAACATCCCAATAAGGCCGGAAGCCCCATCAGCAGATCGGATAAATAGCGCTCGCCACGTTCAAAATCACCGTCGTATATCATTGCGAGTCTATCCCTACCGTATCGGCGATTGGAGCCACTTGCTGTCGGAAGCTGTGAAATAGATCCGCGAGATCCCGGCGTTGCGCATCGGTCAAAGGCTCCGGTGATTGGCAAAATACTTGGATCTGAAAACTAAGGCTGTCGCTTTTAGCGACCGTTGCATCGCCAGCCCCAAATAATGATTTGACCAAGCGTTTTAGATCATTCAACCTTCCCGCGTGGCGTTGCATTTTCTTTACTTGAGGAGCAAGAAACGCGCGATAGTCATTGTCGAACAGACCTGTGATCACATGTCCGTACTGTTCAGGTTCCTTTGAGACGTCAAATGCCATGAAGTCGCCCCCACGATCGAATCCCGCGTCTCGATAGCTAGAGAACCTGATGTTCGTATCATCCCAGCCTTGACCTCGATAGCAGTCGGTTAGATAGTGCCAACCATTTGTGTAGGGACCGTCGATGGATGCTTGCGCGCGAAGTTCGCCTTTACTCAACTTCCACAACTGCGAAACTTCACCATTTACATTGCCACTCTCTCGGACGACATGCTGGTAATCGTCATTCTGCCAATCGTCAAGCAACTCAGGAACAAGCGAGCCCGCCGGCTGAGCCAACAGCTCGATATCGGCACGTGAAGCTGATGCCATGGAACCGCCCAGGGCGATCGATGTGTATTGCACCAACGCCAACACCCCAAACATCCCCAACACAACGGCACGTTCTCGGGGCTCGAAAAAACTGGAAATCCCCCTCCGTTTTCGCTTCCGCCTAGGCTGGGCGGCACCAGCGTCACCCGATTGTTGCTGATGCCAATAGGGCGGAATCGAAGCAGGCCAAAGGAAGCAAAGAAAACGCTCGGTGCTGAAAATCGCTAAAAGAGTCAAGGCAAAGAAAACCACCCCTAACATTTGGTGATAGACACCCACATCCACAGGCAACGAAAACTCCTCCTTCAGGACAACAACGGCGGTAATGCGTGAGATATTTGCGACCAGCACCCAGAAGAACGCAGCCCCAAGAACCAATAACGACCTCCCAATGCCTGCCCGATTTAGAATCAAATAGAGCCCGGTACAGAACAAAGCCGAGAACAGGGACTGCACGCCGCTGCAGGCTTCTTCCACTTGGTATGATTGAGCAGGCAAACGGAGAACGACGCCATCAACCATGTGGCGGTATCCAATTAAATCCAAGATGCCACTCGAAAGTTGCGTCGCAATTCCCTGTAAAAAGACTATCAACTCCCGATCGTAGCTGAGTGGAATAGGGATCACTAACCACAACAGCAACCACGCTGGCAGAGCCTTCTTCGCAACCTGCCAGCCACCAAGTGCGTAGATGATCGCGGCGAGCAAAAACATGCTCGAGACCCCTGCAAGCCAGGGAGATACCAGCAGCGTTGCAACCAACAGGCTAGCAAAGGCAATGGCGACCAAAAACCGACGCAGCCATTTAGAAGCGGGTTTGTAGTTTGGATCGGCAAAGGCTGCAACAATCAAGGCAAGCGCCGCCGTGATCCCCAGCGGAAAGAAGCTGTAATGGTCGCGATACCAAAGCCACCTCGCCAGCCTGAGGGAGAGCGGAATGTAAGCCGCGAAAAGGACCAACAGTAGGCAAAGTCCGAAGCGGTCGATCGAAAGCCAGCTGGGAAGGAAGCTATAAAACGAACGCACTCCCCGGGAAGGGAGTGCGTGTGGAGTTTCTGTTGTCACGTAGATGACTCGGAAATGCTTTTGAAATCAACTGTCACTGTCAGGCTACACTAAGCCTTTGGTGCAGCTTTCGATTTTCGTCGGCGAAGGTATCCAAGTCCAAAAGCGGAAGCACCAAAACTGGAAAGAAGCAAGCTGACAGGTTCGGGATTGACGATTGTGCTGGATTGCACACTTCCGATCTGACCTGCCACCAAGCTGACCGTAAAGGTGTTGGCGACGCGAAGCCGAGTCCCCAAATCGCCCAGCCCTGCAAGCGTTTCAGATTCCGCCGCAAAGGGGGACAAGACCGATGGCGGAGCGATGGTGAGCGAATGATTGTATGTAGCCGGACTACTGAAATCGAAGGGGTTTAACGGTCCCGGATCGGGAAGCGAAGCGGAGAAGTAACCGGCGCTGCTGGTCAAGGTCCCATCCCCTGCCGTGCTAATCGAATGCCGGAAGAAATCGATTGGAGCCCCCGCCACGGTGAACAGATCGGAAGCCGAGACTTGGATTGGCGTTGCCGCAACATTGCCGCCGGTAAAATCGTAGTCGGCTTGGACGCTCAATTCCCCCGAGCCAGCGTCGGCACCGAGATTGTTGGCATTGACGACGAAGCTTGCTCCGCTTTGCCATCCAGCCAGCGACGCAAGATCGACGGAAACTTCACCTGCATTGGCGTTGGTGTCGAAGGCGCCGCCATCGGCGATCGTCGTGTTCAGTCCGTTTCCAACAAATTGTAGGGTTAAAACGGCATCGGCTTGCTGTTGCGACAAGACGCAGCAAAGCGCTGCAAGGCATAGAGAGAGTCTCATCCAAATCTACCTCAAGTGGTGAATCTTCTGTGGTTCGTAGATAGTAACACACGGCATTTTCGATGCAAGTGGCAACTTAGGCATTTTCTGTAAACTTTGGCCCACATTGCCCCTGTCGCGAACTGAACGGGGGTGTTGCTTCATCACGTCGACGTTTCGTTGATACCGGATGTCCTCCGCCAAGCGAAGCGGAAGGCTCAACCAGCGGCGTACCGGCTTCTTATTTCTGCGCATCGACGATCCGTTGATGCTCTTCAGCCAACGCTTTCTCCCCGAGCGCTTCGTAGACGCGTGCCAAAGCCTGGTGCAGCTCCATCGATCCACGGAGCACCGGTAACGCCTGCTCTAGATCGGTGAGCGCTTGCTCCCAATGCTGCAGTGCTGCATGGATTTGACCACGCGTTTCAATTACGTAGGGGTACATCGGATTGTCTTCATCGACGAGCTCGACAGCGCGGTTGCTAAATGTCAGCGCCTTTTGATACTCCTTTGGTTCCTTGTGCGACATGAACCACGCGACATTATTGAGCAGGACCGGCATCTTGGGGTTTTGACGATAGGCTTGTTTGAAGTGCCGTAGCGCCTTCTCAGCATCTCCTCGCTGCGTTGCGTGGGTTCCAAGAACAAGATGCGCCGTCGCCGTGGCGTGCCCCGCGGCGAGCATTTTCGTGAGCAGTTGTTGCGCCTGTTCCCCCGCCTCCCCTTCGAATCGTGAAAACTCCGCGACCCGAGAAATTGCCGCATGGTTGGCAGGATCAAGCGCCAACGCTTGGCCGAGTAAGGCGATGATCTGCACCTGCGACTCAACCGATGCGTCTTTCGCAGCGAGGGCGTCGACGCGGCGGATGTAGAGCCCCGAGAGCATCGACGTCAACTCTTGAACTTGCGTCTTCTGCTCCGCAGCCGATGCCGCCGCAATCCCTTCGACAAGCAGCTTCTCCGATTTCGCAAACACTTCGTCGCGGAAGTAAATCAGCGCCAGCTGGATTCTCGCTTGGACATCCTGTGGATTTTCATCGAGCGTCGATTCGAGATGCGTGCGGGCCAAGTTGAAGTGCTTCTTTGCTTGAGACTTTTCCGAGACCTGATCGTAAAGATCAGCGAGAGTAAGGTGCATTTCGGGACGTTGATCAACAATCTTTTCCAGATGCTCAATCGCCTCGCTCTTCATACCCGCTTTGTGGTAGGCAAATCCATAAAGCAAGTGTGCGTCGGCAAGATTAGGCTCCTCAGCCACCGCTCCGTCGAGGTGGTGTATCAGCGGTGAGAGGTTGGCTGGCGTCCATTCCTTAATACTGGCGACCAAACGATGCGCCTTCCACAGGTGCGCTCGGCCATAGCCGAATTCGTCCTCCGGTGCTAAGAGGTCCATGGACTTTAATGCGGCGTCGCTGCGTCCCAATGCTTCGTCGACCACAGCACGGTTAAATTGCACACTGGAATCGACGGGGGAATTGCCATCAATCTTCTGCAAAAACAACGCCGCGGTTTGATAGTCATGATCGATGACGGCTTCATTGACAGCCTTTTTATAGCGTTGTGCAGTCCGACCTTGCAGCAAGGGGCTAAGCATAGCGGGCAGCAAAACAGCGGCGATCACGATTGCCGCGGGGAGTGCGGGCCATAAATGGCTTGTCTTACGCGTCTCCAGCCAATGGATTGGCCGAGCAAATAGGATCAAGAGCCAACCTTTACGACGTGTTTTTCTCGGCCTCATTGGGTCACCTCGCGAATCAGCTCGACAAGCGTTATCGCAGTCTGATGGTGGAAGTCCCTCATCGCGGTTGCTTGCTGCTCGTCAAGTGGATCTTTCGATTGGTACAACAATTGAACTTGGTAACTGGACGGGTCACGACGCAACGAAGCCGTTTGCTTGAGAAACGCCGACTGAAATCGCGAGAGCCAGTACTGTAGCGTCCCCGAGCTATTGCCTGCCGGAACGAGCGGCTGTCCAGACTGGAGGAACTCGCTGAACCAAAGATGACCAACTTCACCGTCCGGTGCTGCGACGATTGCCTGAACACTCTGAATCTTATCGTTATCTTCCATCGCAAGCACTTCGCGAGCAGAAACGTCATACCCCAGAGCGGCATAACAACCGGTTAACTCATGCCAACCGAGAAACGGGAAATCGATCGCAACCGTAGCGGTTCCTCTCGGCGACCGATAAACCCAACTGGCAGTGTTGCGTCCCATAAAATTCGTCAATGCTCTCGATTCGGCGTCGAACTCAACACGCTCCCAGTCCCCTATCGTTTCGGGCAGCGCGTTTTCATTCAATGCAGTGATCATCTGTGGATGATCAGGATCGATCACGGTAACAGATTCCGCTTGCAACGCGAGTGTCGCTAGTTGCAAAACCAGCAGCAGGACGAAGCCACCACCGATGACATAAATCCAGGTCGAGCCGTTTTGCACGTGAAGACGAAGCGACCGATCTTCCGTCGATTCCTCTTCAGTTGCGGTCACGCTGAGATCGGTCGTCGGATAGTCCTCGAAATCGATATCGACCACTTCGTCGGATTCCAGGAAGAACAGCAGCAAGCGATCGCTACTGAATAGCAATGCAAACGCCAACGCGAACAAGACCAGTCCAAAGACTTGGTGAGCCGTTCCTGTCGAAATATCGATCCCAAAGTGCTGCATCGCGATCACGACACCGGCGACGCGGCCAATATTGATCGTACAGGCCCAGAAGGCGGCACAGCCCACCAGAGCAACGCAGTGATACCATGGCCGGCGATAGACCGTCAAAAAAATGGCCGCGGCGGCAACCAGCGTAAAAAGTGATTGAATCCCACTGCAGGCTTCCTCTACCAGAAATTTGTCATTGGCAGTCTGGATGATGTGCCCCGCCAAAACATGGTTGACTCCGGTGAAATCGAGCAACCGGCTGGCCAACGTCGACGTTAAACCCTGCAGCCAAAAGATCAGATCGATGTCGAGATTCAGCGGCAACTTGATCAACAAAAAGAACAGGCACCACAACGGCAGAAAGCGGGCAAGCCAGCCCTGCTGATAGAGTTCCAACAAGATCGCTCCTGCGGTAACCGCCAAAGCCAACGCAGCAAGGTTTGGCGACCATGCAACATAGGCAATTGCCAACAGCAACAGCCCGGCCAGCAACAGAGACTTCTGCCAGATCGGACGGATTTTTCGAGGGATCGGAGCAGATACCCACAAATGCGAAATCAGCACCGGGATTGCGATCAACAATAGCGGGAAAAACTGATAGTGCTCGAAGGCCCAGAGCTGCTTGAAATGCAATACAAGCAACGGCGCAAAACTGGCCAAGACAACAAAATAAAACGCTGCCCGCCGCTTCAGACCTCGCCAGGCCACAGAGTCTTCATGGTTTGTTTCAACTTCAAACGATTCTGCCGCCATATCAGACATGCGTGGTATAACTCTTCCCTAAGGATGTAATTGTTTGATCCGACTGGGGCATACGGCTGCTCCCGTTTCCGCGATCTACCGTTTCGGTAGCCTACGTGGGTGTAACGCGTTTACGATATGGAGCTGGAAAGCTGGGATCGCTGCGATCGACGATCAAATTTCCCAAGACCAACACATCCATGTCGGTTCGCAAAAAGCAACTCAACGCCTCCGCTGGCGTCCGGACCACCGGCTCATTTTCATTGAGTGAGGTGTTTAGCACAATTGGAACCCCTGTCCGCTTGTAAAACGCCGATATCAACGAATGGTATCTAGGGTTTGTGCGGGTTGAAACACTTTGCAGACGTCCGCTACCGTCGACATGCGTCACTGCCGGAACCAGCGCTTGCTTGTCCGGGCGAATCGGCAGAACTTTTTCCATATAGGGTGCATGCTCTTCGATCGCAAACCACTCCCCAACATGTTCTTCAAGGATACTCGGGGCAAACGGGCGAAACTTTTCACGGAATTTGATGCGTAGATTGATGATGTCGCGCATGTCGGTGCGTCGTGGGTCAGCGATCAACGATCGATTCCCGAGCGCACGCGCCCCAAACTCCATACGCCCCTGGAACCAACCGATTACCTTCCCATCGGTCATCAAGTCGACAGTTTGTTCCATCAACGCGTCGTCATCGTAGCGTTGAAATGGCAGCTCAAGATCTCCGATCGCCTGCAGGCACTCGTCGTTGTCAAACTCACACCCCCAATACGCGTGATCTTGAACAAATGAGCGTCCCATTCCCAACACCCGATTCCAAACATAAAAGGCAGCTCCGAACGAGGTGCCATTGTCCGCTGCCCCCGCGGGAACATAAACTTCTTCGAAAGGAGTCTTCTCTGTGATTTTGCCATTGGCGACCGAATTCATCGCCACTCCTCCCGTCATACACAGCTTGGCCTTGCCTGTCTGCTGGTGAAGTCGTTCCAGCATGTGCAAGATGACCTCTTCGGTAACCACCTGCAAACTCTTGGCAATGTTCTCATGCTTCTTAGTTACCGGAGAATCCGCCGGCCGAATCGGGCCTAGTTCTTTAACCAAACGATCGGTAAGGAACGGTTCGACGACTGGTGCCCCATCGTTCCAATTCATCCGGATGCCAGACCGATGATGGTTGAAGTAATCCAAATTCAACTCAAAAGTATTCCCGACAGGCTTAACCATCCGCCGTATCACATCGGCATACTCCGGTTCGCCGTAGGGTGCCAACCCCATCACCTTGTATTCGTCTCCATAATACGGAAATCCAAGATACATCGTGATTGCACTATACAAGAAACCCAGCGAATGCGGGTAGAAGACGCGGTCTAATTCCGACCAAGTGTTGCCCGTCCCCAGAGCGGTCAACGTGCTTGTGAAATCCCCCATCCCATCGACGCTCAGCACCGCCGCTTCATCGAATGGTGAGATCAGAAAGCCTGCGGCAACATGCGTTTGATGGTGTTCGATGCGGTGAAAACGAGCTTGAAGTGCGTTTTTTCCAACTCCAACGGCGCGCGCAAATTGATCTTCCAAAGCCAAGGTCTTGCCTTGCCGGCGCAGTCGATCCAAGACCGCCCGTCCACTGGGCCGATGCTTGATCACGTAGCCAAGCCGTTTAGCGAGGTTGGCTTTGGGATTGAACGAGATCGCCACGTGGTCAAGTTGTTCGGGGGCGATCCCAACTTGCTCCAAGCAATAGCGAATCGACTGAGCGGGAAAACCGGCCCAATGCTTGATCCGATTGAAACGCTCTTCCTCCACCGCAGCGACCAGTTGTCCATCGGCCACGATTGCCGCCGATGCATCGCCATGATATGCGTTAATTCCTAAAACCGTAATCGTCATTCAAAGCTTACTTTCTTCTAAATCAAAAACTAACGCATCGCTTGTTCATAACAAGCCAACATCTTCGACGCAACGCTCGACCAGTCAAACTGCTTGGAAACCAGACACCGACCGCGCTGCCCCATCTCGCGAAGCTGAACTTCGCTCTTCGCTGACGCTAGGCGAATCGCCGTTGCCACCCCGCCAATGGTCCCTTCAACCCACCATCCGCAACGCTCCCGCTCAACGATGTCCCAGGGTGTTCCCTGAGTGGCAATCACCGGTGTCTCACAGGCCAATGCTTCTGCAATCGCCATCCCAAAGTTCTCGCTCTTGGACGCATTCACCAGAAACGAGGCGGCACGAAGCGCCGCCCATTTGTCACCCTCCTCAAGCGGTCCAATCCAATGCACCAGTTCAGACAGACCAGCATTGGCAATCCGACGCCGTAGCGAATCGACATGCTCGGGATTCCCAGGACCAGCGATCAACAACCGCCATGATCTTGGTGCCGCAATTTCCCACGCGTCGATAAGCGTGTCGAGCCCTTTCACGGGATCTACGCGTCCCAGTGCAATCGCAAACGGTTGCCCATCGGAGACGGGGAGCGACTTTGGCCGCCGTTGCAACACTGCCGTCGAAGGTAGTTCGCACCCGTTGGGAATCACATGGACGGGAGAGCGCAGCCCGCGTTGCAGGCAATCCTCCCGCTCCGCAGTGCTGGTAGCGTGAATCAGCGCCGCCCTCTGTAAATCCTGCCGCTGATACAAACGCCAAGCAACCGACTTTCGCACGGGCTTGGTCCCCATACACGCCATCGACAGCATCCCCCTCGGAGAGATGACATGCGGCACCCCGAACGCCATTGCTCGCCGAACGGCGCGATGCAAGGTCGGACTCCAGATCCCATGCGAATGCACCACCGAAACCGGATCATCATAGTGAACCTTCGCCAGTGCTTCGCCCAATGAAGAGGTGCGCATCGCAGCCGAAACCGGAAGAAAACGCACGCGTTGTTCTTGCGTCGGATCGATGGCCATCGTCGTGCCGCGGTCTTGAAAAATCACAGTGACTTTCACCTCAGGTCGCACCGCCGCCAAACTGCGTGCTAAAGCAGGAACCGAACGACTGGGCCCACCGCTGGCAGCGTCAAGATCGCGAATCAAATGGACTACATGCATTGGCGTCTACGATAGCCTCTGCAGTGCATCGTCAAACCTCACCGCAAACCGGGCGGGTGAAAACAACTCGCTGCGTGCGATGGCGCACATCGACATCGAATCGAATCTCTCGGAGCCCATTGTCAATAACGCTTCAAGCTCAACTGCCAGATGGTCAGGCTGTGCGAGGTCAACACACACTCCTCCATCACCGATCACCTCTGCGGCAGCATCCTCGGTCGAACCGATCGGAACACACCCTTGACTCATCGCTTCTAGGTAAACGATCCCAAACCCTTCGCCATGACTGGGCATACAGAAAACTCGCGATTGGCGATAGAGTTCAAGCAACTTCTCGTTTGTCAGAAAACCATGAATTACCACATGTTCCTGGCAACCCGACTGAAGCACCTGCTTTCGAAAGCTGTCTAAATGCTTACCAGCCCCGACAACATGCCACTGCAAATCGGGAACTCGCTCGATCACCTGTGGCAACACCGCCAGCGTCTCCGCATGTCCCTTCGGTCGATCCGGTTCCATGCGACCAACGGTTAAGATCCAAGGACGGCGTGGCGAGAGAGGATCGATATCGCAGGCTGGCATCTCAAACGTCAACGGAACAACGACCTGATCAACGTTTACCGAGTGAAAGGATTCGAATCGCCGCCTGGTGAATTCTGAATTAAAGATCAGCAGTTCGGCCTGTTCGATCGCAGCGAGCTTCCGTTGCGGCAACCGTTTCCATACCTCAACGCCATGAACCCATAACGCATGCGGGGACCGTAAACGCTTGGGAAGGATGGTTTGACATTGCGCAATATCGACATGGTCATAGACGATTGCGTGAGGGCGATCGAGTGCCTGCCGCAACATCGCCACAGCGAACCGCTTGCGATTCCCAGCGTAACCAATAGTCGATCGGAGCGGTTGACCAACGGCACGTTTCTCGTCGAGCAAAGAAATCGTCCGCCGAAGGCTCCAATCTGAACTATCTTGGATCGCTTGGGCACAGGCTCTTGCAACTCCGGCAACCCCTCCGAATTGTCTTCCCAAACCAACGGTTGCTAGCCAGATCGACAAATTAGACCGTCGCATCGGATTCCGCTGGCTGGCCCCCGACCGCTGCCGGGGTTCCAAGAAAGGGCCGGTAGTACGGCATCACGAAATGCCGCAAGCCCCAGTACCCACCAAAGCAGATGACGGCTCCTTTGACCAATTGATTCATCACAACGACCAATTCAGTTTCCGCCTTAATACCTTGGTAGAAGATCAACGGAACCCAGAAGAGGAAGTCGGGATGCTTCACGACGTGCAGTAGAACAAAGTTGTAGAACAGCGCGAAAAACGCTCCAAAGAGTCCCATAAACAAGATCCCACCATGGATCCCAAAGTTAGCAAACGCCTCCCCCAAAGGACTGATCCCCATCGACGTCCCATTTTCGATCGGCAATCCGGTGAAGCGACGAAAATTTTCCTGGCCTCCCGCCATTTTTTTGTCCGGCGCCAGAAAACGAGGCAATGCCGAGCTCTTAATCGCTTCGATGACCGTCTCACCGTTGGCATATGGCTCTTTAAACGGGACGTTTGCCAATACGGCAGAGATGATCCAACCCTGATTCAGGCGAGCCGTTGCCAACGGGAGGATCTCCCCTTCGAGAACCGGTTCGGAATTACTCATCAGACGCGCCACCTCGCCAGTGATCGTAACCTCCATCCCCGCCATCCGTTTTTCGCGATAGTCTTGCTTAATCGCCTGAATCACAAAAACAAACAGGAACGCAAACGTGATGCACAAAAGCTTTTGGTCGAGCCTCCATTTCCACTGCGCGAACCAAAACGTAAAGATCATCATTAACCAAATGATAAGATCGTGGAACATTCCCGACTCGCTACTCGTAATAAACAGCTGACTGCAACACGCAATAGCAAAGAGATAACGGTAGCGATGGTAGGAGAATAGAAAATACAAGGCCCCGACATAACGCAGTTGACTGGCCAAGAACAAAGCGAACTGAAGCCCACCGGGGGCCTTGCCTGCTGCGTAAAAACAAGCGACTCCTATCGCGGCCAAAATGAATCCAATCCGAACGAACTGCCGTCGATCCATCGCCTGAATCAGCAATTTCTGCCTTGGTGAAGAGCCCAACATCAACAGGGCGATACAATAGGCAGCTGTGGCGGGAAGTGCGAACTGGAAATAATAAGATTCGACGACGTACATGAAGTAGCGTCCATGTGCCACGTTGGTAAAGTAGGTGATTGATGGTCCAACCAACCACTGAAGTACTGCCAGCAGCGCTGTGATCTGCAACAGCGGAATCCCCTGATCCATCCTTCGAACAAACTCCACCATGGTGGTCCCAAACACCAGCATGACGAGAAACTCGTTCGGGCAGACCTGCAGATATCCAGCGCCCCCTGCAATGGCCAACAGAATTGCGGCAGTTGGAGAGAGCCCGCGGCGCTCCAACACCCTGTACTTACGAACCCAATAGGGCAGATGCCCCAGGTCCGCTTCGTCGCGGTGCAACGCAGCATCGGCAGAAATGGTGTGTGCGCTCAATCCTCTAACCCTTCACTCGCTCGCAGACAATGCTTCGACGTACAACATGCGTGCAGCCTATTGTTGTATCGCTGATGACAAAACGAAATCGCGTACCGCATCGTTACGTTCGCAAACGGCGAAGCATCGTCACAGATAACGGTTATAACGATTGCCCGAATCCAGCCCGATCGAGAACCGATGCAAGCACACAATCATAGCTGTACCCCCCCGTAGTCACTCGCTTCCAGCCGGCATGTTCTAGCTTCCCAAGCTCCTCCCTCGCCCCCAGCAAACTAACGACCTGGCAGGCAAGGTCGTCGTAGTTCTCAAAGAACAGCGCTTCGTTCGGCGAAAAGATTTGCGTCGTTTCGATATTGCGTTCCGTTGCAACGACAGTTCCACAAGCAGGAATCTCCAGTGTACGAGTTGTATGCAGTTCGGGAAACCGCTTCGAAAGCAACCCCAGGCCCACCGAACCTTCCGCAATCGCCCGCACATAGTCCAGGCCAAACACTCGGCTGCCGAGAAATGTCAAACGAGCGTCGGAGCCCCGTCGTCGGAGGAGTTTTTCCCACCCACGCCCGCCCAAACGGATAGGCACGCCAGCATCTAACAGCGTTTCAACGCAGCGTTGCCGATCGGGTTCGCAGAGCCCGACGAAGACCGTATCGCGGCGTTTTTCAACTGGCTTGCAATCGGAGACTCGGTGTAGTGCTGTGTCGTAGGCCTGTGTCACCAACATCACCCGCCCACTGCCTACCAATGCGTCGTATTGGTCCAATTCGAAGGACTTTGTCGTCACCAGCAGGTCGTACAGGGCGGCGGTCCGGAAGAAGTGCCGCGAACGGTTGCCGAAAAAGGCAGTATCCGGAGTAAAATGGACTAGTGTCTCGCAGGTGTCGCGTAAGCGTCGCACCGTGGACGGGAACAGATAGATCGCTTTATCGACCCAAATCAAATCAAATCTCTGCCCCTCGATCTGCTCGCAAACGTTTTGATTTACCGCAGCGACCATCGGGCCAAATTTCCAACGAAATCCGACACTACGCCATACCCTGGAGGCATTCGCAAACGCGGTGTCGGTATCGATCGCACCCCAGGCCATGGTGGGCAGGATCCGCTGCAGCGTATCGCACCGCATCCGCGAAGTCGTGCCGGCCGTCTGGATTCCGATATACAAGCCTCGAGACATTTGTCGCTCAACGATTCGATGTTTCAGAAAGAATCAACTCTTTCAACGGCGAAAGCGCATCTTCACACGTGGTCTGATCGCGCCAGGGCAGCTGTTCATCCCGCTGTCTGTACCGTTCGAAATCGATGTCCGCGAGTTGCTCGAAGTCGAGTTCGATCACGCGAGGACGATATGCGAAGGTCGCATGCGGCTTTACGCCTAACATCTGCTGCGGATACCAAACATCTAATCCGACGACCAAGTACTCAAACAATTTGTTCGAAGCATTAAAAACATAGTTCTGCGTCATGCCACGATACAGAATCAATCCAACGTGGTAGCGCGTTAACAATTCCGGGAGATCATCGTAGTCGACCCCGTGGGAAAAATAACCGATCCGGTCGCACGACAGTTCCGATAGATAGCGCCCGGTTTCCGAATCGCTGTTGTAGCAGTAGATATCCAGTTCCACGTCGGGCTGAGACTCAACCCACTGAACGATTTCACGTAGGAACGTGTCTCGCAGCGAGAGCGACCCCACGTAGACCAGACGCAAGGGCTCCCCGTCGCGACGCTCCTGCCACGATCTGTTTCGCACTCGTGACCAACTTGCCGGAGGCAGATTGGGCAACTCGTGGACCTTGCTGGCATCGACCGCCGGGTGATCGGCGAGAAACAATTTGACTCGGTCCCGATTGGTCTGGGAGATCCATTCGGCTCGCTGGAACAAGTAGCGTCGTTCCAGCCAATGATTCATCCGCACCATTCGCATTCCACGCTGCATGTATTCCTGCGGCTCGTGGTATTCGTGGCTGTGGATCAAAAGCTTGGCGCGTCGGTTAACAACGCAATACAGGAACGCAGGCAACGCCGAATGCGGCTCAATGTAGACAACCACCTGGGGCCACCAAAACAATAACCGTAGAAAGGTGAGCAACGGAAATAATACGTAACGCACTAGGCGACGGAACCGAGAACCGTTGCGGTCGGGAAAGAGACACCGCGCGAGCTGAACGCCTTCGCTTTTAAAGACCCCGCGGTCTCGGTTGTTGTGACACGTGTACCCCCGCACCTCCAACCGTGAGTCGTCCGAGAACGTGCGCAGAAGATTCATCGCTGGTGGATAATATTCCACCGGAAACCAATGAACAACCGCAATCCGCCCCCGCTTCATCGACTGAAAACCGATCGTCCAATCACGCCTGCCCCATTGGGTAGCCTCATCCACAAATAATTCCGCTCCACCATGAGCAACGACCGGACAAGCAAACGATAAAATCCTAAGCACTTACGCAGAGCGAGAAAACCGCCGCACTATCTGATGGGAATTCAAATCCAACCGGAATGAACTCGCTTCCCATGCAAAAACTCGCACAGCAAGAAAAAGACCATCCACCATTTAACTGCCCAACCTAAGCGATTGCAGGAGAGAGAGAGCCTGCAAACACAACGACGTGGCAAAAGAAAGCCATCCGGATAGATTAGACAAGAAATCATCCGCCACTTTGCCATCAAAAGCAGACTCTAAAACGCAGTAACCGTGCCAGAATCTAAGAAGCCCGTCCAAACTCGCAAAGGTACATACGGGCAGTTGCCTACAGTAAACGGCAAGCTACTTCTTTCGCGAAAAGAAGCTCTTGATTTTACGACGTCCACCACTCCGCATCATCGCAACTGAAGCTGGTAGCAATCCCAACAACAGGCTCGAAGGTTCTGGATTCGCCCGAACTTGCACGACAATGTTGTTCAAAGTCGACCCAGGGCTATAGGAAGCCGTTGTGATATGAGAAAAGCTGGTAATTAAAGTGTTCGACGAACCACCGTTGGCTGCATTGGTGTATTGGAGATCAAACCCTGGAGTAACATTGAAATTCCCCCCCGGCGTCTGCCCAGTCTTAAAATTGCGACCACCAGGAGTGTGCCCCAAAAACTGTGGCGGACCAAGATTCGCTTGCTTCCAGTCGGACGAACCAGCAACGAAAGAGGGTGTCACAACCGTACCTTCAGAGGCACTTCCGTTGGCAAACTCCGTCCCCAAATACTTGAAGGTCAGCCCACCAAGTGTGACGTTGTCACCATTGCCATCAAAGTCACCATCGAAATTACTCAGCGTTACAGAAAACTGCAACTCGTCACCCGCCTGCAGCCCACCGCCCGGTGTCAGGGACAGCCCGTCCCCGCGTGAGGTATCGTAAACATTCCCACCTAAGGCATCGGTAACTGTCAGGTTCAGGTCGAAACGAATGACCTGAGTCCCCCAAACATTGGCCGTGACGGTATGGGTCACCGTAGTAATAATCGGATCGCCGACTGGTGCATTAAACTGAAACAATTCACTGATCAGAGTCGCTTTGGCTTCATTGGTGCTGGCGAAACAAAGCACCAATGACAGAAAGCCAAGTCCGATAATTTTATTGAATTTCAGCATTTGAGCGCATCCCGTTGTGACGTGGTAAGTTCGCTAATGTTAATACATCCCGTATTTTACGTCAACGATTTTATTTGAATTCGCGGAAATTATGTTTGCGTTCGGGTGGGATGGTGAAATTCACCTGGCCGCCCTTGATTGCAAGCATTTGCTGAGCATATCTTTCCGCCGCCTTCCCATCAAGCAGGAATCGGCCTTGCCCCCCAATGAAGCGTCGTGCGAGGCAGACATTTCAGAGGGGATTTCATACATTGCATATGCAAACGGACACCACCCATCCAGAGCACACGCCCTTGCCCTTTGAGTGCCCAGTGTTGATCCAGCGCATTGTGTTGGACGTCCGCTACCGACCGAAGCACGGACATCACGCCCCCCCTATCCAGGTCACCGCAGCCGACTTTTGTGACGAGGCCGATTGCAAAATCCGTTCAACGGCATCGATATACGACTTGTTCGAAAGCCGGCGAAACATATCGACCGCAGCAGCTCGAAAGCGGTCCGCAATTTGATCGTAGTCGCTTTCGGTTTGCATTAGGGCGGTGGCCAGCGATTTGGCATCTTCGGCGTGAAAGCAAACGCCAATCGAAAAGCGTTTGGCGACTTCGCCCAAACCGCCCGAGTCGGCAACCACAACGGGGATGGCATGCTCTGCGGCGTCGAATAACACACGTCCCAACGGTTCGGCGATCGAAGGGATCGCCAAAACATCCAACCTTCCCAATTCAAATTCGAGGTCCGTTTGGTAACCGCGAAACTCGAATCGATCGGCCAATCCTGCCCGCTGGACCGCATCGCGATACGCCTGAGTATCGGCTGGGGTTAACCCTTCGCCAATGACGACAAAACGGCAATCCACCCCATTGGCCAGCAAATGGTTGGCCGCGTCCAACAGCAAATAATGCCCTTTGGATATCGCAATCCGCCCGAGAATTCCAATCGTGAACGAGCTCGCAGAACGCTTTTCGCGCAGCTGACGTGCGTTTTCGACAGCCCGTTGCAAACGCGCCTCGGGCATGCCTTGATACAAAACACACTTCTTTGCTGGCTCGATCCGCGTTTGATCTGCGATGTACTGGGAGTTGCAGATAAATGCTTGTACGCTGCGTTGCAAATGTTTCCGATCACTCAACCATCGCGCGTCTTCGAGCGTCTGGACCTGGCAAACGATCGGGATTCTCAAAACGCGGGAATAGACACTCGCCGCAGGTAAGCTGCCGGTTTGGTTGACATAGATCAGATCGGGCCGGAGCGTCCGGATCCGCCCCAGGATGCGCAAATACCCCCACGCCTTGCGTGCCCGCGACCATTCGGCCGGCCGCGAGGGCATCCGATACTCGCAATCGATCCCCCGCTGTTCCAACAAACGGTCAAAACCCTGGCCAGCGGGCATGATAACGGTCCACCGAAAACGGCTTCGGTCCACCCCGTCGATGATATCCAGCAGACAGAATTCGCTGCCATACAGACGACCCGAAGGCTCGATCGCAACAACATGCAGGGGCTTCGGTGGGACTGATTGGGACACGGTCAAGCGTTCGCCTTGGGCTGACAAAGCCAATGTTCTTCGTGGTCGATACCGATGACATCGATCCAATAGCCGTGCCCTTGGATCAACGTCCGAATCGCATCGACACTGCCGCCAAATTTGGGAAGGTAGGGAGGGTGAACGCTGATCAATAGGGTTGGCTTCCGCGTTTCCAAGGTTTCCGCTGCCGCTTCCAGCACAATCTGCTCAGCTCCCTCGACATCGCATTTCACCATAAATGGGACCGATGTGTCGGACAGGGTTTCCGCGATGAAGCGATCCAATGAGATGCGCGGCAATTGGTTCTCGCCGATTTCGGTATCGAGATTGACATAGTTCGTCGACTTCACGTCGATTTTCAGCTCGGGATCACCAAGCGCCGCAGCGGTCTGTCGCTGAAGCGCGTCGACCGTGGGCGGCGTGTCCCCCTGTTCGCCGATCAGCGTCCGAAACAACTGCAACCGGTTGGCAACCGCAGGGGCGAACCGGCAAACATGACGCGCAATTGCCAGACTGGGCAGATCGGCATCGATCGCCAGCACGCGAGCGGTTGGATCGGCAAACAACACGCCACATGAGAAATACCCATAAGAACAACCGATATCGACAAAGACACCCCCAGGATGTTTGGCAACCCAATCGCGAATCGCCGCCGCCGTCTCGGGTTCATAGCACTGCAGTTCACGAGCGCAAAAATCGACAGGCAATCGCACGTGCAGGGCACCACCAATTCTCAGAGGTAATCCACGGCCTCCGCGCGACAGTAGGCGATGGTACGGAGCCCGCAACCGACCGCGGAGCCAAGCTGCCCGTGGCAACCAGCGATTGCGGCGAAGCAGGCGGTCGAAAAGATCGGCAATTTCAGACATGGTAAATTTTCAAGCGATGCAAGAGCGGGTAAGGCAGCCTCGAGCGTTATGGCTCCGTCGACCGCCACAGAAGAAACAGAAGCGTCCCTAGCGAACGCAGGGACCTATTGGAATCGCGATACGCGCTGCCGCGCTTTGGCCCGCAAGACGCGCTGCCAACCATGGGCGTAAACCCAGTGTTGCAAGCGACGCACCCGTCGCCACCCCAAAACGGGCAACAAGGCCTGCATCGCCCGACCGCCGCGCAAGGGCAATTCACTGCCGCCAAGCTGCTGGATCCGCGCGGTGGCAATCTCGGCGAGATCGAGATGTTCTGGATAGAACAGGTACAGCCACTGCTGGAAGCGATCCGCACACAACTGGCGAATCTCAGCGGAATCCTCGCGTGCAAGCAACAAATCGGTCCCCAACTGGGTTGTCAACAGCGCCGATTCCATTGCGCTGCGCCCCTGGCTGCCACTCAGCGCCCCCGCAACGCCGGTCCGATAACTGTAGACGGCCGAAGGGGCGTATTGGATCGATTCGGCCGCAAGTGCCAGTGCAATACTAAAATGAAAATCGTTGTTTAAAGATAAACGTCGATCGTACCCACCCGACTTCTCCCATACGCTTCTTGGGATCAACCACATCCAACCGCCCATCATTCCTTGATCGATCGTCAATGAATCGACAAGCCAACGCAAAGGATCGCGGTACGAACGATTGGTGTGTTCCGGCTGGCCAGCAGGCTGCCGGAAATCGCGGGTGAAGTAGCCCCAGCGACATGATGCGATGGCATCTAAATGCCCGTCGAGTGCCGCCAATTGCTCCGCGACATGCTCTGGATGAATCCAGTCATCGGCGTCGAGAAGTTTGATGAAATCGCCGCTGGATTCCGCAACGCCGCGGTTGATCGCCGCCGATTGGCCCGCATTCTCTTGGAACACATATTTCAATCGCTGATCGCGCACGCGCTGGATTCGGTCTGCGGTATCGTCGACCGACCCGTCGTCGACAACAACCACCTCGATATCATCAAGGGACTGTCCCAGCGCGGCCTGCAAGGCATCATCGATATAACGTCCAACATTGTACGCCGGAATGATGATCGATACCGTTGGCGAGGTCACGTTGCGTCGCGCTCCGGAAGAACGATCGTCGATATCCGCTGGGCAAGAATCTTCGAAAACCGTTCCGCACCGATGGAGTTCAAGTGATGATTGTCGTAGAACAGATCACCTTGAGACTCATACAGATTTGAAAAGTCCCAGTACTCGAGATTAAACTCTTGTGTGATTGCGAGAATCCGATCTGTACATTTCGGGTACGACGATACGCTCGAAAGATTGGGGGAAACAGGAGCTTGAAACAGGATGAGTCTTACGCCGTGCTGGTGGCATAATTCGATAGTGTGGAACAGATACTCAACCGCCAACTCATTGGGCGTGTAAACATGGAATGAATCTTCCACGGCAGAAGAATATGGAACGTCACGTTTCTGCCCGCCCTTCCGCTGCTCCCAGTACTCACCCGCGTTGGAATGAATAAGCTTTTTGTACTGCGATGCAAATTCCATAAACCGAAGAAAAGGTATTCCCTTCCATGTCCAATACCGAAACGAACCACAATGCTCAATCAATGATTCTTGAACGACAGGATCGTTATCATAGCAGAGCCAGATGTAATCCCTGAACGGATACGTAAATTTGTTCGAAATCGAAAGATAGTCGATTTGCAAAAAGCAAACGCTTACATCGTTTTGCCGAAGCAATTTTGACGTCAGTAGAAACTGATCCGCCGAACCGCCGCCACTGACTCCAATGTTTACCGAGTTCGTCCCCAGAGTGTCATCAATGACATGCGGATCAACCATCATTTCGACTCGCGAAGACCCAACGAACGCAAAGTCGTAACGATTCGCTTCTAAGCTACAAACCCAGTGGTATTTACTTCGGCGATTCGCAGTGACGTTATCAGAGATGTACCACGCGAACGCAGAATTCAGCACAAAGAATGTGGCCAGCAGAATCGACAGTTTGATCAAAAACAATCGCACGGCATCAAAATTGAAAGTAGATGAATTCGGTTGGCTTGCGATACACTGCTGACCACACGACTATCGAAAATGCGACTTGATAGATCGACCACCGGAATCCTAGCGGAAGTCGATCGAAGCTGAATTGCTTCCATCTCGACAACCACTCACACACCGCCAGCGACACGACGAAGATCATTGCCGGTTCGTATCGATATCGCCGGAATGCGACCAAAACCCCGCCTGGATAGGCGATACATTGATCCACCATGCGGCACAGGTAGGCATAGGCATCAGGTAAAGTCTCGCTGCGAAAGATGATCCAGGTGACACAAATCGCAGCGAACGTGATTCCCATTTGCAGCGTTTCTCGCAGCGATGGCAGCAGTCGCCCTTCGGCAACCGGTTCGGTGCCACGACCGCCCATCTGGATAAACAATATCGGCATGATCATCAATGCGTTGACCGCGCCCCAAACGATAAAAGTCCAATTAGCGCCGTGCCACAAGCCGCTGACGACAAAAACGATCAACAGATTCCGCGCGACCATCGCCTTGCTGCCCCGCGAGCCTCCCAAGGGGATGAACACATAATCGCGAAACCAAGTACTCAACGAGATATGCCAACGCCGCCAAAACTCCGCCACATTGCGTGAAAAGTAGGGAAAGGCAAAGTTTTGCATCAGGTCAAACCCGAGCAGACGCCCCAGTCCGCGGGCGATATCGCTGTATCCTGAGAAGTCACCGTAGATCTGGAACGCAAAAAAGAACGCTCCCATCAACAACGTCCATCCCGATTGCGATGGGTAGTCCGCAAAGATATCGTTGACCAGGACCGCGCACGAATCGGCAACCAACACCTTCTTAAAAAATCCCCACAGGATTAACCGGCTGCCGGCGACCGCCGTCGCGTAATCAAACCGCCGACGCACGAAGAATTGTGGCAACAGATGGCTCGCCCGTTCGATCGGCCCAGCGACCAACTGGGGAAAGAATGCCACAAACGCAAAAAATGCCAATGGATCACGCGTCGACTTCATCCTGCCGGCGTAAATATCCAGCGTATAGCTGAGCGTCTGGAAGGTGTAGAAGCTGATCCCAACTGGCAGCACAATATTCAGCGTTGCAGCGTCTAGGGTGATTCCAATCGATTCGAATCCCGCAGCCAGCTCCGCAGCAAAAAAGTTGAAATATTTGAAGCACCCAAGCAGTCCGAGATTAAAGACCAGGCTGCTGATCACGATCCATCGTCGTCGCGCGTTGGACTCGCTAACATCGATTGCTCGACCCGCGACAAAGTCGAAACAGCTGCTGGCGAAGATCAGTCCCAAAAATCGCCAGTCCCACCATCCGTAGAAGACATAGCTGGCGACAAGGACCAACAGATTCTGCCCCCACAACCAACGTTGCGTTGCCCAATACAGGGCAAACACCATCGGAAAGAATGCGAAGAACTCGGGTGAATGAAATAACATTGCTTAGGCAGGCATACCCAAAAGGGCGTTACAAATTATCCCGCAGCTCCGCAACATCCATCGGCTGGACAAGATTCAAGATCTCGCGGCGGTTGGCCTCTAGCACGTTAAATTCGTAAAACGGATTCACCGTCGCCGGCAACCGATAGGCGGGATCTTCATCGTGGTTAACGATCACACCGACGCCCCAGTCGACGTCGACAACAAAACACCGCTTGTCCGTTTCGGTTCGGATCCGTTGGAACGCCTTCCAACAGGTGCCGTTCCAAAAGCCCGCGGCGGGACTTTGTTCACGAAAATTCTCGCGAGCATGGTGCAGCGTCGGCGGATTACAGTCGTGCAAGACGATGAACCCTGTGTCGGCCACGACCTGCAGCGCATTTTGGATATCGCGATACAATTGGTCAGCAAGATGTAAACCATCGAGAAAAATCACGTCGAAACGATTGTGTTCGATGTCCAATCGATCGTTGTGAAGCTGGTCAAAAAAGTCGTCGCTTGTCATCGGAAAGGTCGCGTGGTTGATTGCGGCCTCGTATCCTGGGTCGACACAAACTTTGAAGTCGGCGTTGATGCGATTGAAATTATCTTCCAGATTACGAACACCGATCTCCAGATACCGCTTTTGCTGGGTATTTTGCAGCAACGCATTGATGATATGAAATCGAGCGTGGCTGCGACGTTGCATCGCTTCGCTGGCAATCCGACATTCATCGTATTGCTGCTGAAGCTTCGCGTTGTAGCCCTTGATCGCATATTTTGTAAATGGAATTTTCATGTGAATTTGAGATACTAAGGTCGCGATGCATGAGGCGATTGGCGGGGGACGAACGCATTTGCCATATCTGCAATGGAAAGATTCGAATCACGATAAAGCCGCCAGGCTTTCCGAACCCTCCGTTTTCGTAACGCCAGCGAGATGATTCGCCGGGCGTATTGTTTTTTCTTGAGATCGATTGCCTGATTTCTCTCGATCTCCGACAGCGGACAGTTACATCGAAGTGCGGCAATATCAAGTTCGTAGCCGCGACGCATGTAGACGTCGCTGGCGTCGTCTTTTGTGAACTCTTGGGCGTCGTGCCGTCGCCACCAAACCAATCCGGGGGGCAGCAACACGACGGGATATTCCGCCGCAAGCCGGTACCACAGCTCCGAATCGGACAAGACGCCCCACTGCTTGCGAAATCCGCCAACGGCATCAAACGCGTCGCGGCGGATGATCGCGCCGGTCGGGCCGCAACTCATGCAACCACGTCCTAAGAAATGTTTGCGATATGCTTCGATCGAATCCAAATACCACGGATAGGGTGAAATGTCTTCGGGCATCGAATGCGCCAACGCCAGGGCGGCATCGGGATAGCGCTGCAACGCGTCGACCATCACTTGTAATCCGTGCGGATAGATCAGATCGTCGGAATCGACATATTTGAGATACTTCCCACGTGCAAGCGATGCTGCCTGCATGCGATTGCCGTAGTCGCCAAGGTTCGAAGGATTTGTCTGAACGCGAATGCGGGGATCCGACTGAGCAGCCTTTCTGGCGATATCCAGCGAACCGTCGCTCGACCCATCGTCGACGACAACAATTTCGAAATCCGAAAAGCTCGATTGCAAAATACTATCGAGCGTCGCTTGGAGATATTGTTCACGGTTGTAGACGGTCACCAATACCGAAACAACGGGCGGCTGTGACACAGACATGGTTATTGCAGCATTTCTGGCGAGACGTCCGATCGCACCGGCGTCAACGTCCGCGATCGAGTTCGGTGGTCCATCGACATTCGGGTCGGGAACCATCGATCTTTCAACCGCAGAATCGGTCGCTCGAAATACTTGTGCGATAGATGGGCGACAAACACGGTGACCGCAAAAAACAAAGGAAGCTTGACGATCCACGCATTCCATCGCAGAATCGAAAGCGGCCCCAGCATCGAGAAATCGATCTTCGTCCAAATTGGATCAAACACGTACCACGTCAGCCACACGCCCAGCGGCCAATGATAGACATAGATGCCGTAGGAAATTTGTCCAATGTAGACGGCGATTGGGCTCTTCAGGACCGCGGCGACTCCGGGCACGCGAAAGCGGCCTTCCATACTTTTTGTCACCAACACCAGCGAACAAAGTCCCAGCAGTGGCAACCGGAACGCTTGATCCGTGGTGAGTGCCCAACCAAGAACCGCAAACACAACGATTTCGAACGTCAAACTCTGATACCAAAACCGTGGAAACCAACGCAGCGATACTGCGATCGCACCCGCTGCGCCAAGTCCCAACGATCCCATGCGATTGACGAGACCGACGTAGTTGTAGGGTTGCAGCGTTGGAAAAAGATTCAGCACCAACTGTGAATAACCGATCACAACGATACCAAGCGTGACAACAAACAAAGCAACCAAATTACGTCTAAGCGTCAACGCAATCAGAGGCCAGACCAGGTAAAATTGTTCTTCCACCGCCAACGACCAAAGGTAGAACAAATAATTGTCCTCGCCTTTGAGATGCACCGTCGCATAGTTCCATGTGTACGTTGCCAGGTACAGCATGTTTTGCCGCGCTTGTGGAAAATTGCCAGCCCAAAGCAAAAGTAAGGCGAAGTAGTAAACGGGAAATATCCGTAACGAACGTCGCCCCATGAACTTGACATAACATTCACGGAACGATGATTCGGGCGTTCTGATCAAAATCGCCGTGATCAGAAACCCGCTGATCACAAAAAACAGGTCGACACCGTAATAGCCCGCAGCCCAGAAACTTCCCAGCGGACCACCGAAGTGCTCAACCAGCACCATCGTGATCGCGACCGTCCGCAATCCGTCCATGGCGGCGTAATACGCTACCTTTCCAGAACCACCATGGACCATGCCAGACGGATCAAGTTCAGGCTGCTGCGCCCGGGGCGACTTTGGTCCTGTTGTTTTCATGCCCGACAAATGCAAAACACTATTCACTCACACGCTTGCAAACGTCGAATACCGTTCTGTAGCCCAAAGCACAGTCATTGTTGCATTTCCGCAACAGGACAGGTCGATTGAGCGGCGTAAATGTCTTTGGTTCACACAAACCGCGTCGCATCAAACCGCAATGTCTTCGACGATGTTTCTATCACGGTAACGATGTCAGACGTCGCTGGATTCTTCCAAATAATCCGAAGCAAGCCACGCTGACAGGTCTTTTCCCGTCAACTGGGCGGTTTCTTCTATGTCCCAACGAAATCTGTCTAGCCATTCCTCATAGATGGTGCGATCAAGTGCGTTCTCGTAAACTCCTTCGCGCACGGTTCTCGATTCGGATGTCACACTGCTGTCAACATCCAAAAATTCCAAGCACTGACGTAGAGACTCATTGTGTCGAACACGAAATTCACGCATCGTCAAGAAGTGAATCTGAGAACGTCCGAATACTCGAATCAATCGACGAATTTGATTTGCATAATAACTTCGATCAACGTATGAGTACATTAGGTTCTGATACGGAAGCGTGTCTTGCGAACGTCGAACGTCGGTTGCGAGTGCCTGGTTGAGTGATAACTGTTCAACGATCCGATCACGATTCATCGCCCAAGCCGATCTCGCCCGGTAAATGGGATGACGCAAAATTACAATCCACTTCATACCTGGGTTGTATCGCCAGATGTGTCCAGCCGCAGTCTCCCAATACATGTAGTCAGGTGTTGCCTCTCCGCATATTGTTCCGACCGCCGCGTGGGAGAAATTTCTTTCGTATGCCCAAGCCAAATATCTTCGTATCGCCTTAAAGCAATCCAGCCGAAAGCGGGCGGGGCTATTAAAGTAATGCAGTTCCTTCTGCGCAGGGATAAAAATCTCGGGGTGGGCCCTGAGGCTTACCGATAATGCGGACGTTCCACATTTCTGGGCGCCTCCGATCAGGAACTTGACTTTCTTAGTCATCGAGTCGCTTCTGTTCATTTATGTTTGTTCAAACGACATCGTCCGTGAGCATCGATTCCCACTCTGTTCCCGCCAATGCTGCTGCCAATTCATCGAAATTAGAGACCGAGTCCCGCAAGCTTTTGCTTTGTCGCACCATGCGACCGCTCAACGGCATGGGGTCGACATTCAGAAATCGCAGCAACCGGTCGGTTGCTTGATCTTGATTGGCAACCAATTCTTCATATACCATTTCCAGCATGGGATGGTGACAAAACTGTTGGCGAGTTTTCGCCTCGAAGTTACGCACCAATTGAAGTCGTGCGAGGCAGTCCGCTGGCGAGACATCGACGGTCGCATCGCTGGGCAATTGCGTCTTGTCGTGCGCACGGTAAACGCCCGTCTTTGCAGCCACAATCATGGAGATCACCGTCCGCAAGACGTTCCGCCGCGTCAAATGCACAATTCGCATTCGCCGGTTTTGCAAGAGGTATTGTTGCACGTCCCGCAACCCGGGCGCATTAAACCTGTCGGCATAGTCTGCTTCCAATTGGTAATATAGGAACTTTGCGCCGATGGCTTTTTCGAATCCCTTCCTTTGCAGATCTTGTTTGAACTCGCTCAACAAGTCTCGATCGCTGAAGTCTTCGCGTTTCATTCGGTTATCGGTAAAGCGTTCCCCACAATGTTTCACCCGCGGGTGAGACGACAACAGGTTCAACAACAAATTGGAACCGGACCTGCCATTGGAGACAATAATAAAAGGTGTGGGACGTGTGAATATCAGCCGACAACGCAGCTGGATTCTTTTTACTTGATCACGAAGTTGTTGAGACATTGGTTAATCTGGAATTGGTAGGTGCCCGTTTCCTTGTTCGCCGCAAGGCCGCCCGTCAAAACGGCTGTTACCGCCGGCTGACGATCGCGTTTAGGGCTTGGCCACGCTGATCTTAGAGACTCTATACATGTCCCATTATTTTGGAACCCGTACGGCATTGGACAGCTGAACTCGGACCTGTTCGATCATTTCTTTTGAGAGCGTTGTGTTTTGAAACGATCCGCCGTCGGGGAAATAAGACTTGGGCAACACTTTCATTGCGATGCGACGTGCGATTCTCAACAGAATGTACGCCCTGTCGCGTGTTGCGACAGCAAATGCCAGATAGGCTTGCACCACAAATCGTTGGGCCCACTTTGGGTGATGGGAGGCCCTCCAATCCGACACAACCGCTTGGATGTTGGCTGCTGGTGTCGAAGTATTGAACAGCAGAAACTCACACTCGACAAAATATTGCCCCTCCCAAGTCTCTACACTCCTGCGGTCGGCATCGGACAACGCTTTGGAACCTTCAAGTAGACGTACCCGCCGCGACTGGAGCATGCTTTCCGACAACGAATTCGTGATCCTGGGTGACGCGTCGCGACGAACAAACAGATCCGGAAGGGCGAAATCCATCTTGGCGTAAGGTATCTTCCGCAACAATGCGCGAATGTGTAAATCGGTGTCGTCACCGTACATCACCGCCTCATTAAATCCACCAAGCTCGTCGAGCGAGGTCCTTCTCCAAATCGGAGACGAGGTATGCCACGGTGGGTCTGCCTGTAAGAACCTCATCAGATCGGGGCCTGTCCGAAAATCGTTCCAACAGACATCGGAATCTCCCATCTGATGCTGGAACAAGAGCACCGGAAAGATCCAAAAGCCTTCCTCCGGGTTCTCGGCCACCGCTCTCATTCGATTCGTCAGGCACCACGGTGCCATCAAGTCATCTGAGTCGAGAAATACGATGTGCGTTCCGCGACTTAGCCCAACGCCAATGTTCCGGCACGCCGAAGGTCCCTTGGGTTGACGGTCTCGAGCGACCACCTGAATCCGATCGTCGCGCATCTGCTGTATCGCTGCCCACTGGTCCGCATCGGACCCGTCATCCACAACAACCGCCTCCCAATTCGGGAACGTCTGCGCCCTCAGCGAAGCCAGCGTTTCAACCAGCAGATCCGCTCGATTAAAATGCGGGATGACCACGGTGACTAGAGGTGTGTTCATTGCAACCGGCGACAAGCTTTCAATTGTCGTATCCGCCCAAGGCAAGGTCGGCACGATACAATTGGTGGATGACCAATCGTTGTGCATCGGTCACCTCAAAGTCGCGTTCAATATGCCCCGTCGTGTTCGTCTTTGTCGAAAAGTCAATATCGGGAATGACCGCCAATGCGTCGGACTCCTCGACCCGCAAAATCTTGCATTGCGGCCATCGCATCCGATGCTTTCCAGCGAAAAACAGACGGTTTGTCCAGTCCTGTGGGTTGAAGTGACCGTCGCGATGGTAGAGATCGGGTAACAAGTTCACAAATTCGTCAAAGCGGAATCGCAGGAATGCGTCTGCGATCTGGGAATCCGAAGCTCCTTTTGAGATGCCCAGGTGTGAATACAGAATCTTGTGGCAATGCTGCCAATAAAATCCCTTGCAACCAATCCGCGTGGGCTGTTTACGGTATTTGTCCATAAAGCAAGAGACGGTACGGGACACTGGAGATCGAACCAAATGGTAAGCGAGTGGCAGGCCGCCATTCAAAATCGCTCGCATCAACATCCGCGGCCTCGGTACAACGTCCAGTTCATCCCAGGCGGATGCGGCCGTAAACCGTGAGTATAAAGCCTTGAAACTGACAAAGGCATAAACCCGGTGGCTGGAATTATAGAAAACCGCCATCAATTACGCCCTCGCGACAGGCCCCACGGCGTTCAGTATTCTGTCGACATTCGAATATCTGGACGACTTCAAAAATGCCGGGTAATCCAACAGCAATCGGCCTGCGGTCCCATGGATGTCATTCAAGTAACGGAAACGCTCGCGGAACCGAGCGAGGCAATCGAACTCCAACAGACGCATGTTGAAGTAGCGAACGCTCAACGGCCAGAAGTCCCAATGCGACAAATCCAAATCGCTGTTTATTAAATAACTCGTGCCACCGATGTGGTAAAGGCTTGTTCCATCACCAGGCAATTTGTTGAACGATCGTCCCTCGGCAAGCGACAGCAACCAGTAGGCCTGCAATGTATCGAAATAGCCCTTGAATTGTTCGGGGTACTCTCCCGGCTTATAACCGATCGTCCGCAGAGCGTTTGCTGCGGCTGATGGCAATTCGACCGTGACATCTGCCGAAACGCCAAATTTATCGCGGATGCGTTGCACCGCCGCGCCGTGCAGCATCAAGAAGAACGTGTCGGGAATATCGTGACCATGATCCGTTGTGGATTTCGTAAACGGTCCCGCCGCAAAATGCACATCGGGGTCCATTGAAACCGAACCGTAAAAGGCGGGATCGGTAACGAAACAATCGGGATCCTGAATACAAAACGTCGCGGGACAGACAGCGCAAAGGTCCTTCAGAACGTCGGCATGCGCAAGCATGCTTTGCGAATTGCTTCGAAGCGAAGCGGACAGACGGACAAGGGGACGATTGGGAAGCGTCTTCCGCAACCAGAACTCGTCATCGGCAGACACCGCATTCAGCACGATCACCGATTCGAAACCAGGCAAATCTTCGTGCATACAGAATGGTGCAAAGTGGACCAATTCGGGGGTGAAGATAAAGAATATGGGCACCCGACCGCGGACTTTGCCGCCGGTGACAACCCGCCTCAAGGCACGCCGGTTAGTGTGTGACAGATGCGTCGCGCGATAGCGTCGAACCAACTTACGCAGCATCGGTTGCTCCCTTGGTGCGTGTTAACGCCGATGCAAAGTTTTGCAGACATCGCACCGGCAACGTACCGCGAAGCCAACGCCAATCCATACGCCAACCAATCCGTTCCGACGGATGCAACAGGTTGTACAACAGTGTGCGGTTCAGCGAGCACAAATTGTGCGGCCAAATGTATTGGTAGGGAGGATCCACAAAGGCTGATAGATTTGTTTGGTCATATTCCTCTCTCTGCCCAGCGTGTAAATGGTAAGAGCGGACGGAAAACGCAGGATTGATCACTCGATAGCCGGCCCGACGCAGTTCGTACATCATACGGTTGTCGCAGCGGGGCACACCAATGGGAAAATCGTCAACGATGTCACGAGGCGGTCCGCGAAAGATCCAACTGTCCTGTGCATCGTTGCGGTCAAAAAGCGCAGGGCTGCCACCAGCCCGAACATTCCATCGACTCAGCGCCACACACTGTCCCGGCAAAAGCTGTCGCCCCAGGGCCGCCAGCGACGAATCAAAATAGATATCACTGTTGCAGATAACCACCGTATTGCTATCACCGCCACACAACTCTCGCGCCCAAACGAAAAAGTCTTTATATAAAGGACGACTGTGAATCGTGCGTGTCCTCAGCTTATTATGCTGCTGTGGCGAATCCGTGTTTTCCAGAAACAGACAGACCTCACCGATCACATCTTCTGCAAGATTCCGTCGCAAACACTCGTTGATTTCCTCCCGTCTGCGTCGGTTAACTTCGGGATAGTACGATGTAAAAAGACGGATCATGCGGTCAACGGAATTTTAGACATGTGGGTTCCTGGGAAGATCAACAACCAACCAGTCGTTTTGGATTAAGAACCGGCGAGTCTCCACGTCCGGTGTCGTTTTAAATAGAATCGTCATCAACATGCTCGTACCGATTCGTCCCGCTCTCGACAACCGATCTTCTTGGGCCAGCTTCAACTTCAAGTCGTGAAACAATTCCGATGACTCACCGATTGTTTCGGTTTCGTAACCAGATTGATGATGGTCGTTTAAGCCTTTTACTGCCAGCACAGGCAAGTTCATGCCCAACGCAACTTTCTCCATCTCACGCGACGAGATGGTGTACACATAATTGCCAGAATCCTCGTAGCAGGGCGGGTCTCCAAGGTGATAGAGTTTCCGCAAAGGCAGAGGGGTATCGTGCAGCCGCAGCCGCCGTTTAGCCCATTCAAATATGCCTTTGACAAGTCCAACCGGACCAACCACAGGAAACACAGGTCGATCAATCGAATAGTCTCTTGGTTCGACAAGTACCACGGCATGTTTTGCAACTCTCAGCATCTCGTAGAGCGCAAGTGGGCCGCGTGGGAAATGGTGGTAGCTCTCTTTACAAAATGCGACATCGAAACTTTCGTCTGCAAACGACAATCGCTCCGCGTTCTCAACTTGATATTCGTTGATCAACCCACGTTGAACAGCCTGCTCCAATAAAGCGGACCCGATATCGGTTGGCAATACGGAAGAAAAGCCTTGATTTCGAATGCGAATGGAATCAAGACCAAAACGCCCGTCACCAATGGTAACCCAACGCAGTTGCAAATTGTGCGCGAACGCTTGAACCGGCTCATACATTCGTGCGTGCCGCCAAGAATCCACGGTGTCCGTACGGAACCAACTCTCGTGAATCTTCGCACGACTTGGATCATCCCGGTCGGCATCCCAATGCTGTTCCTGGCTTTTGTGCTGAGCATCAACTGACACGTTCGTACCCTTGAATTGGAGACACTTGTGTTGGCTTGCCACGGTCGAAGAGAAGTCCACGCCTCACAACGTGACCTTCAACAGTTCTTCGTATAATTGCCGATACCGCCGTGACACAACCGACAGGTCGTACCGCGCCGCCGCCTCAGCGGCAATTTTCTCACGCACAAACGGCATCTCGATGGCTTGCCGGATTGCAGCTGACAACGCTTCGCCCGTAACCGCTTTGGCTACTAAGCCATCTCGTGCCGGAACGATCGGTTCTGGTATCCCTCCCGCTGGCGTGCCAACCACGGGAGTGCCACAACATAAAGATTCAAGTATGACATTTGGCAGATTGTCTTCCCGGCTTGCAATAACGACCAGGTCGACTGCGGAATAGAGTAATCCCATCAAACGCTCGTCATTGATGGCACCAACACGATGATATTGAAGGTTTTCAAGTGGCAACTCTCCATCACCGACAGCAACGATCTCCCAGTTGCGTTGCAGCTCAGGCAGCCTTAATGCCTGCAACAGCAAGCCAAAGCCTTTGCGTTGATCCGCGAGCCGTTCAGCTACGACCAAAAGCAATTTCTTATCCGGGTTTAAACCGAAAACCGTCCTGGCAAAACGCTGCGGGTACGGTTTGAAAATCGCGGTGTCCAACCCGTTTGCAATGACCTCGTGACGCAATCCCCAAAACAATTCCGACGCCACCGATTGATCTTTCAGCCATCGAGACGGCGTGACAATTACCGGCTTGATATCCGATTGCATCAACTGAATTTTTTCACGGATGACATCGGCATCTTTCACTTGGCTAGCATGGCTACCGCGTTGTCGATCGAATTCGTAATGGAAAATCCCCATGAATGCGTTCATATCGTGGAGCGTCCAAACGATCGGTACGCGGCAACGCTTGAAGAGTTCTTTCCATGACAAGATCCCAGAGACCCAGTGCAGATTGATGATATCGGCATCCTGCATCCAAGCGTGATCAATCAATTTTGCATCGCTTTCAATGCTGGTCGTGAAAATATCCTGGCATCCAAGCCGGCAGGTTTCTTTTTCCCAAAGGATCTGTTGGGACCTGTGCACGCCAACCTTCCCCAAGGCGCGCTCCCAAAATCTTGGATATCGTTTGGACAAAACGTCTACTTCCCACCGTGAATCGGGCTGTCCTAAGCCCGACAGAAATCGACTGTGCACCCCTTCCATGCGCAAACCGCGATGCAAACGCAGCGCCGCGATCCCAGCGCCTCCGCTCTGGTTTGTCGAGACCTGAACAATTTTGGGATCGCCCATTGACGCTTCAATTGCTCCCATGCTGGCGGGTTGCAAATATATTGAGCTGCAGGTCGTACCCGCCTTGTGTCTCTCGTCTAACCAACGGCCGTCCGCTATGCACACCGGTGTGTTCGATGTAGTACCGAAACCCGGTCCGTTCCAATATCGACAAAAGCTTCGACAATTCCTGCGGGGCATTGGCAAACGAATGGTACTCCACAAAAATTCGTTTCACGGAACGAAGTGCTGACTCACAATCGCTCAATACTCGGATCTCTGCTCCCTCGACGTCAAGTTTCAGTAGATCGACTGAACGACCTTCAAACAATTCGAGTAGACGCAAGCCTTGAACCATCGTGCTTCCGAGGCTTGACACCCTACCACCATCTGCGCCGTCGGCTGAAAAATACAATTCAGAATTTGCATCCCAAACTGCCCCCTGCACAACGCGGACATTCGATAACTCAAACGACTTAAGGTTCGCAATGAGTTTCTCGCAAACGAGCCCGTCCGACTCGATTGCGATGATCTCCGCCCCCGGGTACCGCATCCCAAAGTAAATACTAGCTAGACCAATGTTTGCACCAGCATCGATAATAAAAGGAGTTGTTTGGGAGGTTTCAAATTCATAAATTCCCTGACGAAAGATCTCATCGTGTGAACCAAGAAAAGAAGCCGCGTCCGCAATCCAAAAGTCTCGCCCAAACAGCTTCACTTTCGTCTCGTCACACCGATTCATTGTTTGCAGTTGTCGCTGCGTCGACAACGCGAGCCCGTAAGGATGAGCAACGCCCAACAAATGACGCAGCGGCTCCTTCATTTGCTCAGGCACCATTTGTGCTACTTGACCCTTTGTTTTCCGGAAACGATTTCTAATCCGAACCGAAAGTCTGGAATCACTTCCAAAACGATGAAACGCCTTGAAGTATTCTCGCCCCAAAAGCGATTCTCGTATGGAAATTTTCTTGACGGGAATTTGTTCCGCCAGCGGACCGCGAGGCTGCAAACCGGGGGCATTGTGACAGTTTTCGCCTGATCCATCGAACCCCGTGTTACGCACAAGCGAACGACACGGGAACAGCGAAAGACCGTCATTGAGATAGCAGCTTGCAGCCCAAAACACCGCCCATGTCCGTATCTCGCCGATCAAGTTCCGACGCAATTGTTCGGTGTAGGGATAGCAACCGTCCAAGTTAAACCCAGCAACGCCGCCGGGACGTCGTTCTAGTTCACTCAACAGTTCCGCACCTTCCCAACGTGATTGTTTCCATGCGCGACGCCACGTTCCCCAACCCCAGCACGCCATAACACGAACGAAAAACGTTTCGGAAAGCCATCGCTGGTAGCTTGTTTCGGGTACGTATCCGCTAACGTTCATCACCCTAGCGTCGTCCGCGTACATCGCAAGCGTTTGGTTCATAAAACGAACAAATCCGGGCGATGTCTCGATGTCGTCTTCCAAAACAATGATTCGATCATGCTGACGAAGTATCGAATCGATTCCGCTTCGAATCGAACGCGCCAGTCCCCAATTCTCGTCTCTCGTAATGACGGTAACCTCGCCACACCACTGCTCGCTGGCAACGACCTGACGGACTTCTTGAACCAGCATCTGATCATGTTCGCTACTCTTCGGACCATCACAGAACACATGCAGGTGCGATTGATCCGCGAATGCATTCTCGGAAAGGGCCCTCAACGTTCGCTTTGTATGCTCCGGACGATTATAAACAAACAATGCAATGGGAGCATGCTTGCTTGGAATATCGTGATTCATTCTAACTTCACCGAATCGCTATGCATCGCCTGCGACATTTTTGAGCTTGCGCACATGATCGAGAAAGATGTACTCGGACTCCAACTTTTCTCTCAGGCGGATCATGCTATCGTCCGAAATCACAGCGAGATATTTGGCGCTGCGCCGATGCATTACGCAGATCGGAAAACCTGTCTTTTTGTTCAATTGTTTGACCCCTCGATCAAAGTCTTCGGTAAATAAGAAATGCGAAAGACCAGCGACCCTTTCGACTGCCTCGGCAACATCCAAATCCGCCGAAAACATATACAGTTGGTTCAACAAATGTTCGTCGGGGATCGCCGTCAAGAAATCATCAAATGATGCCCCCAGCCATTGCCCTTCTGTCAGCATACACGGATGATTCACATTATTGGCACGGTAGTTCAACAACATGTTGTAGTGGGAAATGACACGCTTGACCGGATCGCGGAAACACGAAATTGCAAATGTGTCCTCAGGCAGACCCAATTTGGTGAAGTGGGGTATGGGAAAATGCGTAGTAATAATGCCCAGCATTGATATGTTTGATGTTCCAGCCGACAAAGACTTTGTCTCCACAACAAACTCGATGGTCCTTCTTTTGCACCAATTGCTCATACAACAACGATGAATCCATTCCAGACGTCTGCAGGAACGCGTGGTTCAGAGACGTTCCACCCGTCTTGCGAATGTGAACCAGATAAATTCGTTTGCCGCCACCGATTCGATATCGCGTTGACTGGCGACGACACATCGACTCTTCCCAAGCGCTACGTACCGCATCGGGACCGAACCACCTCGCCGGAACCGTGCGCAGTTTGTTGAAGATTCGCGAGGGAATTGACTTGCGTGTTAACATGTTGTTGAACGTTGATACCATTGGCCAGCTTCACACGAAACCACGCCGTCGAGCAACGTTTCTCTTTTAGAGAGTAAATCGATATTTGATTGACAAACTCGAGCAAACGTGCTGGCCGCATGCCCCGCGTTTACGACGCACGTGCCGCAAACAAGGCGAGAGCTTTCTTGATTCCTTCACGGAAGGAGACACTCGCCTTAAACCCATACTCCGCCTGTTTTTTGGTACACCCGCCACGGGCGAAGACGCCGGCCGGTTTATCGGACAGCCCCACCACCTCGGGCTCATACCCACACTCCTCGGCCGCAATCCGAGCGAACTGCTTGAATGAAGTGTAGATCCCCGTCGACAGATTCAGCGCGTCGCCGTTGTCGATCTTGTCCATCGTCGTCAGAACGCCGTCAACACAATCTTCGATGTAGATGAAATCGCGCATTTGATCGCCGGTCCCCCAGACCGACAGCGTCGGTTCGCCAACATGCGCCATGGCGCGTTTGCAAATGCTTGGAAACGGATAGCTTTCGTCCTGGTCTTCGCCGTAACCAGAAAAGGGGCGGTAGCAGACGCTTTTGAGACCGTGCTTTTCGTAGGCCAGCAGCGCCAAATATTCACACGTCAACTTGGCCCATCCGTACGACATGTCTGGCATGCCAATGTCATCGTCAAACTGGATCATATCCTCGGACAGCAGTTCGTAGCCCAGTTCCCGTTGTCGACCGATCGGATAGGCAGCGCTGCTGCTGAAGCAAACCGTTTTCGCTGGCTTGGCGGCCTTCGCCCATTGCCAATACTCCGCATCGAT